>NZ_BAAHXV010000171.1:0-203 GCF_054657895.1 Desulfatiferula olefinivorans | reverse complement strand
AAACGGAGACCTTCTTCCATGGCGATGGGGGCAATGAGTTCAGCCGTGATGGTCACGTTGTCCCCGGGCATGATCATTTCCACGCCTTCGGGAAGGTTCAGGATACCCGTCACGTCCGTGGTTCTGAAAAAGAACTGGGGACGGTAACCGGTAAAGAACGGCGTATGACGTCCGCCTTCTTCCTTGCTCAGAACGTAGATCTC
>NZ_BAAHXV010000170.1:0-207 GCF_054657895.1 Desulfatiferula olefinivorans | reverse complement strand
CACAAAGGCACACCTATGAGAAAGTAAGTCAAGAAAAAACACCCCTTGTATAACAAGAAACCCGTTTTTCTTGCTTACGGTCTCCACGCTCCTTCGACCCTTCACATCATCTTCAATGCGACTGCCTTTTCATTAACGGTTCTTACTTTATCAAATATATGCAATAAGGATATCAGTATTCCTTACACGCCTATCTGAGCTCTCTGG
>NZ_BAAHXV010000169.1:0-209 GCF_054657895.1 Desulfatiferula olefinivorans | reverse complement strand
TTTTAGCCCATCGGCCCGGCGTCTCGGCTCGCCGCCCGGCCGGTGAAGCACACGTTAGCTGTAGAGAATGTATACTGTTAGTAGAATACAGAAGGAAATATGCCTTTGTATCGGAGCCGATCAGGATGTGCTTACATTACCTGAGTCAATCGGTTTTGGTGTAGTGTTATCTCGTTTTGTTGATTTGATTATTGATCGGCATAATCTCT
>NZ_BAAHXV010000168.1:0-210 GCF_054657895.1 Desulfatiferula olefinivorans | reverse complement strand
TTCGTGTTCTTCAGGGAGCGCAGCGACCGGGTGGTTGAATGGATTGACCACGAAGCTCACGAAGAGTACGACGGAAAAGAGCCCCGGCTCGTTTCTGCCATGACATGGGATGCCAGCAGGAACGTTGCTGTGCGACATGCCCCGGCATGTCCGGATTGACTCTGTGTCTTTGTGCCTCTGTGAGAGTCCTGAAACCGGCTTCACCGAAGG
>NZ_BAAHXV010000167.1:0-211 GCF_054657895.1 Desulfatiferula olefinivorans | reverse complement strand
CCGGCCGGGCGGCGAATTGAGACGCCGGGCAGATGGGCGAAAAAGGTTGAAAAATTAAAGACTTCCAAAAGGGACAAGCTGTAGCCCGGTCCGGTGGAAGCAATTGTTGGCAGATTGATTCACGGTGACGAATGGATGGGGAACCGGACGTGATGAACCCAATGCCGGGGAACGTGGAAACAATATGCCAGGTGTAACAAAGAACAACCAA
>NZ_BAAHXV010000166.1:0-211 GCF_054657895.1 Desulfatiferula olefinivorans | reverse complement strand
AGGTGACGGCGTAGGTGTCGATGGTCCACTGGGCATACAGGGTGACATTGGAAGACCCCATGGCAAAGGTGTCTCCTCCGCTGTAGGCGGTGCCGGATCCGTTGGCGGCGGTGTTCCATCCGTCAAAGGTGTATCCGGTTTTCACCAGGGACTCGGTGTTGTCCAGAACCGTCACCGTGTCGGTGATGGTGTAGGTGTTTCCGTCCGTCGG
>NZ_BAAHXV010000165.1:0-218 GCF_054657895.1 Desulfatiferula olefinivorans | reverse complement strand
GACCGAACGTGATGAACCCAATGCCGGGAAGCGTGGGAACAATATGCCAGGTATGACAAAGAACAACCAGAACCAAACGCTGATCAAAGCCGTGAAAGCCTTCGAACGTGCGGGCCGCCCTGAGAATGAAGGCGCTGGAAACCGCCACAAGGGTTGAGCGGATGGGCCACCCTGAACGAGACAGCGGTTGAATTTGAAAAGTCGTTCAACAGGAGAAA
>NZ_BAAHXV010000164.1:0-219 GCF_054657895.1 Desulfatiferula olefinivorans | reverse complement strand
ATCAAGGATATCGATTTCAGCCGTCAATACATCTATGTCTATGACGGCAAAGGCGGCAAGGATCGTGTTACCGTTTTCCCGAAAAGCATCACGACGGAACTCATGTACCATGTCGAGCAGGTCAGACAGATTCATGAAAAGGATCTGGCCGATGGCCATGGTGAGGTTTACATGCCGCACGCCCTTGAGCGAAAGTTCAAACATGCCGGAAAGGAGTTC
>NZ_BAAHXV010000163.1:0-232 GCF_054657895.1 Desulfatiferula olefinivorans | reverse complement strand
CTGGTATTGATCACGGCGAAAGTTACTAACCCTGTTGTTTTTTCGTTCCATATGCCCGATCCTGCCCTTAAAACATGGCTTAAAAACAACAGTAAACTTAAGAAAAATGGAACGCCCAAAAAATTGCTCCCACCTAAGCCGGATCGAGGCCACAAAATTTCGACCATACCACAAATCGTCATCAAGCTTCTCGCGCAATTCAAGTTCAATCATCCGAATATTCGCATCCGAT
>NZ_BAAHXV010000162.1:0-236 GCF_054657895.1 Desulfatiferula olefinivorans | reverse complement strand
CCGACGGACGGGAACACCTACACCATAAACGACACGGTGACGGTTCTGGGCAACACCGGGTCCCTGGTGAAAACCGGATACACCTTTGACGGATGGAACACCGCCGCCAACGGGTCCGGCACCGCCTACAGCGGTGGAGACACCTTTGCCATGGGGTCTTCCAATGTCACCTTGTATGCCCAGTGGACGGCCGTCAATTACACGGTCACCTACAACGGCAACACCCAGACCGGGGG
>NZ_BAAHXV010000161.1:0-237 GCF_054657895.1 Desulfatiferula olefinivorans | reverse complement strand
AGTTGGCAGTCGGACGAACGCCTGGGGAAAAAGTAGAATATTGATTTGCTCTTTCAAATAGAAATGATGTAAACAATTCGGGCAAGGGCATTATCCTGTTCAGCGGCTTTTCAAATTCGTCCGCTGTCTCGTTCAGGGTGGCCCATCCGCTCAACCCTTGCGGCGGTTTCCGGCGCCTTCGTTCTCAGGGCGGCCCGCTCGTTCGAATGCTTTCACGGCTTTGATCAGCGTTTGGTT
>NZ_BAAHXV010000160.1:0-238 GCF_054657895.1 Desulfatiferula olefinivorans | reverse complement strand
CCTCGAAGGATCGTCTGACCACGCCGCTCATCAAGGAAAACGGCGTCTTCCGCGAAGCATCCTGGGACGAGGCGCTGACGCGGACGGCGGACCGGCTGACGGCAATCCGGAACAAAGACGGTGCGGACAGCATCGGGGTGCTGACCTCGGCCCGGATCACCAACGAGGAAAACTATCTGGTGCAGAAATTCACCCGGGCCGTTCTCAAAACCAACAACCTCGATCATTGCGCCCGATT
>NZ_BAAHXV010000159.1:0-239 GCF_054657895.1 Desulfatiferula olefinivorans | reverse complement strand
ATAAATACGACTCCTGGGTCTTTACAGAAAAATTCCTTACTTTCATGGCGCGGATCATTTCTTCTCGTAATGCCGTCATTATTTCTCCTTTAAATAAAAAGTTAATAAAATAAAGGAGATATAAAATAATTATCGCATTATGAAAAGTTAGTTCCGCTTTTTGTAAACAAAAAATGAAGATTGAATTAATCAGAAGTGCTTGAATTTGCGAGATATACTGCCGCGAAGCGGTTTAGTCC
>NZ_BAAHXV010000158.1:0-239 GCF_054657895.1 Desulfatiferula olefinivorans | reverse complement strand
CCAATCCATTCGCCACCGTGAATCAATCTGCCAACAATTGCTTCCACCGGACCGGGCTACAGCTCGTCCCTTTTAGAAGTCTTTAGTTTTTCAACCTTTTTCGCCCATCTGCCCGGCGTCTCGATTCGCCGCCCGGCCGGTGAAGCACACGTTGGCAGTCGGACGAACGCCTGGGTAAAAAGTAGAAAATTGATTTGCTCTTTCAAAAACAAATGTTTTAAAGAAATCGGAGTTTGGGC
>NZ_BAAHXV010000157.1:0-240 GCF_054657895.1 Desulfatiferula olefinivorans | reverse complement strand
CTTGAAATGGTCTTTGAAGTGATCGTACATGCGGGTGACGAACTCTTTTGAGCCGATGATCTTGGAGTCCGTAAAATAGCGGGTCTGTTTGAAAAACCGGTCGGCCTGCGTGACCTCGAAATTCTTTTTCGCGGCCTTTGAAAAATCCTTTTCCGAAATGGAACGGCCTTTGGTTGAGGGTTTGACCCCTATTCCATAAACAAATTTCCGGTAAAAGCTGATGCGCTGATCCTTTGAATT
>NZ_BAAHXV010000156.1:0-244 GCF_054657895.1 Desulfatiferula olefinivorans | reverse complement strand
AGGAATATAGGAGTCACAGGCATCCATCAGGGCGAAAATGCACTGGGCGTCGTCGGCCTTGGGATCGTCGCATTCCAGGGCCTTGAGGGCGCTGCCGCGGATGATCGGGGTTTCGGAGCCCGGAAATTCGTACTTGTCCAGAAGTTCCTGAAGTTCCATCTCGACCAGCTCGATCAGTTCCTCGTCGTCGACCATGTCGCATTTGTTCAGGAACACAACGATTCTCGGAACACCGACCTGACGG
>NZ_BAAHXV010000155.1:0-244 GCF_054657895.1 Desulfatiferula olefinivorans | reverse complement strand
GGGAATATAGGAGTCACAGGCATCCATCAGGGCGAAAATGCACTGGGCGTCGTCGGCCTTGGGATCGTCGCATTCAAGTGCCTTGAGGGCGCTGCCGCGGATGATCGGGGTTTCGGATCCCGGGAATTCGTACTTGTCCAGAAGTTCCTGAAGTTCCATCTCGACCAGCTCGATCAGTTCCTCGTCGTCGACCATGTCGCATTTGTTCAGGAACACAACGATTCTCGGAACACCGACCTGACGC
>NZ_BAAHXV010000154.1:0-245 GCF_054657895.1 Desulfatiferula olefinivorans | reverse complement strand
ATCAAGATGACCGAATTCGCCGATCACTGGCTGAGGCCCAATCCCGGCACGGATGTGGCCTGGATCAACGGCCTGATGCACGTGATCATCGCCGAAGACCTCTATGACAAGGATTTCACGGCAAACCGCTGCGAGAATTTCGAGGCCCTCAGACAGTCCGTGGCCGCCTTCACGCCCGACCATGTGGAGACGATCACCGGTATTCCCGCAGGCGATCTGATCGCTGCCGCACGGCTCTACGCCGG
>NZ_BAAHXV010000153.1:0-246 GCF_054657895.1 Desulfatiferula olefinivorans | reverse complement strand
GAGCACACGACACCCTCTTTGTGACTTTGTGTCTCCGTGAGAAATCACTTAGGGTCTGTCAAAAAATAACATGGCCATATAGCGCACAGATTTGGGTCAGATTTTGTTGTGGTGATTGAGCAAAACCACAGGCGTAGCCCAAGCTACGTCGAGGATTTTGCGATTGAGCCACAACGAAAGACGGCCCGAAGCCGGGATGCAAGATGGTCGGGTTATTTTTTTACAGACCCTTAGACCGTCCCCTTC
>NZ_BAAHXV010000152.1:0-248 GCF_054657895.1 Desulfatiferula olefinivorans | reverse complement strand
CTGGACAAACAGATATCGGCCTATGAAGAAGAAAAACAACACTATGAACAGGAATTTAAACGGCTTGCCCGGACCTATCCTGAGATCAGAAACCAAAAGAGCCTACCCGGCATTGGGGATATTCATGCGGTGAAGATCGTAGCTCGTGTAGTGACACCCTTTCGTTTTGCTAACAAAGGGCATTATCTGAGTTATGCCGGGCTGATAAAACTGGAAAAGATCAGCGGCGGCAGGAGCTATGGTAAGAA
>NZ_BAAHXV010000151.1:0-254 GCF_054657895.1 Desulfatiferula olefinivorans | reverse complement strand
CCCTGAAGAACACGAAGAGCACGAAAGAGGCTATGGTTGATGTGTGACACAGCTTGAGGTCGTGCCCCATGCCCTTGGCAGGGTCTTGTTATCTCTGTGTCTTGGCGTCTCCGTGAGAAAAAAAAGACCGGCGACTCTTCGGTGAAGCCGGTTTTAAGACTCTCACAGAGACACAAAGACACAGAGTCAATCCGGACATGCCGGGGCATGTCGCACGGCAAGACTCCTGTGGGCTCCCATGTCATGGCAGAAAC
>NZ_BAAHXV010000150.1:0-258 GCF_054657895.1 Desulfatiferula olefinivorans | reverse complement strand
TTTCCCCTTGAGAAAAGCTACAGATTTATTAACCACCCGTTCGCTGCGCTCACTGAAGAACACGCCTATGAGAAAGTAAGTCAAGAAAAAACACCCTTGTATAACAAGAAATCCATTTTTCTTGCTTACGGTCTCCACGCCCCTTCGACCCTTCACATCATCTTCAATGCGACTGCCTTTTCATTAACGGTTCTTACTTTATCAAATATATGCAATAAGGATATCAGTATTCCTCACACGCCTATCTGAGCTCTCTGG
>NZ_BAAHXV010000149.1:0-261 GCF_054657895.1 Desulfatiferula olefinivorans | reverse complement strand
TCGTAAAAAGCTTCGCAGGCCACGAACGGCCACATATTCGAAAGGAAGTGTGTTAAATCGCTTTGTTGCAAGATTGAATAAACGCCCCCGCCGCACGCCCGGGGTATTAGGCCCAAGGCAACTGCATGTCGCATTCGTTCACGTGCATGTTCACGTTCACGAGCACGTTCACGGTAGGCCGAGACCTGTTCGACCGCCATCGTGAACGTGCTCGTGCTCGTGACCGTAAACGTGAACGGCATGAATCCGTCACGCAGGAGA
>NZ_BAAHXV010000148.1:0-271 GCF_054657895.1 Desulfatiferula olefinivorans | reverse complement strand
ATCCTCTTTTCCCGAATTTTGTAACTATGTCGAAAGGGTAAGCTCGAAAACTTCCATTATCCTACGCTCAATGGGATACGTTTCGTTATAAAGCTGCCCGTAACGCCCTGAGAACTTGACCTTCACCAGCGTTTCCATATGTTCAATTATCTCTCGAACAGTTAAGTTTTTCAGGATTTTGTCTTTTTTGGAGATGTTCCGTATCCGACAGATCAGGATCAAGGCGAGGAATTGGAGAAAAACCCGGCTGTCCATTGCGGTGGACGTGTGG
>NZ_BAAHXV010000147.1:0-275 GCF_054657895.1 Desulfatiferula olefinivorans | reverse complement strand
ATCCGTAGCCGCTTCATGTCGAGATGGTTTTTCAGGTCGTCAAAACTATTCTCGACGGATTCTTTAGCCCGGTATACGGACAGAGCATCCATCGGGTCTTTGATGGCGGATGTCAGAATGCAGAAGAAACCAATATAGCGCTTCCTGCTTTTCTGTACCTCCTCATCGTTGAAGGTCACACGTAGCCCTCGTTTTGGAGTTTCCTTGATGACGAGGAA
This sequence comes from Desulfatiferula olefinivorans, assembly GCF_054657895.1. Taxonomy (NCBI): domain Bacteria; kingdom Pseudomonadati; phylum Thermodesulfobacteriota; class Desulfobacteria; order Desulfobacterales; family Desulfobacteraceae; genus Desulfatiferula; species Desulfatiferula olefinivorans. Next base: position 57 of record NZ_BAAHXV010000147.1, on the reverse strand, counting down.
CCTATTGTAGCACTCCTCGTGTTCCTTCACCAATTTCCCAGACTCCACCTCCTCCTT
>NZ_BAAHXV010000146.1:0-279 GCF_054657895.1 Desulfatiferula olefinivorans | reverse complement strand
AACACCGGGTCCCTGGTGAAAACCGGATACACCTTTGCCGGATGGAACACCGCCGCCAACGGATCCGGTACCGCCTACAGCGGCGGGGACACCTTTGCCATGGGGTCTTCCAATGTCACCCTGTATGCCCAGTGGACGGAAAACACCTATTCCGTCACCTATGACGGCAATGCCAACACCGGGGGCGCCGTGCCCACGGACGGGACCAGCTATCATAACGGCGACACGGCCACCGTTCTGGGCAACACCGGGTCCCTGGTGAGAACCGGATACACCTTT
>NZ_BAAHXV010000145.1:0-284 GCF_054657895.1 Desulfatiferula olefinivorans | reverse complement strand
ACCGGGGAACGTGGAAACAATATGCCAGGTGTGACAAAGAACAACCAGAACCAGACGATGATCAAAGCCGGGAAAGCTTTCGAACGTGCGGGCCGCCCTGAGAACGAAGGCGCCGGAAACCGCCACAATGGTTGAGCGGATGGGCCACCCGGAACGAGACAGCGGCTGAACTTGAAAATCCGTTCAGCGGGAGAATGTCCTTGCACCGAATTGTTTACACCATTTCTTTTTGAAAGAGCAAAACAATTTTCTGCTTTTTACCCAGGCGTTCGTCCGACTGCCAA
>NZ_BAAHXV010000144.1:0-295 GCF_054657895.1 Desulfatiferula olefinivorans | reverse complement strand
TTCTGTGTTGCCTTCGGCGCACGTTAAAACCCTCGGCGTCCACAATTAGCATTTCGAAGCTGTGCCAGCACTTCAGGGAGCGCGGTCTCCCCTACGGCCTACAGGATTCTCTGCCTACGCTTAATCCATCTTGTTCGATACACCGTCTCTGTTGCTGTTCCAGTGGGGTGAGACCATCCACGAATATCACCGGAATTCTCCGGGTCGCAGCTCGTTTCCAGCCAATTTACTTGGCGTCCAGCACTTACAACGATCAGTGTGTATCTCCGCCATGGATCCAAGGCTCGATACGGGT
>NZ_BAAHXV010000143.1:0-297 GCF_054657895.1 Desulfatiferula olefinivorans | reverse complement strand
AGCAAAAAGGGACAGGTTATTTTACATGTCTTACCGTCCAACCACCCCTTAGATCAAATTCGCCAAGCGCCAACGTTGATTTTTGACCAGGAAAAAACCATGGGTGGTTGAAATCAGGGCTATTTTAGAGCAGGCGGGCCTTTATTTTCGTGATGCATCTGACGTTTGGGCGCAACGATCCCAGGGGTTGACGGATGGCATGACGTTTCGACCGAGCGAAACGATTCAGGAAAAGCGTCTCAGGGCATAGACCCCCGATAGGCCGCTGATCGGATTGGGGATTTTTTCGCGTTTGTG
>NZ_BAAHXV010000142.1:0-301 GCF_054657895.1 Desulfatiferula olefinivorans | reverse complement strand
TACCCAAAGACCGTTGTCCGTATTGATATCATCTTGAACACGATGCTTAAGGCCTGATATATTTTATGAAATTTTCTTTAACCGTTCCTTTCTGTATGGTTGATATTTTTTACCGCTCTTCAATATACCAAAGCTTAATTCCGCCAATCTGCGACATGCCTTATGTCTGGCCTGATATTCAGGATAATTTTTCCATAAAATCAAGTAGTTATAATAATCATTGATTGGATTGTTACCGCCAATTGCCGATACGGTCCCTACTTTATAAACGTTTTTTAACTGTCTGCAGTAACGAGGATTC
>NZ_BAAHXV010000141.1:0-306 GCF_054657895.1 Desulfatiferula olefinivorans | reverse complement strand
CGCTTGAGCGAATAGATTCCGTCCAGCCCCGTGATGGGCCTGGGTTTCTTCTCATGCCTGGGCTGAAAGGCGTGCTTGAACTGACGGTACTGATCGGCCACAAAGGCCCGGGTGCCGATAATGCCCGAATCCGTGAAATAGCGGGTCCGGCTCATGAATCGGGCGGTCCGGCCGGGATCGAATTCCCGTTTCCGTTCTTTTTCCAGCAATTCCTTGCCGATGGCCTTACCGCCTTTCCCTCCCGCCCGCGGTAAGGCTCCGACCTCATACACATGACGGCGGTAGCGGCGAAACCGCTGGGCCTCA
>NZ_BAAHXV010000140.1:0-311 GCF_054657895.1 Desulfatiferula olefinivorans | reverse complement strand
GTTATTTTATTCCTGTATTTGAAAGATATGGGCTTTCATGGTAGGCAACGTAGTCGTAACCAAGAAATTCATCACCCAATCGGGTGTTTGATTTTGCTCTTTTGAAACGTTAATTCGAAAAAGAAACGAAGTGGCTCTTCCGGGTGGTTCGCCGTATCAATCGCTTTCGTGTCTTCATCCGGCTGTCTCGTTCAGGGCGGCTCGCCTGTCCGGCGGTCATTTCAAACTTGAAACGTTAATGCCCTTACCGGCATTACAAAAATTGGCAACACACTGTAATCATAAAATAACAATTGGGTTCAGGTGACGCT
>NZ_BAAHXV010000139.1:0-314 GCF_054657895.1 Desulfatiferula olefinivorans | reverse complement strand
TTTATTCCTGCATTTGAAAGATAAGTGATTTCATGGTCGGCAACGTAATCGCAACCAAGAACGTCATCACTCAATTGAATGCTTGATTTTGCTCTTTTGAAACGCTAATTCAAAAAAGAAAAGAAATGGCTCATCCGGGTGGTTCGTCGTATCGAACGCTTTCGGGCCTTCATCCCGCTGTTCCGTTCAGGGCGGCTCGCTTGTCCGGCGGTCATTCAAGCTTAAAACGTTAATGCCCTTACCGGCATTACAAAAATTGGCAACACACTGTAATCATAAAATAACAAGCGGGTGCAGGTGACGCTTTCCGCGTT
>NZ_BAAHXV010000138.1:0-315 GCF_054657895.1 Desulfatiferula olefinivorans | reverse complement strand
TGAAATTACAGGGATTAGCGCAACAACAATCTGCACATGGTATAAAGCTTATCTTGATGGCGGTAAATCGGCAATTCAAATCAAAAAGCGTGGCCGGACAGAAGGGAGCTTCCGGACGCTTACGCAGGATCAGGAAAAGGAACTGCAAAAGGTTATGCGCGATAAGTGCCCTGATCAATTGAAATTTCCTTTTGCATTGTGGACGCGAAAAGCCGTCAAGCAGGCCATCAAAGAATTTTATGGCATTGAAATGCCGATCAGAACCGTTGGAGAATACCTGAAAAGATGGGGCTTTACGCCTCAAAGACCTTTGAA
>NZ_BAAHXV010000137.1:0-315 GCF_054657895.1 Desulfatiferula olefinivorans | reverse complement strand
TGAAATTACAGGGATTAGCGCAACAACAATCTGCACATGGTATAAAGCTTATCTTGATGGCAGTCAATCGGCAATTCAAATCAAAAAGCGTGGCCGGACAGAAGGGAGCTTCCGGACGCTTACGCAGGATCAGGAAAAAGAACTGCAAAAGGTTATGCGCGATAAGTGCCCTGATCAATTGAAATTTCCTTTTGCATTGTGGACGCGAAAAGCCGTCAATCAGGCCATCAAAGAATTTTATGGCATTGAAATGCCGATCAGAACAGTTGGAGAATACCTGAAAAGATGGGGCTTTACGCCTCAAAGACCTTTGAA
>NZ_BAAHXV010000136.1:0-317 GCF_054657895.1 Desulfatiferula olefinivorans | reverse complement strand
GCGGAAAATTTGGTGTGGGGCGTGATGGAACCCGGTTTGGCGACGACCTGACCGCGTTCGACCTCGTCACGTTTCGTGCCGCGCAGAAGGAGGCCAACGTTGTCACCGGCCTGACCTTCGTCCAGGATCTTGCGGAACATTTCAACACCGGTACATACGGTTTTGGACGTCTCGCGGATACCCACGATTTCCACTTCCTCGCCGGTCTTGATCACACCGCGTTCGATACGGCCGGTTACAACCGTTCCGCGGCCGGAGATGCTGAACACGTCTTCGATGGGCATCAGGAAGGTCTTGTCGGTGTCGCGCTGGGGCTC
>NZ_BAAHXV010000135.1:0-317 GCF_054657895.1 Desulfatiferula olefinivorans | reverse complement strand
TCTTTCATGTTTTTCAAATGAGCCTATAACGTGGTACTGCCATTGCCAAGATTCCATTTGTTCTTCGTGATAAATAAAATATAAGGATTTCCAGCGTTTTGAATCTGATATGTTTACCCAATTTTCATCTGAGCAACCAATCCACAATTCATAGTTCAACGAAGCCCCATGTTGTTCAAGATTCAATCGGATTGGTACTTGCCAATCTGCTTTCCCACCAAGTGTATGGAAAATCCCGCAAAATTGATAGAAGTCCTCACCCTCGTTTTCTGCTACTATGCTTGCAATGTCATCCAATGAAGTTTTTGACCAAGGTA
>NZ_BAAHXV010000134.1:0-321 GCF_054657895.1 Desulfatiferula olefinivorans | reverse complement strand
ATGCCGCGAACCACCCGCATGCTCAGTTCGGATCAGAAATGCGTCTATCATGTCATTTCCCGCACGGCCCTGGACGGATTTCCGTTCGGACCGGTGGAAAAAGACCGGTTCGTTTCGATTCTGAAATGGTTCGCCCGGATCTATTTTGCGGAGATCCTCGGCTACGCCGTGATGGATAACCATGTGCACATCCTGGTCCGCATGCTGCCGGAACGGAACTTTTCCGATGCGGATATCGAAGCCCGATTCAAGGTTAAATACGGTCACGATGCGGTGTTTCCAGTGGGACGCCTGGCCCATTTCCGTAAGAAATGGGCCAGC
>NZ_BAAHXV010000133.1:0-324 GCF_054657895.1 Desulfatiferula olefinivorans | reverse complement strand
AAAAGCCTATAGCCAGAATCCCAAAGCCGTAAAAGCCTGGTTGACTGAAGATTACCCAAAAATCACCGCTAAAGCGAAAAAAGAGAACGCCGAAATCCATTGGGGTGACGAAACCGGGCTGTGCAATGACAGCTATTACGGCCGTAGTTACGCCCCACGCGGTGAAACCCCGGAGATTAAGGTGCATTCAAGATGTAAACGGGTGAATCTGATTTCGTCGGTTACAAATCAAGGCAAGGTTCGATTTATGGTTTACAAGGATAAGATGAATTCTCAGACCCTTATCAAATTTATGGAGAGACTCATCAAGGATGCTGACAAAAA
>NZ_BAAHXV010000132.1:0-337 GCF_054657895.1 Desulfatiferula olefinivorans | reverse complement strand
CTTATACGCTTTCTTTAATGGACGTTGACGTGTAAATCCCCACCTGTTCAGGTATTCACCAACTGTCCTGATCGGCATTTAGATTGAACAAAATTCTTTGATGACCTGCATGACTGCTTTTCGTGTTCACAATGCAAATGATAGCTTTAATTGATCAGGGCATTTGTCTCGCATGACCTTTTGAAGCTCCTTTTCCTGTTCAGCCTGAATTCCCGTTAAAATGTAATGATGAATCGTAGATAGTCCTGATAATAAAGCCAATTGTACGATTTATCTTGCATTTTTCCTCGTTATATATTAATTTATTGTAACGAGGAATGGAGATAGTCGATGGCGG
>NZ_BAAHXV010000131.1:0-344 GCF_054657895.1 Desulfatiferula olefinivorans | reverse complement strand
AAGCCGCACGTAAACATCGGCACCATCGGGCATATCGACCACGGTAAGACGACGCTGACGGCAGCAATTACCAAGCAGAACGCGCTGCGTTCCGGCAAAGGAAAGGCCATCGCCTTCGACGAGATCGACAAGGCGCCGGAAGAAAAAGAACGTGGAATCACCATCGCCACCGCCCATGTTGAGTACGAGACTCCGAATCGCCATTATGCCCATGTGGACTGTCCGGGCCATGCCGACTATATCAAAAACATGATCACGGGAGCGGCCCAGATGGACGGTGCAATCCTGGTGGTCAGCGCCGATGACGGCCCCATGCCCCAGACCCGTGAACATATCCTTCTTGC
>NZ_BAAHXV010000130.1:0-352 GCF_054657895.1 Desulfatiferula olefinivorans | reverse complement strand
TTCCATACCTGGATGAAAACGACTGAACCGCTGCATTCTGGTTTTCTCCGGTGCCACTGAAAGTTTGAATTTGTTCAGCCTCTCAGGCAGCTCTTGATAAAATCGCCCGGCCTCGTCTCGATACCTGAAGCCGCAGATGAAATCATCAGCATACCTGAGAATAAACGCTTCACCTTTACAGTGTTTCTTTACGCACTTTTGAAACCACAAATCCAGACCAAAGTGAAGATATACGTTTGCCAGTACGGGTGAAACGACTCCCCCCTGTGGTGTGCCGGACTCCGGATTCACGACGCTGCCGTCTGTGTCCAGTATCCCGGCCTTCAGCCATTTGTTGATCAGGTTAAGAAAG
>NZ_BAAHXV010000129.1:0-352 GCF_054657895.1 Desulfatiferula olefinivorans | reverse complement strand
TTCCATACCTGGATGAAAACGACTGAACCGCTGCATTCTGGTTTTCTCCGGCGCCACTGAAAGTTTGAATTTGTTCAGCCTCTCAGGCAGCTCTTGATAAAATCGCCCGGCCTCGTCTCGATATCTGAAGCCGCAGATGAAATCATCAGCATACCTGAGAATAAACGCTTCACCTTTACAGTGTTTCTTGACGCACTTTTGAAACCACAAATCCAGACCAAAGTGAAGATATACGTTTGCCAGTACGGGTGAAACGACTCCCCCCTGTGGTGTGCCTGACTCCGGATTCACGACGCTGCCGTCTGTGTCCAGTATCCCGGCCTTCAGCCATTTGTTGATCAGGTTAAGAAAA
>NZ_BAAHXV010000128.1:0-359 GCF_054657895.1 Desulfatiferula olefinivorans | reverse complement strand
ATGGACAAACAGATATCGGCCTATGAAGAAGAAAAACAACACTATGAACAGGAATTTAAACGGCTTGCCCGGACCTATCCTGAGATCAGAAACCAAAAGAGCCTACCCGGCATTGGGGATATTCATGTGGTGAAGATCGTAGCTCGTGTAGTGACACCCTTTCGTTTTGCTAACAAAGGGCATTATCTGAGTTATGCCGGGCTGATAAAACTGGAAAAGATCAGCGGCGGCAGGAGCTATGGTAAAAAAAATCCTCGTTACTGCAGACAGTTAAAAAGCGTTTATAAAGTCGGGACCGTATCGGCAATTGGCGGTAACAATCCAATCAATGATTATTATAACTACTTGATTTTAGAAAA
>NZ_BAAHXV010000127.1:0-372 GCF_054657895.1 Desulfatiferula olefinivorans | reverse complement strand
TCGTTTACTGTGACATCAACGATATCTGCCGGATATCCCACGTTGACGCTGGATAAAACCACCGTCAAACCCGGACAGGAGATCCAGGTTCATTTTACGGCGGCTGAAAATTTCGCCGACAACGCCTGGATCGGCATCATTCCCTCCCATGTTGAGCACGGCAGCGAGCCGGTCAACGACAGCCATGATCTGAGTTACCAGCATTTGAGAAAACGAGCCTCCGGCACACTGACGTTCAAGGCGCCCTCAAAGGAAGGGGCTTACGATTTCAGGATGCACGATACGGACAACAAGGGACGCGAGGTCGCTTCGGTGTCGTTTGTCGTCGCCCATTAATACAAATGGTTATTGAGGTTTGCCCACAATTTGGCA
>NZ_BAAHXV010000126.1:0-397 GCF_054657895.1 Desulfatiferula olefinivorans | reverse complement strand
TTTAGCGGATGCTTCTGTGTTGTCTTCGGCGCACGTTAAAACCCTCGACGTCCGCAATTAGCATTTCGAAGCTGTACCAGCACTTCAGGGAGCGCGGACTCCCCTACGGCCTACAGGATTCTCTGCCTACGCTTAATCCATCTTGTTCGATAAACCGTCTCTGTTGCTGTTTCAGTGGGGTGAGACCATCCACGAATATCACCGGAATTCTCCGGGTCGCAGCTCGTTTCCAGCCAATTTCATCGGCGTCCGGCACTTACAACGATCAGTGTGTATCTCCGCCATGGATCCAAGGCTCGATACGGGTGGGTGGCTAACCCTTAATGGACATCATTACTGATACCCTCCCGACAGGGACTTTCACCCTGCAAGATACGCCGAGCTTTGCTCGGCGCGA
>NZ_BAAHXV010000125.1:0-405 GCF_054657895.1 Desulfatiferula olefinivorans | reverse complement strand
TAAAAAGGTTGAAAAAATAAAGACTTCCAAAAGGGACGAGCTGTAGCCCGGTCCGGTGGAAGCAATTGTTGGCAGATTGATTCACGATGGCGAATGGGTGGGGAACAGGACGTGATGAACCCAATGCCGGGGAACGTGGAAACAATATGCCAGGTGTGACAAAGAACAACCAGAACCAAACGGTGATCAAAGCCGTGAAAGCATTCGAACGAGCGGGCCGCCCTGAGAACGGGGGAGCCGGAAACCGCCACAAGGGTTAAGCAGATGGGCCACCCTGAACGAGACAGCGGTTGAATTATAAAAGTCGTTCAACAGGAGAAAGCCCAAACTCCGATTTCTTTACATCATTTGTTTTTGAAAGAGCAAAACAATTTTCCACTTTTTACCCAGGCGTTCGTCCGACTG
>NZ_BAAHXV010000124.1:0-414 GCF_054657895.1 Desulfatiferula olefinivorans | reverse complement strand
ATTTGTATACTTGCGAAGGATTGTAAGCGGCTATGAAGACCTGATCAAGCTGGGCGTTCGATTACAAAATCAGCGTTATGCCTTACTCAGGGTTTGCGGAAAAAACGGGCATGAAAAAGAGAACGTCAAGCTGAACTTGCGGAGTGAGCAATTTGTGTTGAACAGCCTGGACAAACAGATATCGGCCTATGAAGAAGAAAAAAAACACTATGAACAGGAATTTAAACGGCTTGCCCGGACCTATCCTGAGATCAGAAACCAAAAGAGCCTACCCGGCATTGGTGATATTCATGCGGTGAAGATCGTAGCCCGTGTGGTGACACCCTTTCGTTTTGTCAACAAAGGGCATTACCTGAGTTATGCCGGGCTGATAAAGCTGGAAAAGATCAGCGGCGGCAGGAGCTATGGTAAGAA
>NZ_BAAHXV010000123.1:0-418 GCF_054657895.1 Desulfatiferula olefinivorans | reverse complement strand
GGCGCGGCGTTTAGCCGTCGCCTGCAAGCGATGGTTATGTTTTTTTATTATTAAAAAGACTCCCATTTGATTGGAGCATCGCACATATCTTCAACAATTGTGTGGTAGGTAAAATCTATCCAGTTCACGAACGTTTCAAAATTATTGGTATTAGGCCAAGATTCCCTTCCAAAAGGATACTTATCCAGCTCAAACTTAAAAAAATATTCAAATTTATCTTCAATTAACGTTTTTATTTCATCAATATTTTTTACTTCCTCTATTAAAAAAAGGCTTCCATCGTTTCTACGCTCATTGAGTTTATAAACATATTCGGATGTTTCATGTTGATTTAACCAATCAATGAAAGGTTGCTTGGGTTGAAACAATAAGGCAGTACGATTTATTATTTTCATAGTTTTGTCATTTCAATAGAAAC
>NZ_BAAHXV010000122.1:0-427 GCF_054657895.1 Desulfatiferula olefinivorans | reverse complement strand
AAGACCTACAACGTCAGCCTGACGTTGGCCGCCAATACCGGCAGCCTCGCCCGAACGGGCCACTCCTTTGCGGGCTGGAACACGGCGACGGACGGAACCGGCACCCACTACGAGTCGGGCGGCACCTACACCGGCAATGCGGCTTTGACCCTCTACGCCGAATGGACCATCGACACCTACGCCGTCACCTACAACACCAACGGGGCCACCTCGGGCTCGGCGCCCGACGCCCAGACCAAGACCTACAACGTCAGCCTGACGTTGGCCGCCAATACCGGGAGCCTCGCCCGAACGGGCCACACCTTCGCGGGCTGGAACACGGCGACGGACGGAACCGGCACCCACTACGAGTCGGGCGGCACCTACACCGGCAATGCGGCTTTGACCCTTTACGCAGAATGGACCATCGACACCTACGCCGTCACCT
>NZ_BAAHXV010000121.1:0-437 GCF_054657895.1 Desulfatiferula olefinivorans | reverse complement strand
GCAATCCCCTGCATGCAATTGTTAGCATTATTGACTTATTATTGTTTTATTTTCCAACATACCTTTAGAAGATAAAGTTATTTCAAGCCGTTTGAATAAAGCGAGAAAGTCTAAAATATTCATATCAACATTAATGCGTCTAAGCTCAATTGAACCACCAGATTCTTCTATTACTTCTGGTACTGTTTGACCTCCGCCAAGCTTTCTAACATAAAAATCCACATATACGGGGTCTTGGTGAATACCGTGGTTTTCACCAACTGACATGGAAATAGCCAGTACAAATTCATCATCAGTAATTAAGCCTTTATCTTTCAACCATTTAGAGAGATTCTGCCCATCTGCCTTATCAGCCGCTGCTGTTCCTTTTAAATCGCCGTATTGAACCGACGCTGAAAATATTTGTTCCATAGAATCTCTCCTTTTGGTTTTTGATG
>NZ_BAAHXV010000120.1:0-442 GCF_054657895.1 Desulfatiferula olefinivorans | reverse complement strand
GAGCACGAAAGAGGCTATGGTTGATGTGTGACACAGCCTGACGCCGTGGACCATGCCCTTGGCATGGTCTTGTTTTCTCTGTGCCTTGGTGTCTCCGTGAGAAAAAAAAGACCGGCGACCCTTCGGTGAAGCCGGTTTCAGGACTCTCACAGAGACACAAAGCCACAGAGTCAATCCGGACATGCCGGGGCATGTCGCACAGCAACGTTCCTGCTGGCTTCCCATGGCATGACAGAAAAGAGCCGGGGCTCTTTTCCGTCGTACTCTTCGTGAGCTTCGTGGTCAATCCATTCAACCACCCGGTCGCTGCGCTCCCTGAAGAACACGAAAGAGGCTATGGTTGATGTGTGACACAGCCTGACGCCGTGGACCATGCCCTTGGCATGGTCTTGTTTTCTCTGTGCCTTGGTGTCTCCGTGAGAAAACAATAAAGACCGGCTCA
>NZ_BAAHXV010000119.1:0-460 GCF_054657895.1 Desulfatiferula olefinivorans | reverse complement strand
GGTAGCCCAACGAGCACCATCGATAATTCTCCGGTCGGGTCACAATGCCCGCACGGACCGCGTTCAGGTCGATGTAGGCCAGACAATGAACCAGGGTCTCACCCCGCTCGACGATCACGCTCTTGAATCGCTCGCCCCACAGGGTCCCTTTCCGGCCCTTCGCTTTGTTGTAATAACGGGAAAAGGTCTGCTTGACCTCCCGGATGAATTCGGACAAACTGGCCCATTTTTTTCTGAAATGATCGATGCGGCCTGATGGAAACACTGCCTCTTGACCATAATACACCCTGTAGCGCGCTTCGATCTCATCGTCGGTATAGTTCCGTTCCGGCAACATGCGGACCAGGATGTGGACGTGGTTGTCCATCACGGCGTAACCTAATATGTCCGTGAAATAAATACGTGAAAACCGTTTGAGGATCGAAACGAACCGGTCCTTTTCCACCGGGCCGAACGGAAA
>NZ_BAAHXV010000118.1:0-469 GCF_054657895.1 Desulfatiferula olefinivorans | reverse complement strand
TCCGACTGCCAACGTGCGCTTCAGGCGCGGCGTTTAGCCGTCGCCTGCAAGCGATGGTTATATTTTAGTCAGACCAGACACCGATGTCTTTTAAATATGATATAAGCTCATTATTAAAAACTTTGCGTTTTTTAACTATTGTATGCGCAAAGAGGAACATGAGCAGAGAAAACCCCAAATTCATAAAAGAATTATGAATACATGAAATTCCTTTTATGCATATGCCAGAGTAACTTGTATTTATATCAATACCTTTGATAGATAGTTCTATTAGGTAAAATAAATCCTTTCCCACTGCTTTGCCAAATAGCGAAGCAGAATATAAGTAGCATAGCGATGTAATAATAAAAAAAAATGGAACAATCCAGATAACATAGTATCTGAGTTTACCTTTTTTCCCTGTATATAATTCTAATTCCGTTTTTATTTTATCTGAAATCATAATTTAAGAAATATAACGTGTGCTTCA
>NZ_BAAHXV010000117.1:0-508 GCF_054657895.1 Desulfatiferula olefinivorans | reverse complement strand
GAAGGGTGACCTTCTTGGGTTTTGAGACCTACTGGAAGAAAGACGACAAAGGCGCAGTCAAGGTTGAGCAGCGAACGGAACGCAAGAAACTGCAAGGGGCTTGTCAACGTATCAAGGAATGGATAAAGGAGAACCGTCATCTAAAAGGAATGTTTTTCATAAAAGCGCTGAACAGGCGGCTGCAGGGTCACTATAACTACTATAATGTACCGGGCAATCTGACCTCGCAATGGCGCTTTTACAACTGGGCTGTGGCAAGCTCATTTAAATGGCTGAACCGCCGGGGAGGTAAACGTAAAAGTTTTACCTGGAAGGCATTCAGTGCTGCCATAGATCGGTTGGGGATTGCAAAACCTAAAATGGTGATGGTCGACAGACAACATCGCGTATTTGCATAAAACAGACGTCTTACGCGGAAGCGAGTACAACCGAGGAACCGGATGCGGGAAAACCGCACGTCCGGGTCTGTGCGGGGGGCGCTGGGTAACCGGCGTTCCTACCGCGAGAG
>NZ_BAAHXV010000116.1:0-522 GCF_054657895.1 Desulfatiferula olefinivorans | reverse complement strand
TGAAGCACACGTTGGCAGTACTATGAAAAATATTGCAATACAAAAAATACACAGCTTTTTCTATACAGATTCAGAAGAAATAGAGTCATGTAGATTTGAAGAAAAGTTATCAGGTTTTGACCAGGAGCTTGAAACTCTATTGAATAAATATGGTCTTGAAAAGGTTGCAATCGAAACTTCATTTTATGGGCTTGAAAAATATTCCATTTGTAAGTGCGAAAACTGTCAACACTTAATGGTTAATAGAGATAAGAACCCTGCGGGTTTCTCGGAAAATGATTTGGCTCATGATATTGAATTTGTGATTTATAATGGTGGTGAACATGATGGTAAGGCGCTGTGTGAAGAATGTTTACCCGTAGCACATCGTTGGGGCCTTCATTCGTAATTATCAGCTGCCAACAATCGCTTGCACACGGATCGGGCTACAGCGGCGCATTTTTGGTCAGTATCATTTTTCAACCTTTTTCTCTTCTCGGCGGCTTTCGTGATGCGCCGCCCGCCCGGTGAAGCGTGCGTTAT
>NZ_BAAHXV010000115.1:0-536 GCF_054657895.1 Desulfatiferula olefinivorans | reverse complement strand
GCGACGAAGGCGCGGGATCCGATGATGCCCGAATCGGTGAAATAGCGGGTCCGGCTCATGAACCGGTCGGATTTTGTGATCTCATAATCTTTTTTACGTTCGGCCTCGACGATGGCCGAATCGATGGCCTTTCGCCGTTTTGTTCCGCCGGCATCCAACGCCCCCGCCTCGTACACATGACGGCGATAGCGCCGAAACCGTTCATTTTCATCCAAATGACCGAACTCAACCAACCCGAAGTCCGTGGACAGGAAGCCGTCCGCATTCCCGGTCTGACTGTGGTAGCCCAGCGAACACCAGCGGTAATCCTCGGGGCGCTTGACAATGCCCGCACGCACGGCGTTCAGGTCGATGTAGGCCAGACAGTGAACCAGCGTTTCGCCCTTTTCGACGATCACACTCTTGAACCGTTCACCCCAGAGGGTCCCCCGGCGGCCTTTAACCTTATTGTAGTAGCGGGAAAACGTCTGCTTGACTTCACGGATGAATTCCGAAAGATTCGCCCACTTGGCCCGGAAATGACCGATGCGGCCATC
>NZ_BAAHXV010000114.1:0-551 GCF_054657895.1 Desulfatiferula olefinivorans | reverse complement strand
TCGTTCAACAGGAGAAGGCCCAAACTCCGTTTTCTTTACAACATTTCTTTTTGAAAGAGCAAATCAATTTTCTACTTTTTAACCAGGCGTTCGTCCGACTGCCAACGTGTGCTTCACCGGCCGGGCGGCGAATCGAGACGCAGGGCCGATGGGCGAAAAAGGTTGAAAAACTAAAGACTTCCTAAAGGGACAAGCTGTAGCCCGGTCCGGTGGAAGCAATTGTTGGCAGATTGACTCACGATGGCGAATGGATTGGGAACAAGACGTGATGAACCCAATGCCGGAGAACGTGGGAACAATATGCCAGGTGTGACAAAGAACAACCAGAACCAAACGTTGATCAAAGCCGTGAAAGACTTAGAACGAGCGGGCCGCCCTGAGAACGAAGGAGCCGGAAACCGCCGCAAGGGTTGAGCGGATGGGCCACCCTGAACGAGACAGCGGGTGAATTTGAAAAGTGGTTCAACAGGAGAAAGCCCAAACTCCGATTTCTTTACAACATTTCTTTTTGAAAGAGCAAATCAATTTTCTACTTTTTACCCAGGCGTTCT
>NZ_BAAHXV010000113.1:0-554 GCF_054657895.1 Desulfatiferula olefinivorans | reverse complement strand
GCTCGTGTGCCATGACGAAAGACTTGGGTCTTTCTTGCTGTACTGAAGATGAGGGTAGGCCCCTCGGTCTCGCTGATCGGACATCGGGATCAAACCGCCTTGTGCGGCATGCGTAAAGAGTGCATGTCGTGAGCGACAAGGGAAAAGGCAGAAGAGAATCTGTCAGGTACGTTTTGAAGAGATGAATGCAAATGAACCACTGATGAGGCGTCGATATGGAAAAACGCTGTCAAAACCGGGGACCGAGCGTATCTCCGGGACAAGTTTCGACGGAGTCCGGTTCCGGGCGAGACGGCAGCCGGCGTGGAGGTGGCATGACTTCAAAACAGGCTTCGGTATGGAACATGGGAACCTGTCGCCCTGATGCCAAGGGAGAATCTCTGGCAGACAGCCAGAGTGAGAGTACCAATGCAGGGCACAGGGACGGACTGTCCCGTAGTAGTGGTGAAGTTTCCGTAATGGAAATGGAGCGAAGGGGACAGCCTGTCCAGTCAAGAATGGAGGGTCAACCGCACACCGGGAGGAACCTTCGGTTTGAGACAAAACCTTTCACT
>NZ_BAAHXV010000112.1:0-575 GCF_054657895.1 Desulfatiferula olefinivorans | reverse complement strand
GACGGATGGAACACCGCCGCCAACGGATCCGGCACCGCCTACAGCGGCGGGGATACCTTCAGCATCACGACCTCGAACGTCACCCTGTACGCCCAGTGGACGGCCGTCAATTACACGGTCACCTACGACGGTAACACCCAGACCGGTGGCGCCGTCCCGACGGACGGGAACACCTACACCATAACCGACACGGTGACGGTTCTGGGCAACACCGGGTCCCTGGTGAAAACCGGGTACACCTTCGCCGGATGGAACACCGCCGCCAACGGATCCGGCACTGCCTACAACGGAGGAGACACCTTTGCCATGGGGTCTTCCAATGTCACCTTGTACGCACAGTGGACGGAAAACACCTACTCGGTCACTTATGACGGCAATGCCAACACCGGGGGCGCCGTGCCCACGGACGCGACCAGCTATCATAACGGCGACACGGCTACGGTTCTGGGCAACACGGGATCCCTGGTGAGAACCGGATACACCTTTGACGGATGGAACACCGCTGCCAACGGATCCGGCACCGCCTACAGCGGCGGGGATACCTTCAGCATCACGACCTCGAACGTCACCCTGTA
>NZ_BAAHXV010000111.1:0-584 GCF_054657895.1 Desulfatiferula olefinivorans | reverse complement strand
TACCAGAGCGTGACGGATGAATCTGTCGTCAAAAAAATGGAAGAGGCCTGGGGTGTCACCGGCATGAGCCGAAAACCCGGGCTGACCGTCACCGAAATGATTCCCAGGGCCCATGCCGGGGAGATCAAGGCCCTGTACATTGTCGGGGAAAATCCCCTGGTCTCCGATCCGGACCTCAACCATGTCAACGACAGCTTCAAACACCTCGATTTTCTGGTGGTCCAGGACATCTTCCTCACCGAGACGGCCCAAAAAGCCGATGTGGTTCTGCCCTCCTTATGTTTTGCGGAAAAAGACGGCACCTTCACCAACACCGAACGCAAGATCCAGCGCGTCCGCAAGGCGGTCGCCGGACCCGGCATCGCCAGAGCCGACTGGGAAATCATCATGATGCTCGCCGAAAAAATGGGCGCGCCCATGCGCTATCAAAAAAGCGAGGACATCTTCAACGAAATGCGCACCGTTACGCCGTCCTACGCCGGCGTCACCTACGAGCGCATCGAGCAGGACGGCATCCACTGGCCCTGTCCCACCGAGGACCATCCCGGCACGCCCATGCTTCACGTCGGAAGGTTCACCCGGGG
>NZ_BAAHXV010000110.1:0-774 GCF_054657895.1 Desulfatiferula olefinivorans | reverse complement strand
AGAGTTTGCATTCCATCCTCGAAGGTTGGCCCGTATCTTCATTGTTCGGCCAGGAAGGCCGATATCGATCACAGCAAATCGTTGTCCAGTTCAGCCACTGAACCTCTGGGCTTTAAGCCCGGAATACAATCACACGTTCCTCAATAGACAGCCATGAAGGTTTCCAACGTTGAACCGTATTCAGCGTAAGAGGCTTTCGTGGCTTTTTAATGTTCATTTTTAAAGGGGATTAAAATGCATTGGATTAAATTTCAAAGTATTAGGGGATTGGTGTTTCATGCGGCCGTCATGTTTTTTATCGGGATGGGCTTTGCTGCTTCGGTCACAGCGGAGCAATATGGGACACAGACTGTTACTCCAAAGGACCCGAACACGGTCATCGAGGCGGGGACTGAAAGTGAAACCGAACGAAGTAAGGTGTACATGAAAATCGGTGAGATAAAGGTCACGGAGAAGGCTGATTTCCTTGAAACGGCTGATCTTCCCGCATCGATCGACGTCATTGGTGCCGATCAGATCGAGAGTCAGAATGTGGATTTCAGTATGGAACTCCTCAAGAAAGTCCCTGGCGCTTACTACGGAGATTGGAACCAGGGGGTTATTTCAGGGACGATTTCCATGAGAGGGTATGATGCCAACCATGATGTCCCCGTCACACTTCTGGTTGACGGTATTCCTCATAATTTCGGTTACGGTCGAATGGATATTCAACCGTTCTTTCCGCTTGAAATCGAACGGATGGGGGTGGTCAAAGGCACGTCTGATCCGAGATAT
>NZ_BAAHXV010000109.1:0-842 GCF_054657895.1 Desulfatiferula olefinivorans | reverse complement strand
TGCCAAGACAGTCTCGAATCGTGAACTCCGGCGAGCCCACAGTGTACCATGTAATATCGCGGTCAACGCTGCCGGGGTACTGTATCGGTGACGTGGAGAAGGATTATTTTGTGAGCCTCCTGCGTGTCTACGCCAAGCGCTACTTTGCCGATGTTCTCGGGTTTTGCGTCATGGGGAATCATATTCATCTGGCGGTTCGGATGTATCCGGGGGACCGGTATTCCGATGGGGAAATCAAAGAGCGGTTCGAAGCGATTTACGGAACGGACCTCGTGTTGTCCGGCAGTGATATCCAGTATTACCGGGACAAATGGGCCAGTCTTTCGGAATTCGTCAAAGACCTGAAACAGAATTTTACGCGGTTTTACAACAAGCGGCACAACAAGAAGGGCTTTTTCTGGGGAGACCGGTTCAAAAGCATGATCGTTGAAAACGGGGAAACCCTGATCAACTGTCTGGCCTACATCGATTTGAACCCCGTGCGGGCCGGAATAGTTAAAATACCTGAGGATTATCGCTGGAACACCCTGGGCTATCTGCTCCAGACCGACAACAAAGACGATTTGATTTCACTGGATTTCGGACTCATCGGCCAGGACAATTATTCAAAGGATCAGCGCATCAGCTTTTACCGGAAATTTGTTTATGGAATAGGGGTCAAGCCCTCAACCAAAGGCCGTTCCATTCCGGAAAAGGATTTTTCAAAGGCCGCGAAAAAGAATTTCGAGGTCACGCAGGCCGACCGGTTTTTCAAACAGACCCGCTATTTTACGGACTCCAAGATCATCGGATCCAAAGAGTTCGTCACCCGCATGTACGATCACTTCAAAGACCATTTCAAA
>NZ_BAAHXV010000108.1:0-873 GCF_054657895.1 Desulfatiferula olefinivorans | reverse complement strand
CCGGCCGGGCGGCGAATCGAGACGCTGGGCCGATGGGCGAAAAAGGTTGAAAAACTAAAGACTTCCAAAAGGGACAAGCTGTAGCCCGGTCCGGTGGAAGCAATTGTTAGCAGCTTCAAACACCTCTAATTAAGACATAAAACATAAAAGAAAAAAAAGCGATAATACCTATAATCCCTATCGATATTGCAATCAAAGAGTTATGGTATTTGCGTCTAAATAAACCAGTAATAGTACCAATCATGCAAAGCAACAATCCAAACTGTAAAATATGATCAATATCAATGTAATCATTAGAATGTGGTTTAAATAACAGAATTAATAGAATAATCAGCGTGCCTACTATAGACAAAATAATTGCTACAGTAGAAAGCAGTTTTTTATCTTTTTTTGTTTCCGACATTTTCATTGCTAACGTGTGCTTCACCGGCCGGGCGGCGAATCGAGACGCCGGGCCGATGGGTGAAAAAGGTTGAAAAACTAAAGACTTCCAAAAGGGACAAGCTGTAGCCCGGTCCGGTGGAAGCAATTGTTGGCAGATTGAATCACGGTGGCGAATGGATGGGGAACAAGACGTGATGAACCCAATGCCGGGGAACGTGGAAACAATATGCCAGGTGTGACAAAGAACAACCAGAACCAAGCGGTGATCAAAGCCGTTAAAGCCTTCGAACGAGCGGGCCGCCCTGAGAACGAAGGAGCCGGAAACCGCCACAAGGGTTGAGCGGATGGGCCACCCTGAGCGAGACAGCGGTTGAATTTAAAAAGCCGTTCAACAGGAGAATGTCCTTGCCCGAATTGTTTACATTATTTCTTTTTGAAAGAGCAAATCAATTATCTACTTTTTTCCCAGGCGTTCGTCCGACTGCCAAA
>NZ_BAAHXV010000107.1:0-877 GCF_054657895.1 Desulfatiferula olefinivorans | reverse complement strand
GGCGAGGATGTGGAGGTCCGCCGGAGTCCACAGGCCGTGGCATGCAGGAAGAGATACGCTGTAGAACTCGGGAAGCCCCAAAGGTTCCAGAAGACTGTTTAGGATAGTAAGGGAATACAAGACCAATGGTTCACTATTCATCTGAAATGCTGGGACAGGATAACTGGTGGGAGAGGCGTCGGCCTGCCGACAAAACTCTACATGCCGATGGGGTGTCTTATCAGGCATATTACTCGGAGATGGGGAAAGCCCATTACATGGGGAAGGACCTGACGGAAGTACGCAGCCCGCAAAGGAAACTCGTACCGGACAAAGTAGGGCTGGAACAATACGAGCAAACCTCACTGCGGGGAATAGCAGTTAAAGCGACTGCAAAAGCAAAACACCGTTTTCAGAATCTTTATCGATTGTTGAGTGCGAGTCTTCTGATGAGCTGCTGGAAGGATTTGAACAAGAATGCTGCCAGTGGTGTCGATCAGGTGACGGCGGAGGCTTACGGTCAAAACCTGGAAGTCAACATACAAGCACTTGTAGAGAGACTGAAGCAGAGACGGTACCGTGCCAAACTGGTGCGGCGATGTTACATTCCAAAGCAAAACGGAAAGATGAGACCGCTGGGAATACCGGCACTTGAAGACAGGCTTCTGCAACTGGCCTGCGCCAGGATTCTTACATCGATCTTCGAAGCTGACTTCGTAGACACCAGCTATGGCTACAGGCCCAACCGGAGTGCAAAAGAAGCAATAGAAGATTTACAGTTCAATCTTCAGTTCGGTAAATATGGGTACATTGTGGAAGCAGATATCAAAGGCTTTTTCGACAATATAGACCATGATTGGCTTTTGCGGATGCTCAAAGAGCGGATCGATGATGCCGC
>NZ_BAAHXV010000106.1:0-904 GCF_054657895.1 Desulfatiferula olefinivorans | reverse complement strand
TCCACTGCGTCTTTTACCTCATTGCTTAACAGGGTAAAATATCCGTAATTGCGTTTTGCTTCCGCCATAGCCTCTTCTTTGGCTATGACTTTCGTACCTCGAACCTTCGTGCTTTTTACCTCAAAATATTTAGTGTACTGCTTTTCATGATCTGGACGACGTTGCCCGCTTTCCAACTCTTCCTGCAAAATGACCATTTTGCTGTTGAATGTTTTTTCATCCTCCAAGGCTCGTTCCGGGGAATAATACAGATGAAGATACATTCGACGATCCGCTTTAATCGTGTCACCTTTGTAGGGGCGATCCTGAGTATAGTCCCAGGTGACCGGCAGGGAATATGAATAGAGTTGGTATTCCTGACTGTAGTTGGGCCAGGTGCGCATCGTGTCTCGCACGGTGTCCAGGTGAGTTTTTACAAGCTTCAGCGACAACTTGGCAGCTATGAGGAACTTCATGTGATGTCTGTAGAGGTCGTTGATGTTCGCAGCGCTGAAGAAACCCCGGTCCAGAACCACCTTGATTTTCTCATAGCCCAGAGTATTCATGTCGGATAGTAGCTTTCTCAGGGTTTTCACGTCGGGAATATTTCCGGCCAGCTTCCGGTAATAAAAGGGTAAGCGGGATTGTTGACCGAAAAGCAGGGTCAGATTGATCTGTGCCAGATGCTCATGGTCTTTGTTTTTGCCATAGCGGACCTGTCTGAGACTTTTTGAATAACTGGAGATAGAGGTGCTGTCATATGCCAGGTATTCACTGTCTGCACGGCGTTTCCCTTGAAGCCTGAAAAAACGTTGCTTGGCGTCCTCGGTGATGGAAGCGAAAAGCTCACTGCTTCTCTGCGAAGAGATGGGGGCTCCGTGGGGATGCTTATGGAGCGCGGCCCAGCGAGGGAAACGGCTTAACG
>NZ_BAAHXV010000105.1:0-933 GCF_054657895.1 Desulfatiferula olefinivorans | reverse complement strand
ATGTGACAAAGAACAACCAGAACCAAGCGGTGATCAAAGCCGTTAAAGCCTTCGAACGAGCGGGCCGCCCTGAGAACGAAGGAGCCGGAAACCGCCACAAGGGTTGAGCGGATGGGCCACCCTGAACGAGACAGCGGTTGAATTTGAAAAGTCGTTCAACAGGAGAATGTCCTTGCCCGAATTCTTTACAACATTTCTTTTTGAAAGAGCAAATCAATTATCTACTTTTTACCCAGGCGTTTGTCCGACCGCCAACGCTTAAATCACGGGGCGCGGCTTTTTGCGCTCCCGTGCATTTTTTTGTTGGGCGATTTGTTTAAAGTTTAATTACATATTCTCTTTGTTCCAATTTTTCCCAAACATCAGAATCTACTTTTTTGAGGCTTGATTTATTTAGAACCATAACTTCAGGGTTTTTCTTGGCCATTAGCCAAAGAATAGACATTTTGGGAACAGAATTCATGAAGTTTTCACGATTCATTGTCAAGCCTGGTATTAACAAGTGCCCATCACTCGGCCAAGCACATTCCTTATATCCATTGATCTTAAAGAAAAGGCATTGGTTGAGTATAGCTTTTGAGAAATCACATGCGCTCACTTCACCGTAGAATCCTACCTCGTACTTACCTTTGAACGAGCACCGATTAAAAGTTGATTCTAATTTGGCAATCTTTTGAATTTTTGATGCATTGACTACACAATTATCAAAAGAGCACAGATGCAGGATAACACCGGTTTCACTGCCTGATGATTTGATTATGATCTCACAATCATAAAATCTAACATCAATAAAACTATCTGCTACATCCCCTGAACCAATGGAGATTGTCTTGTTTCGAATTTCAGCATCACGATAATCATGAATTCCATTTTTTTTGTTGTTTGGTTCAAGTATCTCGTAATTGCTCATATTAATTTCCGTAAAATTACCGC
>NZ_BAAHXV010000104.1:0-940 GCF_054657895.1 Desulfatiferula olefinivorans | reverse complement strand
ATAGATGGAAAATTTTCCATCTATTGACCCTATGTCATGGACAATTTTCCATCTATTGCGATATTAAGGGGGCAAACATGGAAAATCGGCCGGGTTATTTTCCATCTTTTCAAAAAGACGGATTTTAGGGGACAATTTTCCACCTATTCGGATATTAGAGGCGAAACATGGAAAATTCGTCCTTGAATTTTACATGTTTTGTGTTAAATGAGTTTGAACATAAAATCAACATTTTATTTTTTTGTTGATTTCATCCGAACACATCCGTTGTTCCGCCATAAGGCGCCTTTGGTTTTTGCCTTAAAACCTTTTGAAATTATTTTTAATAGTCATTTCATTCTACGTTTTTTTCTCTGGCCCGTCACGCTGAATAGATGGATACGATTTTCCATCTATTCAGCTATTAGCAGTCAAACATGGAAAAACCGATGATTATTCATCATTTTTCCATCTATCCTGTTTTAAAGAAGAGGCCCCCATGACAGACATAAAAAAATTCAGACCCGATCCCGATCTCAAGCTCATGGAGCAGGTGCGCCAGGTTTTGCGCTACCATCATTACGCCTACAAGACCGAACAGACCTATTGCGGATGGATCATCGATTTGATCCGGTTTTATGAGAAAAAAATTCATCCGCGGGATATGGGAAAACAGGAGATTGAAAAATACCTCAGCCACCTTGCAACCCAGCGCAACGTGTCGGCTTCAACCCAGCGTCAGGCATTGAATGCCATTGTTTTTCTTTATCGTCACGTTCTGGATATGCCCGTTGATGAGCATCTGGAACCGATCCGTGCGAAAAAAAAGAGCTGGGTCCCTACGGTGATGACGCAGCAGGAAGTTCAGTCGGTATTGAGCCATCTCAGCGGAATCCATCTGCTTATGTCCAAGATTCTCTACGGCTCCGGCCTGCGTTTGATGGAATGTGTCCGCTTGCGG
>NZ_BAAHXV010000103.1:0-965 GCF_054657895.1 Desulfatiferula olefinivorans | reverse complement strand
CCATGATTTCCCAAGATCCGAAATCGAATTTGATTCGCGTTTTTCAAAGCCTGAAGAATGCTATTCGTATTTTTTCAAACAAAAATGGCCTAATGGCTTTGAGTGTACCCAATGCAGACATCAGAAGTATTGGCATAGTTCAAGGAATCTGTATATCTGCAAAAAGTGTGAACACCAGCATTCTCTAATTTCTGGGACGATTATGGAAGGTACCAAAAAGCCGATCACATACTGGTTCAAAGCCATGTGGTGGTTTACGACCCGCAAAAGTGGCGTCAATGCTGTAAACCTCAAGGAACTTTTGGGTTAGGCAGCTATGGAACCGCATGGACCTGGCTTCAAAAGCTACGACGATGTACCATCCGTCACGATCGAGAAAAACTCTCCGGACGTGTTGAGGTCGATGAGTTTTTCATCGGTGGCCAACGTTCCGGTAAACGGGGACGAGGTGCTGACGGCAAGATTATTGTCGTCGTTGCCGTTGAACGGGATGATGTTGAGAAACAAATAGGCCGTATCCGTTTACATGTCACTTTAGATTCATCCGGATACTCACTGGAAACCTTCATTCTCGACAATATCAAGGATGGTTCAACAATCGATACAGACCAATGGCGGGGCTACACCATAATTGATAAAGAACAATACAACCGTGAAATCACAAATCAAAGTAAAACGAAGGATTACAATAAACTCTAAGGGGTTCACTTGGTAACTACATTGGTAAAGCGCTTGATCCGCAGTACCTTCCAGGGTCGATTTGAACCAAAATACCTCCAAAACTATCTGGATGAGTATGTATTCCGGTTCAATAGGCGCAATGCCTCAAACGTCGGCATGAAATTCATGAGTATTGTCCAGCAGGCGATTAAAACGGCACCGATAAAATGGGACAAAATTCAATGGGATATGGACCCCATATCAGAGCACTTTCTTCCAACTGGAGCTTTTTAGAGAACCGGATA
>NZ_BAAHXV010000102.1:0-968 GCF_054657895.1 Desulfatiferula olefinivorans | reverse complement strand
ATGGTAGGGACCGGCAAAATACAAGAAGAATTGCGCATCAATGAAAGACGGTTGTCGCTGGCTGTCTCAGCAACAGGATTGGGTATCTATGAACATAGCATTAACCTGGGAGAGGATCCCTACCACAGTGAACAATGGGCCACTATATTGGGATACGAACTTGATGAAATTCCGGAACCTCGAAGCCGTTTAGCATGGATATTTGACCGGGTTCACCCTGAAGATGTCTCTTTGCTAAGGACATCATATACTGATTTTACTGAGGGGAGAATCCCAAAATTCGATGTGGATGTCAGGGTAAAACATAAATCGGGGAACTGGATATACATTCGCAGCGCATCAGAAGCAACAGAGCGGGATAGAGACGGTAAAGTTCTTCGATTCATCGGAGCAATCCAAGATATCACGGCCCGAAAAGAGATTGAAATAGATCTCATAAGGGTCAAAAAACATCTTGAATTTGCGCAAGAATATGCACAGTTCGGCAGCTGGGAGCTAGATCTGAAATCCGGAATAGGATATTGGTCAGATGAAGTTTTTAGATTACACCATCTCCAAGTAAAAGATGGTATTCCGGATTTTCATACTGAGTATATGGATTGTGTTCATCCCGATGACCGGGAAGAATTCATGAAATCACATACCAGGAATATTGAAGAAAAAGCTGAAACAAGAATGGTTTTCCGCACAAATCCTGAGTCCGGGTCGGTTAGATATCTTCAATCAAATGTAAATGTAATTCTTGATGAAGATGATGAAATTGAATTGCTTTTCGGTACATGCCAAGACATTACCGAACGTATATTGCAGGAAAAAGAGTATAAAGAATTAATCGATGGCATGACCGAAACCGTATGGGTTATTGATCTTGACGGAAATCTGATTGATGTTAACAAAAGTGCTGTCGACCTACTGGGATATTCAAAAAAGGAGCTTCTCACCATCGGTGTTCACGGCATCGATGTGTC
>NZ_BAAHXV010000101.1:0-996 GCF_054657895.1 Desulfatiferula olefinivorans | reverse complement strand
TATCTTGATTTCGGCTCGATATCGTTGATCCATTCTTTCGAATGCGACCTTGATTTCATCAAGCTCAGATACCGGTGGATCGTTATGTAATTCCAATGAATTCATGGTTTTCTACATAACATATTCCTTTCTTTTTGAACAGAATAAATGAGTAGAAAAACGCATTTTTTATCTAACAAACCTGTGTATAAGGCAGTCTCTGATGAGCCGTCACATGCCGAATATCAAGGCCGCCCAGAAGCCACAACAATTCCCTTGAACTGATGTCTATCACCTCGTTTTCACTGTCCGGCCATACGAAGCAATCCCTTTCAAGTCATTTGTGCCAGAGACAAAACCCGTTCCGATCCCAGTAGAGAATTTTCACCATGTTTTTCTTTTTGTTGGTGAACACAAACAAATGGCCAGACAACGGATTCATGCCCATGAAATGGCTGACCAGCGCGCACAGGCCATTGATCGATTTACGCATATCCGTCGCGCCCATCGCCAGATATACCCGGACACCTTCAAGAGAAAACAGCATCACCTCACCTCCAAGACACGAAGGATCTGTTCAAGGGTATCGGGGACTTCGAGACAGTACCGATCGTTTACAGAAACCTTAATGAGGAGGTTTGGCTTTTCCTGTCGGGCAGTTCAATGGCCACCGGAACGAATCGGATCTCATTGGTCGCCTTCAAGCGCCGCTTCCAATAGGTGAACGTTCTGGTCTTGAGATTGTTCCGACGGCAATACTCCGCCTGAGTCAGTGAACCGCCTTGCCATTGTTCTATATGCTTTCTCCAATACGCGTGTTTCCTGTCACTCGCCTTACAGGTCGTCTTCATCGTGAGCCTCCTTACAAAATTAGGTTGGCTCCACTCTATCGCATATTGGCTTGGCCTTGTGTAGATGGGGTTTATTGAGCGCTTACGATGATCTGGACGCCCTCGAAAAGGGCTGATGCATGATCAACAAATTCTCCGCTACCGTAAAGTGCATCGGCAAAAATGC
>NZ_BAAHXV010000100.1:0-1244 GCF_054657895.1 Desulfatiferula olefinivorans | reverse complement strand
ATACAAAGCCGCTTGAAGCGGCATTACGCAATGTTCCAGTACTTTTAGCGCGTGGAGACCGTCCGTTAAAGATGACCTTTGAAGACCAGTTAAACGCCCTGATATTTTTTCATCTTGAGGAGCATGAGTCGGCTCGTGAGCTTGTTCAGAACCTCAATCAAAATGAGTTTGCCAAAACCTGCATAGCCCCTAAGGAGGGTATAAGCCGAAGCAGCTTCTGTGAAGCGATAAACCAACGTGGTCTTGAACAGCTTCAGCATGTTTTCATGGAATTATACAAGCAGGCGTCCAGGGTTTTACCGAAACAATATGAAGAACTTGGCGACCTTGTCGCCATTGATGGAAGCCTGATTGACGCTGTATTATCGATGTATTGGGCCGATTACAGAAAAAACTCAAAGAAAGCCAAAGGGCACTTTGGTTTCAATGTAAACCAGGGCATCCCCTCAAAAATCCATCTCACGGATGGGAATGGGCCTGAACGCCCTTTTGTCAGCATGATTCTTTCACCGGGTCAAACAGGCATCATGGATCGAGGCTATCAATCCCACAAAAGCTTTGACCGGCTTCAAGGAGAGGGAAAACATTTTGTCTGCAGGATCAAAGAATCCACCAGAAAAACGATTGTCGAAGAGAATGCTATCAACCCAGATGGTTATGTATTTTATGACGCAGAAGTTCTCCTCGGGACAAAAGGGATCAATCAAACGGAAAAATCAGTGCGACTTGTTGGCTACAAAATTGAAGGGGTTGATTATTTCGTTGCCACAGATCGAAGGGACCTTTCAGCGGAACAGATAGCAACCATTTATAAACTCAGATGGACGATTGAATCCTTTTTCAAATGGTGGAAAAAGCATTTGAAAGTTTACCATTTGATCGCTCGAAGCAAGCACGGCCTCATGGTTCAGATGCTCGGTGGCTTGATCTCATATCTCCTCATGGCCATTTATTGCCGTGAACAGTTCAACGAAGGCGTCTCAATCGAAAGAATCAGAGAACTTAGAATCACGATAAGAAACGAACTCATGAGGGTGGAACCATCAAGTTGCCCTGAGGGTTGCGGCGCTAAGAATTTCAAAGAGCTTATCCCGGCGGATGCAATAACCTAACCGGACACTACTGGCATCCGATGCATTTTTGCCGATGCACTTTACGGTAGCGGAGAATTTGTTGATCATGCATCAGCCCTTTTCGAGGGCGTCCAGATCATCAGCCAGATACGAGCCAATCAGCTTATCCGG
>NZ_BAAHXV010000099.1:0-1326 GCF_054657895.1 Desulfatiferula olefinivorans | reverse complement strand
CTGTGTTAGATATGCCAACTCCCAAAAAATGGAATAGTCTATCAAATAAACTTTTACCTTACTGGAAGATTTTTGCCATTATATCGGCTCTTTCTTTTTTGTGCACTCTTGTAATCGTAATATCTCAAAAAAATGGTAATGATATTATAAGTATAAAAAATATCCCGATTCTATTAATATCGAGCATCATCTATATGTGGTCTTTTGGATTATTACTCGTTATAGCGTGGTTTAAAAAAATACAGGTTTATCCAGAAGAACCAATCGGAAAATATAAATTTTTTAAATACAAAGTCCGTAAATTTTTTGAATGGTATGCTTCAATATTTTTATCAATCTTTTGGATTTTTGTAGTGTTTATAAGCATTTTTATTTTTCGTTACTTTATTTTCAGCTAACAATGGCCTTCCAGGTGAGCGGGCACACGTTGCCGCTTTTTGAAAGGCTGAAATATATCAATCAATTTTGTCGGTCTCAGGGTTTCGGCAGTAAGTGCCCGCCCCCTGAAGGCCGGCGTTATCTTTTATGATAGAAGATTTTGCAAAAATAGCTGAACAATATTGTTCATGGACAGAGGCTTTGAAAAATGATGATGAAGTTGATCTAAATGAACTTCTTCTTTTATTGTCCTTATTGTTTAATTATGCATTATCTTTACCAATCACTGATCCCGATGAATTAGACGAAGAGACAGAACGATTGACCAATGGGGAGTGGAAATCTATTCATGAAAAGTATTCCCCCATTGAGTTTCAATATTATAATGAAATATTTGACCCCCATGATTTTGAAAATTCCGTACCAGTTGTGGGGGATTTACATGATGATTTAGCTGATATTTACCGTGACATTAAGCCTGGGGTATTGCTTTACCAAAAAGGTTTTACCAGTTCGGCTGTGTTTGAATGGCAATCATCCTTCGGTTTTCATTGGGGTGAGCACATCCTTTCGGCAATGCGTGCAATTTATATGTATATGAGATAATTGAAGATAACAATTTTTTGCAGCGGACCGGGCGACAGCGCGCCTTCGTTAACCGCTGTTGTTTATCAACCGTTTCAGCTCTCTGGTCGGCTGTCGCGATTCGCCGCCCGGCACGCTGAAAACTGCGTTCGGATTTGATTTTCATATTGGAATAGGCCAAAAAAGTAAATAAAATTGCAAATGAAAAAAAAATTAAGATTAACACCATTTTTAAAGAAGTTTGAAAATAACGGGCAGTGGTATCACAAACTTTTTAGGTCTGTGACTTATATTCTAATTGTTATTATTCCAACAATTTATTTTTATAAATCGTGTAGCAACCCTAATCTTGATTCCCTATAT
>NZ_BAAHXV010000098.1:0-1442 GCF_054657895.1 Desulfatiferula olefinivorans | reverse complement strand
TCCGACTGCCAACGTGTGCTTCACCGGCCGGGCGGCGAATCGAGACGCAGGGCCGATGGGCGAAAAAGGTTGAAAAACTAAAGACTTCCTAATGGGACAAGCTGTAGCCCGGTCCGGTGGAAGCAATTGTTGGCAGATTGATTCACAGTGGCGAATGGATTGGGACCGGACGTGATGACCCCAATGCCGGGGAACGTGGAAACAATATGCCGGGTGTGACAAAGAACAACCAGAACCAAACGCTGATCAAAGCCGTGAAAGCCTTCAAAAGAGCGGGCCGCCCTGAGAACGAGGGAGCCGGAAACCGCCACAAGGGTTGAGCGGATGGGCCACCCTGAACGAGACAGCGGTTGAATTTGAAAAGTCGTTCAACAGGAGAAAATCCAAACTCCGATTTCTTTACAACATTTGTTTTTGAAAGAGCAAATCAATTTTCTACTTTTCTCCCAGGCGTTCGTCCGACTGCCAACGTGTGCTTCACCGGCCGGGCGGCGAGACGAGGCGCCGGGCAGATGGGCGAAAAAGGTTGAAAAACTAAAGACTTCCAAAAGGGACACGCTGTAGCCCGGTCCGGTGGAAGCAATTGTTGGCAGATTGATTCACGGTGACGAATGGATGGGGAACAGGAGTTTATGAACCCAATGCCGGAGAGCGTGGAAACAATATGCCAGGTGTGACAAAGAACAACCAGAACCAAGCGGTGATCAAAGCCATGAAAGCATTCGAACGAGCGGGCCGCCCTGAGAACGAGGGAGACGGAAACCGCCACAAGGGTTGAGAAGATGGGCCACCCTGAACGAGACAGCGGTTGAATTTTAAAAGTCGTTCAACAGGAGAAAGCCCAAACTCCGATTTCTTTACAACATTTCTTTTTGAAAGAACAAATCAATTTTCTACTTTTCTCCCAGGCGTTCGTCCGACTGCCAACGTGTGCTTCACCGGCCGGGCGGCGAATCGAGACGCTGGGCCGATGGGCGAAAAAGGTTGAAAAACTAAAGACTTTCAAAAGGGACAAGCTGTAGCCCGGTCCGGTGGAAGCAATTGTTGGCAGATTGATTCACAATGGCGAATGGGTGGGGAACAAGAGTTTATGAACCCAATGCCGGGGAACGTGGAAACAATATGCCAGGTGTGACAAAGAACAACCAGAACCAAACGCTGATCAAAGCCGTGAAAGCCTTCGAACGAGCGGGCCGCCCTGAGAACGGCTGAGCCGGTAACCGCCACAAGGGTTGAACGGATGGGTCACCCTGAATGAGACAGCGGATGAATTTGAAAACACGGTTCAACAGGAGAAAGCCCAAACTCCGATTTCTTTACAACATTTCTTTTTGAAAGAGCAAAACAATTTTCTACTTTTTACCCAGGCGTTCGTCCGACTGCCAACGTGCGCTTCAGCCGCGCGAGGTACGAGCGTCGGCTGGAAGCAGTGGTTAGCTGTT
>NZ_BAAHXV010000097.1:0-1484 GCF_054657895.1 Desulfatiferula olefinivorans | reverse complement strand
TTCTACAGGACCGTTAGAAGGCATCAATAACAAAATTATAATACTGCAAAAACAGGCTTACGGCTTTAGTGATATGGATTTTTTCAAATTGAAAATCCTTGCTCTTCATGAATCAAAGTACGCTTTAATCGGATGATCCAAAATTTCTTCAAATACCCGAAGATAGCTTATGCTGCTCAATGTTGATGTATTCAATTGCCGGTTTAATATATTTCTATGAAGGTTAAAAGCAACGGGACAATCGTTAGGAGTAAGTCATATGGATAATAAAAAATTAAAAGTTTTATACACACACAGAACAAGGGGCTCAGATGTAGAGAGTGTACATATTATGGGGATTGTTAATGCATTAAAAGAAAAAGGGCATGAAGTTGATTTACTTTCTGTTCCCGGTGCTTCTACTCAAAAAAAAAATAAATTAATATCAAAGTTTTTTGATTTTATAAGTCTTCATTTAAATCAAGTTTTATTCGAATTTGCCGAATTTCTTTATAATTTTATATTATATATAAATTTAGTTAAAAAATTTAAAAATCAAAAATATGATTTTATATACGAAAGGTACGCTCTAAATACTTTTGCCACAGTTTTATTTGCTAATAAAATGAAAATTCCTATTTTATTAGAGGTCAATGATGCGACTGGAATTAAAAGAACAAGAAATCATAAATTAGAATTTATTTCTAAAAGATTTGAAAACTGGATTTTTTGTAATGTTGATTCTGTCATAACGATTTCTTCAAAATTTGTTGAGATAATCGAAGATAGAATTGGTAAAAATAAAAAAATTTGCTTTATACCAAATGCAATAGATGAAAAGACTTTTGATATTGAAAAGTATCCGATTAACTATGATAAAAAAGTTGTTGTTGGTTTTGTGGGGTCTTTTGCTCAATGGCATGGAGTAGATATGTTATTAGAGGTTATTCCTGATATTTTAAAAACAAATAAAAATATTAAATTTTTAATAGTTGGAAGCGGCGTAACTTTCCAGCGTTTTAAATTATCGATAGATAGTATGGGATTTAGTAATGAAGTTGAATTAACTGGCAAAGTACCCCATGAAATGATTCCAGGGTATCTTGCAAAAATGAATGTTGGTGTTATTCCAGATTCAAATGAATATGGTTCTCCGATGAAGCTTTTTGAATATATGGCCATGAATGCTGTTCCAGTTGCACCTGATTTACCGCCAATTTTAGATGTTATTGAAAATGAAGTGAACGGTCTCATTTTTAATCGAAGAGATACTAATAGCTTATCAAAAGTTTTAATTAATATATGTGAACATGAAGAATTAAGAAAAAAAATTACTTTTAATGCTAGAGTACAAGTTTTGAACAATCATTTATGGAAACATAATGCTGAAAAAATAATCGATATATATTATAGAGTTAAAAATGATGGTCTCGTAAAAAGTCACGTTCAGAAAAATTGATCGCAATATATATTAACCCGGCAATAAAATATCTAAGTATTTAGTG
>NZ_BAAHXV010000096.1:0-1532 GCF_054657895.1 Desulfatiferula olefinivorans | reverse complement strand
TGAAAGAGCAGATTCTGATTCTGACCGCTCGGCTTTACGGCCGAAAATCGGAAAAAAACAATCAGCTTTACGAACAGCTTCTTCTGTTTGAAGAAAAGCAAGACGAAGCCATAATACCCGCACCGGAAGATGATGAAGTCACCATTCCGGCCCATTCACAAAAAAACGTGGCCGCAAAGCTATCTCTGACGATTTGCCTCGGGTTGACGTCCTGGTCGACATCGATGAAGCAGACAAGGCCTGTGAATGCGGATGTACTAAAATCCGTTACGGAGAAGAAGTCACAGAAAAATACGATGTGATCCCACCGACGTTCCGTGTGCTTCGCATCATCCGCCCGAAATATGCCTGCCGGGCCTGTGAAGGCGTCGAGAGTGAAAAACCCGCCGTGATGATCGCCCCGGTTCCGAAAACCCTGATCCCCAAAGGGAACGCCACGGCCGGATTGGTCGCCCACATCGTCACACAAAAGTTTGTTGATGCCATACCCTTCTACCGCCTTGAAAAAATACTGGCCCGACACGGGGTCATAATCCCCAGGGCCACATTGTGTAATTGGGCGATCATGGCCGCTGAGTTTTGTTCGACGCTCATCGAACTCCTCAAGAAGGAATTAAGGTCGTGGCCTTTGATCAACGCCGATGAAACGGTACTACAGGTACACAAAGAGGCTGGGCGAAAAAACACAAGCCAGTCGTATATGTGGTTGTTTTGCGGAGGACCGCCCAGCGCCCCGGTGTATCTTTTTCATTACGATCCGCACCGGTCGTCCCAGGTTGTCAAAGACTATCTGAACGACTACAAGGGCTATGTTCAAACCGATGGCTATGTGGGCTATGATTTTCTTGACACCATGAAACCCATCCACCATGTGGGTTGCTTTGCCCACGCCCGGAGGATGTTCATTGATGCAGCCAAGGTCGTTCCCCGTAAAAACGGTGAAAAAATGATGTCGCATGCAGATGAGGCCGTCAGGTTTATCAAAAATTTGTACGCTGTTGAAAAGGAACTTCGTGAAAACGCCCTCGACGACGATCAAAAAACGGCCTGTCGTCAGGAGAAGTCAAAACCAATTCTTGATGAATTCAAAGCCTGGCTGGACAAGAACGCCCTGATCACGGTTCCCAAAAGCGCCCTCGGAAAGGCCATTGCATATACATTAGGTCAATGGCCTCGCTTGATTCGGTATATCGACCGTGGATTTATAAGCCCTGACAACAACCGGGCCGAAAATGCGATACGCCCCTTTGTTGTCGGTCGTAAAAACTGGCTGTTCTCAGATACGCCCCGAGGTGCTCACGCCAGCGCGATACTCTACAGCCTGATCGAAACAGCCAAAGCCAATGGTCTTGAGCCCTATCAATACCTCAAATACATCTTTGGCAAACTGCCTTACGCCCTTACCGAAGACGATCACAAAGCCCTGCTGCCACAATACCTTGATCGAGAGGATCTGGCTGCGTTTACACAGGGTGTGGTTTATTGAGCGCTTACAGATCATCAGCCAGATACGAGCCAATCAGCTTATCCGA
>NZ_BAAHXV010000095.1:0-1550 GCF_054657895.1 Desulfatiferula olefinivorans | reverse complement strand
GTATCCATTCACAGGGGCCTACCCTCAACGACAACGCACTGAAATTAAAGTCAAAACAATAAAGTTTATAACCAATTGAAATAATTGAAAATAAATCTAGATTTTTGTTTTCTAGTATGATATAGTTGTCTTTATGAAAGATAACCGACCGTTTTCACATGAAGATTGGCTTGCGGCGCCAAAATTGGTTCGAGATTATATTGAACAGCTCGAGCCAATGGCTCAGTACCTCATGGATCAAGTCAAAACTCTCGCAGAGCGTATTGAAAAGCTGGAAAACCAGCTAAACAAAAATTCAAAAAACTCGAGCAAGCCCCCATCATCCGATCCGCCTTATTCGAAAACCCGGAAATCATCCTCGCCGAAATCGACGGTGAAAAAACGAAAAAAGGGCGGACAAAAAGGACACCCCGGTCATCAACAGAAGCTTATGTCTGCTGACCGTGAAATACCCGTTATGCCCGAACCTTGCACATGCGGATGCAGCTCATCTAATCCGAATGATTTTCACCCGTTTTACACGCATCAGGTACTTGAGCTTCCCCCTATTAAAATGGATGTTATCCATTACATCTTGCTCAAAGGGAAATGCCCAAATTGCCGAAAAACGATTAAAGCCGAGATCCCCAAAGAAAGCCGGACCGGTTACGGGCCAAGATTGAGTGCAACCATTGCCGAGCTAAGCGGCACATACGGGAACAGCCGGGAAACCATTCAGGATATTTGCCGGAACATTCTCAACTTTCATATTTCCACAGGGGCGATTCAAAAAGTGATTGATCGCGCCTCACGTGCCATTGGACCGATCTATGACCGCATTGGTTTAATTGCGAGAAACTCCCCGGCCAACTATATTGATGAAACAGCCTGGTACCAAAAAGGTATCCTTCGATGGCTTTGGACCATGACAAATGAAACCATCGCATTTTTTAAAATCCATGAAAACCGCTCAAAAGAAGCTTTCAAAGCTCTGATAGAAGACTGGAATGGAATTTTAATCAGCGATGGATACGGCGTCTATATAAAATGGATCGGGGAAAGGCAAACCTGTCTGGCCCATCTTATCAGAGAGGCCAGAAATCTGGCCGAAAGAAAGGACGAGTCTCTTCAGCGGTTCGGGAAAAACATACTTGAGTTACTCCAGCAACTATGCCGCTTCGCCAATAAACCTCCAAGTCCCAAAAAATGGGAAGACTG
Organism: Desulfatiferula olefinivorans; assembly: GCF_054657895.1. NCBI lineage: Bacteria > Pseudomonadati > Thermodesulfobacteriota > Desulfobacteria > Desulfobacterales > Desulfobacteraceae > Desulfatiferula > Desulfatiferula olefinivorans. The sequence goes on along the minus strand of NZ_BAAHXV010000095.1, from coordinate 353 downwards.
GTTCTCTCAGTTTATGGTCATCCTCTTTCTTTTTGAAGGCGCAGATGACGAGGCCGGGAAACTTGCCAGACGCCTTGCCCGCGAGATGGATCATCTCTGGACATTTTTAGAAGAAGACGGTGTTGAACCCACCAACAACAGGGCTGAAAGATCACTTCGCTTTGGTGTTCTCTGGCGAAAACGTAGCATGGGAACACAAAGTGACAAAGGCGACCGGTGGGTCGAACGAATCCTTTCCCTCAAACAAACGTGCAGGATTAAATCTATCTCGTCCTTCGACATTTTACATCAAGCCATCACTGATTTTTTCAAAGAACAAGAACCGTGTCTTGACTGGCTGAGCTAACCTTTTT
>NZ_BAAHXV010000094.1:0-1636 GCF_054657895.1 Desulfatiferula olefinivorans | reverse complement strand
GGATCTTACACCTCTCATTTAGGATATTATGCCACAAGGAGGATTCAATGCACAAAAATAATAACGAATTTTACGGGAATGTGCCTGTAGAGCATTACTTGATTGAGGCGGAAGACGGAATTAATCTCTCTGTCACACACATTTGTGGTTGCGAAGGCAATCAGCCAGTCGTATTGTTGCATGGTACCTATACCAATAGGCATTTCTGGATTTCTCCCAAAGGTAAAGGTTTTGCTCCTTACCTATCTGATCAAGGTTACGACGTATGGATTCCCGAGTTTCGTGGGCATGGCAAGTCGCCCAAAACGTCGAAATTTAAACAGTTTTCAGCTGAAGAGCAGATTCGATGTGATATCTCGGCCTTTGGTAAATTTGTTCTCGAAAAATCGGGTCGCGTTCCAGCCTGGATTGGCCACTCATATGGCGGCCTGTATCTCTATGGTGCTTTATCACAAGGTTGGTTACCGCCAGCTGATGTTAACTGTATCGTTACCTTTGGGAGTCAAATTTCTAAAGGCGATCGATATTTAAAAATTCCCTTTGTACCGTTTCTTATCAACGCAATAACACAATTATTGGGTAAATTCCCTGCGAAATCTCTGGGTTTGGGGCCAGAAATAGAATCTCCCAAAACAATTCGAGAAATACTGGAATGGAAGAAGTTGGGTGGAAGGTGGAAGTCGCAAAACGGAACTTCGTATTGGAAGGGTTTTTCTCATATTAAAATCCCTTGTTTAATTATTGCTAGCCGAGGAGATAAAAACGATCCTGCTGAAGGTTGCGAGTATTTATTTCGTCAGCTTCCAACAGAAGATAATCAGTTCATTCTGCTGGGTGAAGAGGAGGGTTTTGCAAAAGACTATGACCACGTGGGAATGGTCATAGATAAAATGGCTCAAAAAGAGGTGTGGCCTCTAATATTGGAATGGTTGAATAAAAAAGCTGCCACAACTAAAAGCAATTGTTCATCCTAATGATATGGAAGTTACAAAAAATATATTTTAATATAGAAGAAGCCCAGAAGATGGGTGGGAAATTATCAGAAGAATAGTAGCTGAGGGGAGTTATAATAAGTAACATTGATTCTTCCAACAATTTGATGCACCGGAGCCGGGGATTGCGTCTTTTTCCAGGGTTTGCAATAGATTGATAGGTTTTTGCCTTTAATAACATGGTCATCATCCCCAGCCCGGTGATAATGTCGTTGGCAGTCGGACGAACGCCTGGGTAAAAAGAAGAAAATTGATTTGCTCTTTCAAAAAGAAATGATGTAGACAATTCGGTGCAAGGGCATTCTCCTGTTGAACGCATTTTCAAGTTCATCCGCTGTCTCGTTCCGTGTAGCCCATCCGCTCAACCATTGTGGCGGGTTCCGGCTCCGCCGTTCTCAGGGCGGCCCGCACGTTCGAAGGCTTTCCCGGCTTTGATCATCGCCTTGTTCTGATTGTTCTTTGTCACACCTGGCTTATTGTTTCCACGTTACCCGGCATTGGGTTCATCACGTCCTGTTCCTCACCCATTCGCCACCGTGAATCAATCTGCCAACAATTGCTTCCACCGGACCGGGCTACAGCTTGTCCGTTTTGGAAGTCTTTAATTTTTTCAACCTTTTCTGCCCATCAGCCCGGTGTCTCTA
>NZ_BAAHXV010000093.1:0-1712 GCF_054657895.1 Desulfatiferula olefinivorans | reverse complement strand
GTCGTGGAACGTGGAAACAATATGCCAGGTGTGAGAAAGAACAATCAGAACAAGGCGATGCTCAAAGCCGGGAAAGCCTTCGAACGTGCGGGCCGCCCTGAGAACGGCGGAGCCGGAACCCGCCACAATGGTTGAGCGGATGGGCCACCCGGAACGAGACAGCGGCTGAACTTGAAAATCCGTTCAACAGGAGAATGCCATTGCACCGAATTGTTTACATCATTTCTTTTTGAAAGAGCAAAACAATTTTCTGCTTTTTACCCAGGCGTTCGTCCGACTGCCAACGTGGTGTTCAGTGGGCGGGCGGCGAATCACGACAGCCGACCAGAGAACGAAACTGGTTGAATAAAGACATCGGTTAACGAAGGCGCGCTGTAGCCCGATCCACTGGAACACATGGTTATGTTCATTCTCGGATTACAAATATGGCTCTACCTTTCGCAGTCTTGGCTTCACTTGCATCCCCGTAAAAAACTCCTCCAGAATAAAACCCAACTACGTCACCGGATTTGCTTTCAGTGTTAGTTATGAGTACGCCATTCGCCCCAATCTTTGCCGCTTGTTTTTTCAACTCTTGGATTGCTCGATCTGTAGCGGCTTGAGAAGAAAACTCAACATCACTTGAGGCCTCTACAATACCAATTGTTTCATATTCCTGTGGTGGCTCAAGATAAATCTTAACGTAATTTGGGTCGGTAGCTGGCCTGACAGTTCCCGTTACAATAGACGATCCGGTTGCGCAACCGACCAATGTAATTAAACAAACAAGTATTAATGTAGTCCTAAAAGTTTTCACAACTCTTTCCTCAAACATAACGTGTGCTTCACCGGCCGGGCGGCGAAATGAGACGCCGGGCTGATGGGCAGAAAAGGTTGAAAAATTAAAGACTTCCAAAACGGACAAGCTGTAGCCCGGTCCGGTGGAAGCAATTGTTGGCAGATTGATTCACGGTGGCGAATGGGTGGGGAACAGGATGTGATGAACCCACTGCCGGGTAACGTGGAAACAATATGCCAGGAGTGACAAAGAACAATCAGAACCCAACGATGATCAAAGCCGGGAAAGCCTTCGAACGTGCGAGCCGCTCTGAGAACGGCGGAGCCGGAACCCGCCACAAAGGTTGAGCGGATGGACTACCCGGAACGAGACAGCGGCAGAACTTGTAAATCCGTTCAACAGGAGAATGTCCTTGCACCGAATTGTTTACACCATTTCTTTTTGAAAGAGCAAATCAATTTACTGCTTTTTACCCAGGCGTTCGTCCGACTGCCAACGCTCTGGCTCAGGGGGCCTGGAGCTCCGCGGAAGGCTCACCTGCAGCCAGTTGTTAAGGCTTTGGTTTCATTAATGATGACATACATTTTGAGTGCCACTTATCCAAAAAATCTTGATAAAGTGACCTCTCATTTTCTGATAGTTTGTAACCCCACATTGTGCTGGTTTTCATACGAGCTAAACCAATTAATAATTCTCGAACTGCATCGCTGACTATTTCATTGTTTTTTTGCTCAACAGGATAACAGAAATGAGCTTGTTTGTATTCTTGAACATATTCAAAACGTTCAGAACCTCTACGGCTGTAGGTAATATGAAACTCTTGAATCGGTGCAAAATATTTATTCGGGAGAACTTCAATAAGTTTCTCTAATTGTTTTCTGGATAGAGCATATTGATCCTTGTAATTATATACAATGATTTTCATTATAGCCTT
>NZ_BAAHXV010000092.1:0-1744 GCF_054657895.1 Desulfatiferula olefinivorans | reverse complement strand
CGGTGAAGCACACGTTGGGCTTCATAAATAATGAAACTTAGATCAGCCAAAGATATAAGAAAAAAATTCTATGAAGGCAAATGGAGATGCCATAGAGAAATCAGACTTGCTCAAGAACAGTTAGGCGATGATGTCATATTTGAAGCTTTATATGGTGTCTTTACTGATCCTGATTTAGACGAAGAACAATTTGACATTCAACAACAAGCTGGGCACTGTTTACTAAAACTATTACCAAAATGCGACGGAAACATAATAGAACTGATCGAGAACAGTCTTCGTGTCTGGAATCGTAGTGTTGAGGAATTGCCTTGGTACTTTTTCAAGCAGTTTGGGAAAAAAGATGTTTTAGTAGCTCTTGAAGATATTGGAAAAAATTACAAATTAACAGAAATAGAAGAAACAAAAGTAAGAACTTATAAATATTGGCTAAAAGCTGATGATGAATATTTGAATTCCATCATTGAAGAAAGATACAAAATTTAGCCCAACAAAAAAATGCACGGGAGCGCAAAAAGCCGCGCCCCGTGATTTAAACGTTATCTTCAAAAGTGAATAAAGAAGAAATTAAAAATTTGAATAATCATAAGGATAAACCTGATACGAATCAGAATCATGTGAAGTTACTGATACATGATTTTGATTATCACCCAAACAAGGTATCTGAAGAGTTGATGGTTGAGCCACATTCAATAGGGGTAAAAGGTGAACCTTACGAAATTGGTCCACCCCACAATCGTATCAAAAAAATTCATGAATACAATTTTTGGTCACATGAATGGAAAATATCTTCCAATAATTTTATAGGTGATATTGTTGAAAAATATATTCATGACTTCATAATCCCCAATATGCCAACATTGATAAAAATTTCAAAAGAAAGTGATATACAATTTTCAATAGTCCAATACTATTATGATGGCTTTAATCCAGGCTTCCACTTTGACAAGAGTACTGTAAAAGTTATATCTGATCTGGGAGCGTCAATCGACATAGATTTATACTGCCTAAGCGATTGAAAATAAAAGATAACCATTTGCTGCACGGGAGCGCAAAAAGCGCGCGCCCCGTGAGCACAGCGTTAGCCTTATTACCAAATGAATACAGAACTCGAAAAAAGATTGAAGGAAGGTAAAAAACCATTTGATGGAAATGTTTTATCATTGGAGGATTTATTTGTTCTTCCCGAGCTTTTGGTTTTTCTTAAAACTATCCTGAAAGTATTAAAACGAGAATATTCTAATTCTGGGTTATTCGTCTTTGATGATTGGCACGAACATGACGGCTATTTGACAATACCAAAAGAGTGTAGTTGGGAAATGATGGATGAAATCTTAAACTCTGAAGAAAGCCTTTATGAGTCTCGATCTGGTGATACTTTCGTTCGTAAAGCGATATTCCCACAAAACATGGAGTTCTTGTTCAGATATTATGTGATGGATGAAAATGAGGATAGTGAATATCCTGGCATTTGGGGTGATTTTGATATTTGTGGGCCATCGGCATTATTGGCTGAAATAAAATCAGAATTAAGCGCAGAAATTGAAACATTACTTTATGAAGGGCCAGCAAAAACCTACTTTGATAGCGCTTATGCAGGCTAACCATCGCTTCCAGCCGACGCTCGTTCCTCGCGCGGCTGAAGCGCACGTTATCGCGCCGAGCAAAGCTCGGCGTATCTTGCAGGGTGAAAGTCCCTGTCGGGAGGGTATCAGTAATGATGTCCATTAAGGGTTAGCCACCT
>NZ_BAAHXV010000091.1:0-1760 GCF_054657895.1 Desulfatiferula olefinivorans | reverse complement strand
GGACAAGCTGTAGCCCGGTCCGGTGGAAGCAATTGTTGGCAGATTGATTCACAGTGGCTAATGGATGGGGAACAGGACGTGATGAACCCAATGCCGGGGAACGTGGAAACAATATGCCAGGTGTGACAAAGAACAACCAGAATCAAACGCAGATCAAAGTCGTGAAAGCATTCGAACGAGCGGGCCGCCCTGAGAACGAGGGAGACGGAAACCGCCATAAGGGTTGAGCAGATGGGCCACCCTGAACGAGACAGCGGTTGAATTTGAAGAGCCGCTCAACAGGAAAATGCCCTTGCCCGAATTGTTTACATCATTTCTTTTTGAAAGAGCAAATCAATATTCTACTTTTTCCCCAAGCGTTCGTCCGACTGCCAACGTGTGCTTCACCGGCCGGGCGGCGAGCCGAGACGCCGGGCAGATGGGCGAAAAAGGTTGAAAAACTAAAGACTTCCAAAAGGGACGAGCTGTAGCCCGGTCCGGTGGAAGCAATTGTTGGCAGATTGAATCACGGTGGCGAATCGATGGAGAACAAGACGTGATGAACCCAATGCCGGGGAACGTGGAAACAATATGCCAGGTGTAACAAAGAACAACCATAACCAAACGCTGATCAAAACCGTGAAAGCATTCGAACGAGCGACCCGCCCTGAGAACGAGGGAGACGGAAACCGCCACAAGGGTTGAGCGGATGGGCCACCCTGAACGAGACAGCGGGTGAATTTGAAAAGTCGTTCGACAGGAGAAAGCCCAAACTCCGTTTTCTTTACATCATTTGTTTTTGAAAGAGCAAAACAATTTTCTACTTTTTTCCCAGGCGTTCGTCAGACTGCCAACGTGCCCTTCACCCGGCGGGCGGCGAATAACGAAAGCCACCAAAAAAGTGAAGAAGGACGATTAAAAATTAAAGTTTAAAAACGCGGCGCTGTAGCCCGCTCGGAGTGCAAGGGGCTTGTTAAATGTTAGCGTCTATTTTTCATCATCAGAATCATTCTTGTGGAATTCTTCTGAGATTTTGATTGATTTTGTATAGGCTTTTAAATTTTTAAATACAACGTAGTCAGTAACTCTGTCCCAAGCAATTGCACATTGACAACCAGCAATCCAATCAGAGGACGTTGACCCTTTAGGGGTTGTTCCAACTATAAATAAACGACCTCCCTGAATTTCAAAATGAGGGTCATTTAAATCATGACTAATATCATCATCCATTATTGATATTGAAACACACCTACCTGATAAGTCAGGTAAATTATCCATTAAATTATTCATTTTTTTCCTATGGACATTTAACGTGTGCTTCACCGGCCGGGCGGCGAAACGAGACGCCGGGCAGATGGGCGAAAAAGGTTGATAAACTAAAGACTTCCAAAAGGGACAAGCTGTAGCCCGGTCCGGTGGAAGCAATTGTTATACAATTTTATTGATTAACAATTTCATTTTCATTTAATGCAGGTGGTATCTTTTGTAAGGCAAATGCTACACCCATTAAAATTAAAGCAAGCGGAAGTGATATAACGATTCCAGCTGCACCACCACATAAGGTACAAACAATTAATGAGGATAATGCATATTTAATTCTTCCCCTTGATTTTGCTACGAAAAACGGAATAAGTCCCGATAACGAACCGGCAATTAAGCCTGCACCAATCATAACTACCAAATTTATACCTGGTTCCATAATAAAAATCCTAAAAATTATACTTAAAAGTGTAAACGATGTCCTGCCCCAGTAACCATCTTAATGTATAACGTGTGCTTCA
>NZ_BAAHXV010000090.1:0-1858 GCF_054657895.1 Desulfatiferula olefinivorans | reverse complement strand
CTTTAAATTGGCACGGCTGACCGGCGAATCAAACGACCGGCTCAGGCGGGCAGTAACTAAAGATACCTCACTGTACCACGATTCCAAGCTTTTGATGAAGGCTTATTGCGGGAATGATCTGAGGGCACCTGCGGGCCTCGGGAAAACCCTTTTTTTCATCACACTACCTCTCCATTGGGAAACCTGTTCGGACCGGATATGTCCGGCCACTTCCCTGGGAAGAGGACCTTAGCAAAAAAACGTTTCATTTTTTCCTTCTTCTATACCCTGCCTGACGGCCTGCACCACCCTCAGGTAGGGTGATGGGTTACAGAATCGTTTTAAAATCATCATCTGTTTTCATTTTTTCGCTCCATGAGGGAAAACCACATAACCCAAATTGAGAATAGAGTTCCTTGACAATGCTCTGTGAGTTGACTTTGAAAAGATATTCCCGTGCTTTTTCAATAAAACTGTCTAATTCTTCATTGCTAATACGCCTGTTTTTATATATACGCCACCGCTGGAGCAAACCACGAGGGCTAAGAACACGGCTTCTGAATTGGAGAGCATTGATCATGTCTGTAGAACACTGAGAATAAAGAAAACGATTCATTACATAATTCGCTGACGCATTTGAGATATGGCAGACATCATCAATACGGTTCTGAAAACTTTCATATAAACGTAATTCATCAATGACAATATCATATGAAGGGAAGTAAATAGCATTTGTTCCTTTACAAAAGACATCTATCGCTGTTCTTAATTTCGCTTTGCTTAAATTAGAACGAACAAGAAATGAAGCATCGGTTACACAGTCTTTCCACCAATGATATCTTTGTGGTGAGAGTGTCACAATGATATCGCACTCTTTATTATTGCGAATTGCATTAATATGTTCTTTAATTTCAAAAAGATCTGATATTATTTGTTCAACGCGGGATTCTTCCGGTGTGTAGCGGTCATTGGACAGGCCGCAGGCATGGGCGATGATTCTTCCGTTTTGCTTTTCCCGTAAGTGCGTATCTGTGCCTAACGTTATTGAGATAATATCACTTGTCTTTAAATTTTGTAAAAATGCTTCTGAGTGCCCATTAAGTCTGTTAATAAATTCTGATTCGGATTTTCCTGTGTATAGTTCTCTGGCTATATACGGGCATTGGAAACGTGGTGTTTCCGGGTCCTTATAATCTATTACATCTGCATTTGTATAGTCAGAAGACTTTCTGAGTTTTTTTAAAAGCTGAAGTATACTTGATGCAGAAAAATGTAGGGAGCACGGGTTGTTAAAAACCGAAAGACCAATCCTGCTGAGTAGCCAATGAAAATGGTTGGCAAAACAGCTTCCAATAGTCATTAAACGTTTATCAAATGATGTGATGATCGGATTTTCAGGTATTTCAATAAGGGTATTAGAGAGAAAGTGTATTTCATTTGAATCAGTAAGATTAAGATCAATTGGATTTGCCATTTTCCTCCAATCATTTTCCGGAAGGTTAAAGGGGGGGGGATTTGCGATAGATGACGTTTGACCAAAAACAACGACTCACAAAGTTTAATAATGATTAAACTATAAACAATCAAACCTTTTCAGGCAAGACCAAACAGCCGTTCTGCTATTACGTTACCACGACAAATTCTAAATAATTATTACCGGTTTCAACATAGACGGTGTCGTAAAAAGCATTTCCAGGCCCAATAAGGCCCAATATCCGAAAGGAAGTGTGTTAAATCGCTTTGTTGCAAGATTGAATAAAAAAGAACAGAAACAGAACAGAACAGGGGACGACAGAACAGGAACAGGGAACAGGGGACAGGGAGAACAGGAGAGAGAACAGAAGAGAACAGGAGAACAGGGGACAGGCAAAAAATAAAG
>NZ_BAAHXV010000089.1:0-1905 GCF_054657895.1 Desulfatiferula olefinivorans | reverse complement strand
GACAGCTAACCACTGCTTCCAGCCGACGCTCGTACCTCGCGCGGCTGAAGCGCACGTTCGGTTTCAAGCTACAAACTATGGAAAAAATATTTACAGAATACTTGGTATATATCCCTTTGGTATTACCCTCTTTTGAAGAAAGAGCGCTTCTAATTGACTCTTATGAAGAAGAAATAGAGGAAATAGTCTCTTTCGTTAAGCAACAGAAGTTAGAAACATTAAATAACTTTGTTTCTCGCCCAAATGTAAAACTGTCAAAGAGCATTGATAATTTACCTTTTTTTAAAAATTTTTGGTTAGGAAATCCTTCTCCTTTTTGGGGATTTTGGTTTCTCGAAATATCTTCAACTTTTGAATTTACATTGGATGATGTTGAAAAATATTTAAAAGCAAAATACGATTCAGATGTCGACACAAAAATTGATTTATATAAATATTTAGGTGGCTTACAGATTGAAAAATTATGTAATGACCTGCTTTTAGCCGTCACTATCGCTAAGCTTGGATTTATTAAAACAAATCAAGGCCTCCTTTTTTACGATGGTAAATTTCATTCTAAAATTGATGGAACTCACAGTTTATTCTATGAAGCTTTTAAGGAAGCAAAAAAAATAGAGTGGCCACCTTTAGCCAAAGTGACTTTGAAAGAGGTATGGGATTGGCTTCATAAATTTTCTTTTTTCGAAGAACAAACTGGTGAGGGCCGATTTGGTAGAGCAATTGCGTCAATAACCCATATCATGCAAAATGATTTTTCAGATGCGATCGATGATTTGAATTTAGATGTCGTGTGGGCCTTAATTGGGCTTGAAGCTATTTATGGAAATGGTAATGTAGGCCTAAAAAATCAAATAATCGAAAAGTCCCAAGTTTTCTTAGGAAAACCGGAAAAGTTCAAAAAGCTATTAAGCCAAGCATATGATCTTAGAAGCCGTGTAATTCATGGTGATGTTGATATCCCTTTTAAATACAGTAATAGCGATACAGCCATCAAACATAAAGGTTCGTCAACTGATTTGGGAGAAGCGAGATTAATCACTTTAGCTGTACTTCTTTCAACTGTTCAAAAATTAATTTTAGAAGACCGGAATGAATTAAGTTTTAAATATCAAATTCAATAATAAAACCGAACAAACAAGTGCACGGGAGCCTTACGCTGGCGCTTCAGGCCCCGTGACTTGTAACGTTATGGTCAAAATGGATATGAAATTAAATTATTTAGTTCTAATAGCGATACTTGTTTCACTGGTTGTAGTCTCATATCAGAATTCTCGATACGTATTGAATGACGACGATCAAGTCGTAATAACTCAATTTGGGAAAATCATTGGTGAGGCCGTAATAGTTCCAGGAGAGTATTTTAAAGTACCATTTATTCAAAAAGTTCATTATTTCAAAAAGAACTTTTTTTTATCTGAAAGTATGCAAGAAATACCTACAAGAGATAAAGAATATATAAAAGTTCAAAGTTCATCATTCTATAAAATTTCAGACCCTATCGCGTATTATAAAAAATTGAACAGTTATAATCTCGCAAAGGATTTTGTATTGAAACATACTGGCTCAGCAGAAAGAGAAATTGTTACATCAAATACACTTGTTGAGATATTTAAGATTACAGATTCAAATCAAATTTTCGAAAATGCGAATTTTAATCCTATTTTACAATACCAAATTCGCCAAATGGCTAAAAAGTCGATAAAGAATGAACGTGCTGGCGTCGAACTGTGTAATTTTGAAGCTAAAGTATCTTATCCAATTGATTCAAAAAAACCATAACAAGCCGGGTGCAGGTGACGCTTTCCGCTCCGCTACAAGCGCCCCTGACCCGCAGCGTTGGCAGTCGGACGAACGCCTGGGTAAAAAGTAGAAAATTGATTTGCTCTTTCAAAAACAAATGTTGTT
>NZ_BAAHXV010000088.1:0-1984 GCF_054657895.1 Desulfatiferula olefinivorans | reverse complement strand
AAATCAAAAGAGGACTCTGTGTTAATTAATGACGCATTCGAAGATCTGTCACATTCACTGAGAGTTTTACTTGAGGCGAATGATCGAGCGCACCGTCAAGGATTGTTACATGTTGACAGGGCTGAGGCTGTTGGAAATATCGAAACGGCACTATCAGCAGTTTTGAATGCTTTTCATAGTGTTTATGACGCTATGAATAAAACATCGAAATACAAAGACCTAAATTGGTACCAAAAACCTGAACTGGCATTAATGTTAGTTTTGAGGAATGCTCGTCATCATAATCATGCGCGGAAAATAAGAACTATGTATAGTTTTTATGCGCAAGAAGCAAAGAAAATTGGTAACATGGAAATGTATGTGCTTATAGACTTTCCTGCTCAAGAAGGTGGTGCTGATACTTTTGATGTATATCTTTCATGGTCTGATATTTTAAATTTATTTTCACTTCCAACGAGCGTTACGCGTATTCGTGAAAGCTTGAAAGATGAAATCAATCATTATCTTGGATCTCATATATTCCGCGATTATGCAGAGTATTACGAGCAAAATGAACATAGAGTTTTTATTAACGTAGTCCCATTAATCGTTAATGCAGGCATAGTTCTAATGGCTTATATTCATCAGGACATAAAACCTCGATCAATAGAAAGCGATACTTTTTTGAATCATTTTAAAAAAGCTTTACCAGCATATACTGACCGACATGAAGTCAATTGTGGGCCGATAGCATTGATGCCTTGAGGTATGCTTTTGATATGATTTAACAATTGCATGCAGGGGATTGCTTCCGCTGCGCTCCAGCAACCCCTGATGCACACGTTGGCCTCAAAACTATATTAGGAACGAATCATGTCTGTATTATCAAAAGGTAGAATATCAAACATGATGTTGGAAAGACTTTTAGAGCTTACTGCTGGCGCGAAAAACTTGAAAGAGAATGTTACGCTAAGATTAGGAATGGTAGGTCAATTATCCACATCACGTGAGATAAATGCAGCATGGAATGAAACAAAAAAGAAAGCAGCCAAACTCCATCCTGAAAAATTTATTCTTGATGATCGGGGTTCTCTTAAATGGAATGATGGAAGTGTGAAAATTTTGGACAAGAAAATTTCAAGTTCAAACTTCAAAAAATTAAATGAACTCGCAGATTTTCATGGATGCAGTGTCGATTCAATAGTTACAAAATTGGTCACTTTTTATAAAAAGGAATGAAATAAGGTTTTACTATTTGGAAGAGCCAACAATTGCTTCCACCGGACCGGGCTACAGCTTGTCCGTTTTGGAAGTCTTTAATTTTTCAACCTTTTCTGCCCATCAGCCCGGCGTCTCAATTCGCCGCCCGGCCGGTGAAGCACACGTTATGTGAGCAATATAAACAAATTTTTACGGATAAAAACATGCAAATTTCAGATGAAGAAAAATTTGAGTCTATAAAACGCAACAAAGAAAAGCTAATTACACGACTAAAAAAAGACTCTATCACGAACAATGAAGGTTGTATTATTGCCAGTGGGACTAAAAATTCAGGTGGTCACATTGACATCAGATGGAGAGATGGAGATCTTGGAATAAACAAAAAAGGAGAAAGTAAAATTCTTGGAGTTCAAGCGCATCGTTTGGCATGGATTATAGCTAATAACAAAATGCCAGAGCCAGGAGACGTCGTACGTCATAAATGCAATAATCCAGCTTGTATTAACCCAGATCATTTACATATTGGAACAAGAGGCCAAAATTTAATAGACGACTACAAATCAGGTAATAGCAGAAGAGCAAAACTAAATGAGACCAAAGTAAGAGAAATTAGAGAACTTTATTCAAAAGGGATGTCAAGTGTCAAAATAGCTAAAAAATTTAACATCAGCCAATCGTCTGCTTTGGATGCCGCAACGGGAAAAAGCTATGAATGGGTAAAATAATCACATAACCACTGCTTCCAGCCGACGCTCGTACCTCGCGCGGCTGAAGCTGGCGTTAT
>NZ_BAAHXV010000087.1:0-1990 GCF_054657895.1 Desulfatiferula olefinivorans | reverse complement strand
TTCTCCCGTATAGGAAATTTATGGCACTCAAGGATATACTTAAGAAGCTATGTGACGAATTCTTAGAGCATCGAAATTCTGATGTAATCTGGGCTGCAATCCCAGAAATCATTCCGGAGCTTCGATTAGAGTTCGAGAAGCGATTAGGTATTGTTCCTGAGATTGGCGGGATTTCCTTGGTTCTTGCAGAAGTTGAACCCCAGCTTGCTTGCGGGACTAATTCGATTGTTTTTAATACTTATTTCCCGGTCCATAAAGGACTTCGGATAAGTTGTGAGTGCTGCCTTGAACACCCAAATGCCAAGGTGTCTGTCCGAAAAGTTCCCGATGTTGAAATAGGCTCTGCTTCAGATGCCATTCGAATCATAAATGAAAACTGTATTGGCAATACTTTTGAAGCAAACCTCCTTCGTATTGAAGGATCTATAAAATAATTTGATGGGAGAACAATTGGTTGCAGGTGACGCTTTCCGCTGCGCTCCAAGCGCCCCTGAACCATGCGTTATGAAAATTTTAAAATATGCAATTTAATGACCCTTATAATCCTTCATATGAAGAAATTGAAACATGGGCATACTCATATAATGTATATGAACCCGTTCAAGACTGGGACATAATTGTTAATTGGCTAATATATTCTGATTTGATCTTAACTTTGGCTTCTGACAACAAATGTCCCCAACAAGAGTATTTTCAGCATATATTATACGTCGTTGTCGGCCAAGCAGTTAGAGGCCGATTAAGTTCACGCAATACAATGGAAATAGAAACACTTCTGGAGCATTCAGAAAAATTCTATCATCCATTTATTAAACAATGGAAACAGAGAAGTAAGGATATTTTGAAGCATACAGAAGAATTTGATTATGATGATTGGTTTTCTGGTAGGCTTGCAAAATCAACTATTTCATAACAACCAAGTGCAGGTGACGCATTCCGCGTTGCTCCATGCGCCCCTGACTTGGAGCGTTAGCAATTATTAATGAATCATTATTATGAGTTTTATTAGAGCCTCAAATCAAATATGGAAATTTGTTGTATCAATGATGCCAGTACTAATTTCCGGTTTGATTATAATTTTTCAAAACAGTTTTTATGAATACCTTGATGAAGATTCTGTAATAAAATTGATTCTCATATCATTAATTATTGGAATTATTTCTTTAATATTTGGTTGCTTGTTTATTCGGTGTCCAAAGTGTGGTTTAAAATTGTTTTGGTTTTCAATTTCCAAACAAAATCATAATAGTTGGCTATCATGGTTATTTTCATTTAAAGATTGTCCAAAATGTAATTATAATCCATCAAATTGCTAACAAACCCTTGCACTCAGACCGGGCTACGTCGCGCCGTTCTCGGAAGGTGCTGTAATTCAAACTGTTTTACCCTTTTGGCCGGTGTCGCTATTCGCCGCCCGGCTGGTGAAGGGTAGCGTTAACCCCTCAATGAATATGAATGATATTATTGAAAAGTTATTGAGTGCTGCAAAAGACATTGGTTATGGCAAAGTTCCGAAGTATGAACATTGCGAAACCTACACAATTGGTGCTTTCGATTTAATACTGATCAATAAACATGGTGGTGATGCTTTTGAGGTTTTGGAGGCTATCTGTCAGAAATACAACCAAGTAAGAAACGATAATAAATATCTTTCAGGATATTTTGTGCTTCTAAATCAATTGGTTTATTTAAGCAAAACAACTGAACTCCCAAATGGCATGGAAGAAATAATTTCCGAAAATCCATCTTTGAGTAATGAACTTAAAAAATGGTATAGGATTAAGGGTTAACAATTGCTTGCAGGCGACGGCTAAACGCCGCGCCTGAAGCATGCGTTAGCTGTAGAGAATGTATACTGTTAGTAGAATACAGAAGGAAATATGCCTTTGTATCGGAGCTGATCAGGATGTGCTTACATTACCTGAGTCAATCGGTTTTGGTGCAGTGTTATCTCGTTTTGTTGATTTGATTATTGATCGGCATAATCTCG
>NZ_BAAHXV010000086.1:0-2125 GCF_054657895.1 Desulfatiferula olefinivorans | reverse complement strand
TATAAAAGAGCTATTTCAGCCTTAAATTCAAAACAAAATGACGTAGCAAAAAAATATTTTGACGAAATTTACGTAGAAAAACCAGATTATCCTAATGTCTCATATCATTATGGAAAGTTATTAAAAGATGATGGTCAATTTGAAAAAGCGATAATGGTTCTTGAATCTGTCCCAGCTAATGAAACATATGTAGACCTTGATTATATGAGGGGTTGGCTTTATTACGAATTAAATAATTTTTCAAAGGCAAAAATTTGTTTGATAAACTCTCAAACCGAACTAACTCCCAATGATAATAGATATTATATGGCAGTTGCCTTACTTACTTATATTGAACACAGAAACAATAATTTGATTGAATCTACATATTCATTCTGTGACATGATTGACGGCGTTTTAGCAATGGAAAAATCACCCAAATATACTTCACAAACAAAAGTTCCAACCAGTGAAATTCATAGATGGGTTGATAAAGACTTTGCATTGAGAACAGCCGGGTTTTTTATTTTAATGAAGGCTATTGAGTCTGAGTTCAAGAACAAAGAGTTTTCATCTGTACTCGACCTGTTTATTCGGTCTGTTAAATACTTTGATTGTCCTCCCCTTAAATTATACATTAAATATAGCGATCAAGACTATTGTAAACTTCTGGAAATGATAACTATTTGTTTGTCAAGCTCCACCTTGTCTAATTCTCAAAAATTAAAAAGTTCAATCAATAAAATTAAGTTGAAGAACAAAGATAAATTTATCAAAATTTTTGAATTAACAAGTCTTATTGATATGATTTATTTTGGAGTTAATAAGCCCATAACATTGGAAAATGATTATTTTTTATTATTTCATAAAAATATTAATTCTAACCAACCATTATATAGGGTTGCTTTGTCATTAAATGGGTTATCGAAAAAAGCTATAGAATATTTTCCTGATGGCCAACTTTCATACGAGTTGCAAGAGAAAATTGAATTACAAAAAGGATTAAATTTAAATAATTGTAGTGCAGAAATATCGATTTGTAATATTATATCAAAATGTTCTGAGACAGCTATTATCTATCCTTATATAGTTGAACATAAATAATTATATCCGAACAAAAGCATGGAGAGGGACTGGGAAAAGCGGCGCGCCCTTCGGTTGCGCCCCTTTTCCCAGCCCCTCATGCTTGGCGTTGGGCATAATCAAATACAATAATTTAGGTAAGTCTTATGGATTGGATAAGTTATACATTAACTTCATTATCTTCAACCGCATTGACAGCTATTCTTTGTTGGATTTTTAAGAATTGGATTGCTGTCAGACTAACTGCATCAGTTAAGCATGAATTCGATTTAAAAATTGAAAAATCAAAAAGTGAATTCAGAAATAAAGAAGAAGAATTAAAATCTGAATTAAAATCTAATGAATCTCAAATAGAAATTTTACAATCAACTTTATTAAATCAACTGTCTGCTCGCCAAATAACAGTCTGCAATAAACAATTCGAATCAATTGAAATTTTATGGGATTCGGTTATTAAAATGCATCCACAAAAGACAGCAGCAAAAATAATGCAGTCTGTAAAATTTGATTTCGCTCTCGATCAAGCTCCTACAGATAGTAAGATTAGAGAAATGTTTTCAGGTTTGATAAAAACTTTTAATTTGAAAGTAAATGAGAATAAATCTACAAGTGTTTCAAGAGCTCGACTTTATGTATCTTCATTAACATGGTCACTTTATCAAGCATATTCAACTGTAATATGGTTTGCTGTTACGAAAATGATGATGATTGAACAAGGCCAAAATACATTAAATTTATTCAAGACCCAAGAAATCATTGATTTGGTGAAAGAAGCATTGCCCCATCAAGCTAAATTTATTGATGAAAAAGGGATTTCTTCCCTTGATTTTTTAGTTGAAGAACTGGAATCAAAACTTTTCACGTCTTTAAAAAGTGAAATCCAGGGAATTGAAGAAGACATGTATAATGCGCAAAGAGCAACAGCAATTATAAATAAAGTTAATAGTATTCAAGAGAAAGCTGTACCATCAACTAAAGGCCCAACAACAGCATGAACTCGGACTGGGAAACGGCGCGCCGCTTCGCTCTGCGCCGTCTCCCAGCCGGTTATGCTGAGCGTTAT
>NZ_BAAHXV010000085.1:0-2276 GCF_054657895.1 Desulfatiferula olefinivorans | reverse complement strand
GTCGATGGTCGTATTAAACTGAGCCAAAAATGGTCGTTTCGAATTGAGCCACCAGGGAATGAACCAGGGGGCCTTAAAAACCCCCTGGTTCAATTCCCGGGTAGCGGCTCCAATGGTGTTTATATTGGTTTTATGAGAGACCAAAAACAAAACACCAAAGGAGGCCGCATTCAAAACAAAGGAGACCATTTTGGACATCATTACATTGTACAGACGGGGGTTGAGCCAGCACGCCATTTCAAGAGAGCTTGGAATCAGCCGGAATACGGTAAAAAAGTATATCGACAATCCGGACCTGGCCTTCAACCGGCCTCAGAGACAACAAAGGCCCAGCCAGCTTGACCCTTATATCGGCAACATAACGACTTGGATAGAAGAAGACAAGGGCTATATGGCCACCTGGATTTATGATCGCCTGACAAGCATGGGTTTTACCGGCAGTTACGAGATCGTCAAACGAAAGGTTCGTCAAATCAAAGAACGTCATCAGAAGGTGGCGTTTATGCGCTTTGAGACCGAGCCCGGCTATCAGGCCCAGGTGGATTTTGCCGAGTTCCAGATTGAACACCCCAACGGCCACATTGAGAAATTGTATCTGTTTTCAATGGTTTTGGGCTATTCACGGAAAACATATGCCGAACTGATCAAGCGTTGCGATCTGCCGACCTTTCTGGATTGCCATATCAGAGCCTTTGAATTTTTCGGCGGCATTCCGTCAGAGATTTTGTATGACCGCATGAAAAACGTCTACATCGGCCGTCTTGCAGGCCGGGATCGCTTTAACGACACCCTTGTAGGGTTTGCCTGCCATTACGGGTTTAACCCCAAAGTAGCACCGGCTTACGCCGCCTGGGTCAAAGGCAAGGTTGAGAGGCCTTACGCCTTTATCCGGGAAGGATTCTGGCGGGGGTACGGGTATGTTTGCCTTGAAACCGCTAATCGCGACCTGATGACCTGGCTTGCAAAAAAAGAGCAACGCGTCCATGGCACAACCCATGAAGTCGTGGCCGTTCGCTTTGATCGGGAACAGCCGCACCTGGGTTCGCTTCCCCGCAAAGCCGTTGACACCTCTTACCGGATCGTTCGAAAGGTCTACAAAGACTGCACCCTCCGGTTTGAAGGCAACAGCTTTGTCGTTCCCCATCAACTCGTGGGCAAGCAGCTGGTTTTAAGGGTCAAGGACCACATCATGCGGATCTACGATGACGACCGCTTTGTGGTCATTTACGAGATCCCGTCGACCAAGGGTAACCTTGTTCAGGAAAAACGGTTTTATCGCGACCTTAAAAACGACCGGGATATGAACCGCCGTAAATACGGTCACGTAAAACCGGGCAAGGGACGTGCAAAGCACACGATCAGCCCTTTAAAACCGGCCTACGACATCCCGGTGGACATCCGCCCCCTTGACGTGTACGACGCGTATGTAAAGGAGGTGAGGATATGAGCGAAACCCTCATTGCCGATCGTATCGAATCCAACCTGAGCCGGTTGAAACTGGGTCGGATACGCGACATCCTTGAACCGTCCATTGCATCGGCAGAACAAAAAGGCCTGAGTTATCTGGTTTTTTTGGACGAACTGCTTGAAGAGGAAGTGGCCCACAAGGAGCAGCGCCGGATCGAGACCGCGCTGAAAATCTCGGGATTGCCCTTTACCAAGGGTATCGATGAGTTTGACTTCACCTTCCAGCCCAAACTCGATCGCCAGAAAGTCATGTCGTTGTTTGATTTGACGTTTATCCGGCAGAACGGCAATGTGATATTTTTAGGGCCTCCCGGTGTGGGGAAAACCCACTTGGCGGTGGCCCTGGCCCTCAAAGCCTGCCAGGCCGGTCTGAGCATTTATTTTACGACCATGTCGGACCTGGTCGTCAAACTGAAGAAAGATCACGAGGCCATGCGGCCCGGCAAAGGACGCAGCTACTACAAGTCGTCTTTAGTGATCGTCGATGAGGTGGGCTACACACCCATCAACCGTGAAGAATGCAACCTGTTCTTCCAGTTTGTGGCCAAGCGCTACGAAAAGGCCAGCACGATTATCACTTCAAACAAGGCCTTCAATGACTGGGCAGAGCTGCTTCAGGATCCGATCCTCGTCACCGCCGTATTGGACAGACTGCTGCATCACAGCGTGGTGGTCAACATCAAAGGCAACAGCTATAGACTGAAAGGGCAACACATGAGCAATCTCGCTCAGAATCAGGATAGGGACATTAACTGAGGTGGCTCAATTCTGACGACCGTAAATGGCTCAGTTTTAAACGACCGTTGACA
>NZ_BAAHXV010000084.1:0-2297 GCF_054657895.1 Desulfatiferula olefinivorans | reverse complement strand
TTCCGTAGCCGCTTCATGTCGAGATGGTTTTTCAGGTCGTCAAAACTATTCTCGACGGATTCTTTAGCCCGGTATACGGACAGAGAATCCATCGGGTCTTTGATGGCGGATGTCAGAATGCAGAAGAAACCAGTATAGCGCTTCCTGCTTTTCTGTACCTCCTCATCGTTGAAGGTCACACGTAGCCCGCGTTTTGGAGTTTCCTTGATGACGAGGAACCTATTGTAGCACTCCTCGTGTTCCTTCACCAATTTCCCGGACTCCACCTCCTCCCTATACTTCAAGAGTTTGCGCGTGAAGCGGTCGAATTCATCCGCCGCATTCCGAGCGTTGTAGAAAATGTGAAGGTAGACACGACGGCGGTCAGCGCCCCACTTTCGCAAATCCGTCGCCACATAGAGTGCCTCGGAGTCGTCGATTGCCTGATAGTTTTGGGGCGAAACGATGGACTCGTAATGTCTATCAATGATCTCCTCAACCCACGCAAGCCTCGACGGGACAGCCATGGTGAAGTGATGCCGTCGTTTAAGGACCTCGTCGATGTTCGCCTTGCTGTAGAAGCCTCTGTCCAGGACGAAATGCACGGATGACGCTCCAAGGAAATCCATTGACTTCATGGTCGTCCTTAACGTCGCCACGTCCGAGATGCTGCCCGGCATCCTGCGATAGTATGCCGGAAGGCAACTCTTCTGCCCAAAGAGCATGGCGAAGTTGATCTGCGGGAGATCTTCGCCGTCTCTGTTGTATCCGTACTTGACGTATTCGTTGGCCTTCGAGTAGGATGATATTGACGTGATGTCGTAGCAGATGTAATCGTTCTCCGTCATCTTTGCCATCCACAGGGAAAGGAATTTCTGGCGGTCATCTTCCCGGATTGCAAGGAGCAGTTCACTGATTCGCTGGCTCACGATCAAATCCCCATAAGGATGTGAATGCCCCATGCTCCAAGCCTCGCTTCTTGAAAGAGGAAGCCCCTTCTGAACGATGAAGTAGACTAAACTCATCATTTCCGCGTGAAGCTCTGAGAAGCAGCGCTTTACAATACTGGCCAACCCCGTCTCCTTCGCCAGCTTGTCGAGCAACATGGCAGGGCCGGCAACTCTTGTTTCCGTCGTTACTCCCGTAAATGCGTCTTTCCTTGCTGCTTTTGCCTTGCGTTGCGATGGTATGATCTCACCCGTCGCCTTGTCCAGCTTCCCGAGACAAACCTGTCGGTTTCTCGGTGCTTTCTTCTCCTTGTCCCAGTAGCTTTCTACGGAATAAACATATGTAACGCCCGTTTTCTTGTTATGATGGTATGTTTGGCTTGCCACGGCAAAAGCTCCTATCATAGTTATAATTAACCATTTATAACTATGTTTTTTGCCAAAATGCAAGCCAATTTTTTATAAAAACCTTTTAATGGCGAATAATTACGCCAAGGCATAGTTACAAATTACCGGGAAAAGAGGAAATATGCTTTGACCTTATCTGTCGAAGGCTCGTGATATTGTGGGTACACCATAGATATGGAAGCGACCATGACAGATTTTGAAATAACCCGAGTTTTTCCAAAATCTTAAATCGAGTTTGATTCACGTTTTTCAATTCCTGAAGAGTTCTATTTGTCTCTCTTCAAACAAAAATGTTTTTGATCTCTCATTAAACTATTATCTGGTTATGCACTTCGCTCAAGTTCAAAAAATGCGGCACGAATTGACCTGATCTGTCAAAGGGCTACGGTATACTGCCTCCAAGATGTTCATTGATGCAGCCAAGATCGTTCCCCATATAAACGGTGAAAAAATGATCTCTCATGCGGATGAGGCCGTCAGGTTTTACAAAAATTTGTATTCCGTTGAAAAGGAACTTCGTGAAAACGGCCTCGATGACGATCAAAAAACGGCCTGTCGTCAGGAGAAATCAAAACCGATTCTTGATGAATTTAAAGCCTGGCTGGACAAGAACGCCCTGATCACGGTTCCCAAAAGCGACCTCGGAAAGGCCATTGCATATACATTGGGTCAATGGCCCCGATTGATCAGGTATATCGACCGGGGATTTATAACCCCTGACAACAACCGGGCCGAAAATGCGATACGCTCCTTTTTTTGTCGGTCGTAAAAACTGGCTGTTTTCAGATACACCCCGAGGCGCTCACGCCAGCGCGATACTCTACAGCCTGATCGAGACAGCCAAAGCCAATGGCCTTGATCCCTATCAATACCTCAAATACATCTTTGGCAAACTGCCTTACGCCGTTACCGAAGCCGATCACAAAGCACTGCTGCCATATCATGGGTCAAAGCATTGTATTC
>NZ_BAAHXV010000083.1:0-2433 GCF_054657895.1 Desulfatiferula olefinivorans | reverse complement strand
ACTCTATAGAAAGACTCGCCCGACATTACAAACTGTCACCGGACAAAATCAGTCATAAGCAGATTCAAGATTACCTGATTTCCATGCGAGAAGATTTGGGGCTGTCATTCAGCAGTTGCAATGTGGCCCGGAGTGCCATTCGATTTATTTATCAGCATGTTTTGCATGACGAAACCATCGCCATGGCCATTCCGGGACAGAAAACGCCTAAGTATTTACCGGAAGTCTTGAGTTTCGATACGGTCATGGCCGTTATTGACGCGACGAAAAATCTCAGGGATCGCCTGTTATTGATGACGGCCTATTCGTCCGGTCTGCGGCTTGAAGAACTGGTCTCTCTCAAGCCGGAACACATCGACAGCAAACGCATGTTGATCCGGGTGGTCCAGGGAAAGGGGAATAAAGATCGCTACACGACCTTATCCGAAAAACTTTTGAAGGAACTTCGAAACTACTGGAGATTATACAAACCCAAAGAGTGGCTGTTTTATTCGATCCATCCGGAAACTCCTCTTTCAAAATCATCGGCCCAGAAAATTTTTTCCAATGCCAAAAAAAAGGCTGGAATCACCCAAGGGCATGGTATTCACACGCTTCGTCACTGTTTTGCCACCCATTCGCTTGAAGCCGGTTATGATATCCACCGCATTCAAAGAATGCTCGGTCACAAAAATCTTTCAACGACCATGGTGTACCTGCATGTGACGAAAGAAAGTATCGCTCAGATCAAATCCCCCCTGGATATTTTCATGGCCGATGAGCTCACAGAGAAATCACCGTGGGAGGACGACCATGATCACATCGACTGATTGTGTTTTGCCCGCCCCATCACCTATGACCCAAAGCCCGGAGGTGGCGGACGTCTTTCGGCGTTACATCGGTGATTATCAAAAACAATACAAACTCCACCCGGATCATTACAAGGTGGTGGGAGATATCCTGGAGTGCCGAACACCCTTTCTCGGGGGGCATGTCCATGTGTGCAATGACTGCAATCACTCGGTCAATGTCTACAATTCCTGCGGCAACCGCCATTGCCCCAAATGCCAGACCATGGCCAAGGCACGATGGTTGGAAGATAGAAAAGCCGAGCTTTTACCTGTGCCGTATTTTCATAACGTGTTCACCCTGCCGCACGCCATCAACCCCCTGGCCTTGTGCAACAAGAGGGTTATTTATGCCCTGCTTTTTAAAAGCGCCTCCGAGACCTTGCTCTCCTTTGGAGAAAATCCTGAAAATAGCCTGGGTGGCAAGCTGGGGGTGATTGGTATCCTGCATACCTGGAATCAGCAACTCAGCGATCACATCCACCTTCATTTTCTGGTTCCCGGCGGGGTTTTATCGCCGGATAAAACAGAATTTAAAACCTGTTCCGAATCGTTTCTTTTCCCTGTCAAAGCCTTGTCCAAGGTGTTTCAAGGAAAATTCATGCAAGGATTAAAGGAGGCCTTTCGCAACAATGAACTGATCTTTCCGGGTCAGGCGGCTTGTTTTGCATCGACTCAAGGCTTCAACGGCCTGGTGGCTGAACTCTGGTCAACATCATGGGTGGTGTATTCCAAACCGCCGTTTTCCGGGCCGGAAACGGTTTTGGAGTACATGGCCCGCTACACCCATCGGGTGGCGATTTCAAACAACCGGATCACATCCTGTGAGAATGGACAGGTGACCTTTTCCTACAAAAACCGCAAGAAAAACACAACCGAGTCCATGACCCTGGATGCGGTGGAGTTTATCCGACGCTTTCTTCTCCATGTGGTGCCGCCGAACTTCATGCGTATCCGGCATTTTGGTTTGTTTGCCAATCGATGCAAAAAGAAACACATCGCCCTGTGCCGGGCCTTGCTTGGGGCGACCTCTCCCTATAGCAAAGCCGATAAAAAATCCGTTGAAGACATCATGCTGTCCTTGACCGGAGAAGAGATCAACCGGTGCCCGGCCTGTAAAAAAGGGGTCATGCAAAAACGATTTGAGATCCCAAAACACTGTCATGGTACGGGATCATTCCATATCATCCGGCCGCAATACAGGAGAAATACATCATGACATAAGGGCACAATGAAAAATCGATAGACCTCTTTCGTTTCGTCACACAAACGACCGGGAAATCTGCGCCCCGGATCTGGAAAAAGACGGAATCAGGCTCATCGTTTATCAATAAACACGAGCCGAATGCCATGAAAGGAAACACCAAAACAAACAAAAAAGACAAGAAACGACAAACTGAAATTTTCAAAGTAACTGAGTCAAAGAATCATCACTTTACAATCCCCATATATATTGGTAAGCCTTTTAAAAATCGGCGGTCAAGTCCAACACGATTTTATCCACCATCCCTTATCGCTGTTTTAATCGAAGTTTCTTTGACACCGGTGTCTTTGTGCCGTCGTTGCACCGGTTACGAACACGGGACAGTGGATAAAATTCATAACG
>NZ_BAAHXV010000082.1:0-2697 GCF_054657895.1 Desulfatiferula olefinivorans | reverse complement strand
ATTATGGTAAAATCTGTCATGGTCGCCTCCATATCTGTGGTTATATACCCACAATATCACGACCCTTTGACAGATACGGTCAAAGCAAAAACTTACTAGAGCTTCTTAGAGAACCGAAAAAAATATACTTGATTCTCGACACTTGAAGGTCCATCACAGCCATATGGTCAAGGATTGGGTAAAAGAAAATGAGGATGAAATTGAGTTGTTCTTTCTACCATCCTATTCACCGGAATTGAATCCAGACGAGTATCTGATTGTGATTTAAAAGTCGGGGTTCATTTACAAGCGCCTGCGAAGACTGTAGATGAATTGAAATTCAAGGCAATTTCTCATTTGAAAAACCTTCAAAAGCTACCGCTACGCGTTAACAATTACTTCAAACATTCGATGATTGCTTATGCAGCTTGTTGTTGATGTATTTAATAGCCGGTTTAATATCATCATTAATCAAATATATTAGTAGAGTTGCACAATGAAAAAATTCTTAATTAATCTTTTATCTGGTTCCTTTTTTTTAAAAGTTAGTAAAGGTTTGAAAATGCTATATTATCAAGCTCCTGTTGCCTATTATAACCGTAAAATTAATGGGCATCTGCACTTTGTTCGTCATGGTGAAGGGGGGGTAACATTGGCCGGAGATCTCAATTTTTTTTCTATTGATAAAACGAGCCATCTTAAATCAGCCACTTTCATTGAAGCAAGTGGAGGTGTTGAGATCTGCCGATATGTTCATCCTGGGCGGGGACTGACAATTTTTTCCACAAATCATGACTACTATTCACCTGAATTTATACCTTATAATAAAAAATCGATTCCAGGAAAAGTGGTTATCAAGGATTTTGTTTGGTTAGGTGCTAATGTGACCATTCTCCCCGGTGTAACAATTGGAGAAGGCGCAGTGATAGCCGCAGGTGCGGTTGTAACAAAAGACATACCGAAAGGCGCTGTGGCAGGAGGAAATCCAGCGAAAGTCATCAAGTATCGTGATATGGAAAAATTTGAAGTAATAAAAAAGGAAGGTAGATTTTTTTAATTTGATGGAAAATATATCGATTTGCTATAGAATAAGGTGTTGCATTCTTGATTAATATGTTAACCAATCTAAATGGTTAAGGACAATGAAAATGAGTTTTTCACAGAATGTGTACATTATAAAAGAGAGGTTGGTAGTATGTTAACAGGATTTTTAAAGATGACGCGACATCCGTTGGTTGAAATTGAACCGGATACAATACAATCGTTTTTTCTGAACGCAGGACAATATCCTGGGAAAGTCTTGACGGATTCACAGTTGTCTCCAATCTGGAAAAATGTTTTCAATAAATTTGGTGATGATATATTTACATTATTTCAAGATCAAAAATACGACCAACTTGCAACTGCATATGCAAACTACTATACAAATGGAATCTCTGATGGTGCTTGTGCTGGGAAAAAGCTTGATTCATGGGTTCATCGGTTAAAATATACAATTCGAAATGAATTAAGGATCAGGAAATTAATTAATTACTCTAAATTTTTACTTGACTGGCAAAAATTATCTGATACTCAGTTGACTAAATCTTTTGTAGATTTTTTATTCGACAATTATTCTATTCCAGAAAAAATATTAATTGGACAACCCTTTGGCTGGCAGTATGGAAAGAACTTTTTACATGCTGAATTGATAGATCATGTTTATTTTGGCCAATTTATTTTAAGTGCAATTAACTTTACAGGTACAAAGTCCATAGCTTATCTGGGAGATGGCTCAGGATTACTGAGTTCATTTATAAATTCAAATTGTAATGAAATTAAAAGAAAAGTTTATATAGATTTGGCTCAGTATTTGTTTCGACAATATATTGTTAATGATGTAGGAGAAAATGACAAATTTTTATATGCCGAGTCATTTGATGCTGAAAGTTTTCAAGGGATAGACATGCTGATCAACCAGGACTCTTTTCCTGAAATACCCGAGAGCAGTTTGAGAAATTATTTTTCATTGATCCATCAGGGAAAAATTAAATACATCTTTTCATATAATCAGGAAAGCTGTACCCATGGGCATTCTGATTTTAGGTCCATATTAATCGAAAATGGTATGTTGTCGGCATTTCGTACCTTTTCCTCTTTAAGGAAGAATTATTTTATTGAATTGTTTTATAACCCTGAACATAAGTTAGCATAAACATAGAGGTGAACGTATGAATTCCATATGTGAAAGATTCAATTTCTGCTATATTAACCCGGCAATAAAATACATTAATATTATATAGCAAAATGTAATGAATTGTGCTACAACGATTGCATGGAAAAAATTGACGCAAGAAAACATAGCACAGAGGTCCAGCAGCAACTTCGTAATCAGTCCTACGTCTTAGAAAGACAGGCAAGAAATACAAGGAAATATCTGAAATCATAGGTGTGAATGCAGTAACAATTTGTAGGTGGTATAAAACCTATGAACGTGAAGGCAACCCCGCATACAAATTAAAAAGAGAGGACGTTCAAAAGGAAGCCACCGCACTCTGACACCTGAACCCTAAATTCCCGAGTTAATGTAACGAGGCAGGCGGTTTGGCGCCCAATTTGGCGTAGAGTTCCATCTGCAGCTTGGATGTTTCGCCGACTTGTAGCCGTTGACCCGGCGCTTCAAAACATTCAATGATATCAAATTCATCCAAAACTTCATGCAGCGTATGATCTTTGAAC
>NZ_BAAHXV010000081.1:0-2819 GCF_054657895.1 Desulfatiferula olefinivorans | reverse complement strand
CGATGAAGTCAAATCCGTATCGGCCTTTGACGCAGAGGCTGCCGTAATTCGGACCCGTCGATTCGTGGCCGGTGATGTGGACGACGGTGTTCGCCTTGACATGCAGCTCGGTCTGGCACCCCACACCGCAGTAGGCGCAGGTGGAATGAACGGGCGCTTCCTCCCAGGGTTCCCCCCGGTAAATGACCTGTTTTTCCGTCAGGGCTCCCACCGGGCAGACCCGGACGCATTCGCCGCAGAACACGCAGTCGGAATCCTTGAGCGGACGGTCACCGGCGGCGATGATCTTCGAGTACACGCCGCGGTTGCCGAAGTCGATGGCGTTGTTGACCTGTACGTCCCGGCAGGCCTGGACGCACTGGCCGCACAAAATACATTTGGCGAAATTCCGGATGATAAAGGGATTGTCCCGCTCGATGGGGTAGAGGGGGGCGACCTCCTTGAACGGCGTTGTTTTGGCCGGGTGAATGATAAAGCGGTGCTTGTCCGCCCCATAGGTGTGGGCATAGGCCTTGAGTTTGCAGGTCAGGACATCCTGGCATCCGCAGGCCAGACACCGTGACGCTTCGGCCTTGAGGTTTTCTTCGGTAAAGCCCAGTTCCACCTCTTCGAAACTCCGGGCCCGCGTGGCCGGATCGGATTTTTCGATCTCCCGGCGTTCGGCAGGTGTCTCGTCGATGAAATCATCGCTGGAAAGCACACCGAAATCTTCTTTGCGGATGTAAAAGTTCAGGAGGTTCTCGGCCGTCAGGGAGTTGCCCTGAAGGTAAAGATCCATGGCATGGGCGGCCTTGCGGCCGTGGGCCACCGCCGAGATGATGATCGAGGGGCCGGAGACGGCGTCGCCGCCGGCGAACACCCCGTCGATGTTGGTCATGAACAAACGGCTGTCCGCGTTGATGGAATTCCAGCGGGTCAGATTCATGCCTTCGAGGGCCGAAGTGTCCACCCGTTGGCCGATGGCTTCGATGACAAAATCCGCGGGCAGTTCGTATTCGCTGCCTTCCATGACCACCGGGCGTCTGCGCCCGGAACTGTCCGGCTCGGCCAGTTCCATGCGGACCAGCCGGATGCCGGTAAGCCGTCCGTCTGCTCCCAGGTATTCTACCGGGTTGCACAGAATGTTCAGGTCGATGTTTTCTTCCTTGGCGTCATGGATTTCCTCGACGGCCGCCGGCATTTCCGCTTCGGTGCGCCGGTAGATGATACCGACCTTTTCAGCGCCGTGGCGCAGGGCCGTCCGGGCCGCGTCGATGGCGGTGTTGCCGCCGCCCACCACAAAGACGTTGCCGTGAAGTTTCGGGGCGATGCCCGCGTTGACGTCACGCAGGAAATCCACGCCCTGGAGCACGCCGTCAAGATCGTTGCCCGTGGTCCGGACATTGCTGCCCAACTGGGCCCCGATGCCCACGAAAATCGCGTCAAACCCCTGGGCCTTGAGGCTGTCCAGGGTGAAATCCGTACCCAGGCGGCGATTGAATTCAATTCGGACGCCCATGTCCAGAATCGAATCGATTTCCTCTTTGAGATCGGCCTTGGGCAGCCGGTATTCGGGGATGCCGTAGCGCATCATGCCTCCGGCCTCGGGCATCATTTCGAAGATCGTGACGGCATGGCCTTTTTTACGAAGGAAGAACGCGGCGGACAGCCCGGCCGGGCCGCTGCCGATGACCGCCGCCTTTTTACCGGTATAAGGTCCGGGTTCCGGTCGGGAATAGCGGCCGTGGGCGGCCCGGTCCATGGCCGAGGCATAGCGTTTGATGTTTTTGATGTCCACCGGTGCGTCAATAAAATTTCTGCGGCACATGTCCTCGCAGGGTTTGGCGCAGACTTTGCCGCAGACCATGGGCAGGGGGTTGGTTTCCTTGATCAGCATCACGGCTTCGGAATAGAGACCCTTAAGGGCCAGGGCGATGTAACCCTGGATGTCGACGCCGGCAGGGCAGGCCAGGCGGCAGGGGGCGTAACAGTCGGCCTTGTGATTGGCCAGCAGAAGTTCGAGATTGACTTTACGGGCCGTCTGGACGGCCGGCGTATCCGTGTCGACGACCATGCCGTCGGCCACCGGTGTGCAGCAGGTCCGCTTGAGGCCCGGAGCGCCCTTGACTTCGGCCACGCACATTCCGCAGGAGGCAAAGGGATCAAGCCCTTTGGCGTGGCAGAGGGTGGGAATGTCCGCAACCTTGTGTTGTTTGATTACATCGAGGATGGTCTGGGACGCATCCGCGCTGTATGTCGAGCCATTGATTGTAATATCAGCCATGCACGTCACCTTTGTTCGTCATATAAATGAAAGAACGAAACCATACTATAAAAACACAATGACGACAAGTCCGAGGCGCGGACGGATCTGAGAAAAAAGGGCCCGCCTGGCGGCGGGCCCTTTGACTGGACTGACATGGACGTGATATCGACGCTAATCGCTGATCCTGACGGCGCAGACCTTGAATTCAGGGATTTTGGCCGTTGGGTCGAGGGCGGCATGGGTCAGCATGTTGGCGGCGGCCTCGGCGAAATGGAAGGGGATGAAGACCGTCCCCGGAAAGGCCTTGTGCGAGAGCCGGACCCGTGCGCGAATGCTGCCGCGCCGTGAGGCGATGGTCGCCATGGCCTTGTCGCTGAGCCCTAATTTTGCCGCATCGCCCGGAGCCATTTCGACGAAACATTCCGGAGCCCGTTCATTGAGGCCGTCGGATTTTCGGGTCATGGTGCCGGTATGGTAATGATACAGCACCCGCCCGGTGGTCAGGGTCAGGGGATAGGCCGCATCGGCGCTTTCCGCCGGAGGGATGAAGTCGACGGCATGGAACAGCCCCTTG
>NZ_BAAHXV010000080.1:0-3001 GCF_054657895.1 Desulfatiferula olefinivorans | reverse complement strand
CTCGATCTTCAAGTTTTCAGAAAGAACAAAGAGGGTTGGTGGGGTGGTAGCTGAGTCTGGCGATAAACTCAGGATTCAGTCTCGACCAAACCCTTCAAGGGAATATCGAAAGGCCAGCTACCGATCACTTTTTACGATTTTAGAGGCGCTTTTGCAATAAAATTTGTAAATAATTGAAATTAAGCTGAATTTTTATTTATATATAGTGTAGGCATGTGGTTTGACCCACAACACTGTGATCTGGGGAACCATATGCTGTTTAACGAATAAGGATAGATCGTGCGAGGTAACGAGCCACGATCTTATCCGGTTGTTGAACAAGCCCGGAGTAGTTGAATCGGCGGTCAATTTTATATGAAAATATATTTTTCAGTGTGGTTTGCCGTGAAGGTTTCTGAACGAGGAGCCTCATCAAAAGGGCGCACGTATCGTGCGAACCTTTTGGGACTTTTTTAAAATTCGCATTATATCATAGGGTTAAAACCCTCCTGTTTTTCAGTTGAGGTTTGGCTCTTGCCGTGGTTTCTTTTACCCCGGTTTGATTCCAGCCGGACGAACGCCGATCAGGACCATGTGTGATTTACAAAAGGGGCAGATGAACACAGGCCTTGGTCGACGGGTTGACAAGGGCGGCTTTACATGCAGGATCAGTTGAACCAGTGTCAGTAATTTTTTAGCATTTCCGTGAAGGAATCCATAGTCCCTGACCCTTCTAAACCCCCGAGGTAAGACATGGAGCAGGAAAAGCCATAGAAAATCTTCGCCATCGAGGGTGCGGGTTTTTGCTGTTCCGGTTTCACTTTCGATGTACCTGAACGTCACCTTGCCGTTTTTATTGGCAATGATATTGTTTTCGCTGATCACGCCCCGGTACAGATACCGGGACAGATACTTCAGTGCGGTGATACCCGTCCCCACACGGGTGCAAGCCACTACCCATTCGGGCCGGGCGCCTCTGGGGACAGGAAGGCCTTCCGTGTTCAGCCCGTCGAGAAACCGGGCGCGAAAGACCTTGGCCAGGGCTTTTTCATTGAACAGGTACTTGCCTTTTTTCTTCTTCCATTGACGCCTGGCCCGATTTATCCCACCGCCGGGAACAACCACATGGATGTGGGGATGAAAATCCAGCTTCCGGCTGTGGGTGTGCAGTACCATGGTCATACCCATATCCGCCCCGAGATGTTTGGGGTTTAGCCCAAAGTCTTTAAGCGTGTTTGCCACGCATGAAAACATCAACGAGTATACTTTTCTCTGATTCGTGTAGGCCACGCTTCGGAACTGACAGGGTAAGGTGAAGGTTACCATGTAGTAGTGAACCGGCAGTAACTTTTCCTGTTGCCTGTCGATCCAGCGGCTGGTCTCATGGTTCTGACACTGCGGGCAACTGCGATGACCGCAGGATAAGGGTTTCCATTCTCTATGCGTACAGTCGGAACACCCCAGATAGAGTTCACCGGCGTCCGGTGTGCGGCAGGTTTTCATGGCTGTGAGGGCTTTGATCTGGCTCGGCAGGATTTGCCCGTGATAGCGAGCCAGAAACGTATCGGCGTATTCATGGATGATTTCTTTTATTTGGATGAGCCCGTTCTTTTGAAGTCCACATGAATGGAATTCACCAGATTGTTGATGGTCGTCATGCTTTCTTTTTCCGTGACATCGGTGATATGGGCGTATCGTGCTGTCGTGTTCGGGTTGGCGTGACCGAGAATGGCCTGGATGTGGCGGAGGCTCAGGCCCTGTTCAAGCAGGTGGGTGGCAAAGCTGTGACGGAGGGAATGGATGGAGACTTTTTTTTAATGCCGCATTCGTCAACGACAACTCGCATTGCTTTCTGAACGCCGCCACGATCCATGGGCGATGTCGCAGCACGTATCGTGTCAGGTGACCCGTTGGCATTAGGGAAAAGAAGCGTTGGATTTCTGTGGCGTTTCCAGAGCTCGCGAAGACCCATCAATGTGAGATCCGGCAGTGGAACCAGCCGATCCTTGTGGCCTTTACCCCTTCGGATGTGAACAAGTCTGCGTTCAGTATCGATATCTCCGATCTGGAGGTGCAGTGTTTCTGCAAGGCGAAGCCCCATGGAATACGTCGTCAACAGAAAGACCCGGTAACGAAGCTTCCGCGTTGCCCCGATCAATCGTTCGATCTCATTGACCGTGAGAATGTCAGGAATGGTTTTGACCTGAGGCGGCTTGACAATATCCACCCATTGCCATTCTTTTTTCAAAACAAATTTCCAGAAATGCTGAAGTCCGCAACGGTCGATCTTGACCGTGCTCCAGGAATGGGATTCAACCAAGTCACTGAAATAAAGTTCCAGATCCTTCGGCTCAAGCTGATCCGGAGTGCAGTCAAAATAATCCCTGACCCTTCGGATTGAGCGAGCGTAAGCATCGACGGTTTTTTTAGCTTTACCCTGTAGTTTAAGGGTTTTCTGATGACATTCATACAACATGTCAAAACGGTTTACATCTGATTGATTCATGGTATACTCCTTTTCATTTGAATGAATTTCCACGCGTTCTTAAACGAACGCATCACAGAGTATACACAAATTTGGCATTTTCTGCCGCGATAGCGGCTTCGTTCAACGAACCGTTGCCATTCATCAAAAATTATGTGAGCCAGTTGAACGAAGCCCTTAAAACACTCAGCCCAAAGAAAGGCCTTTCGCGGACACAACAGTACTGGCTGTCTTTTTGTGTAATGGCCATAATGGTAACCAATTCGGTCTGCTGGGCTCGTTTCCGTAAAGTCGGTATCGGCCCAGTACGGCATCGGCGCATTGTCATGAATGTTCCGAAAATCAAACTTACCGTGGGATAGCCTGCTTGCGTCGAGTGTGATCATGATCTTGCAACGTCATGGAATCACCGAGGGCACAATCGCCATCGATGACACCGATAAGAAACGGTCAAAATCCACAAAGAAAATCGCCCATGTTCACAAAATTAAAGATAAGCCGTGCGGTGGCTTTATCATGGGTCAAAGCATTGTATTT
>NZ_BAAHXV010000079.1:0-3034 GCF_054657895.1 Desulfatiferula olefinivorans | reverse complement strand
AAATAATCCAACTTTCGGGAATGGAACTTAAGGGGTGAAAATTTAGTCTATCTATCTGAATTTATTAATAAATGACTTGATTTCCCGGTCTGTTCATGTATAGTCAATTTACGACAAAACACAATAATATTAATCAGCACTATTATGAATAAAAATATAGTAATTAAAGAACTCTCAAACAAAGAATTAGTTTATTGGGATCTATATGTGAAGCGGAATAAGAGCGCATTGCATTATCACCTGTCAGGTTGGAAAAGTGTTATTGAAGATGTTTACAATCATAAAGCATACTACATAGCCGCAATTGAAAAAGACGCTTATCAAAATGAAAATTTGTTAAATGACAATAATATTGTTGGAATTTTACCGATGATATTTATCAATCATTCATTATTTGGTAAAAAACTCACTTCTATCCCCTATTTTGATATAGCTGGTGTTATAGCTGAAAATAGTTTCATTGAAAATTCTTTGATAGAGTATGCTATAAAGATATTATTTAATATTCACGCCTATGATTTAGAATTAAGACAAAATAGACAGATAGAATATTTTAAAAATATAAAGTATAATAATTATTACTGTGAAACAAAAACGGCTAAAGTATCTATGTTTTTAGATTTACCACAAACATCTGAAGAACTTTTAGGTTCGTTTAAATCAAAGCTAAGAAATCAAATAAAAAAACCACTTAAAGAAGGGTTAAAAACAAGAATTGGTTGGGGCGAGTTATTAGACGATTTTTATAACGTATTTGAAATGAATATGAGAGACTTGGGATCTCCAGTTCATTCCCATAAATTTTTTAAGACGATTATTGAAAAATTCAGAAAACATTCAAAAATTTTTGTTGTATACAAAGGACGACAACCTGTTGCTTCATCGATAGTTCTTGGGCACAACAAAACACTACACAATCCATGGGCTTCATCCTTAAGAAAATTTAGCAAGCTAAGCCCAAATATGTTGCTCTATTGGGAAATGCTTGAATATGCTTGTGAAAATCATTACGAAAGGTTTGACTTTGGAAGATCGACAAAAGGAGAGGGGACATATAAATTTAAAAAACAATGGGGTGCTGAATCAGTACAATTATATTGGAATTGTATTTCTTCAAAAGAAATGCCATTTGGTTCTCAAACTTCTGAAAGAAGTTATTTTCAAAACTTAGCTATTAATTATTGGAAAAAATTACCTGTTTCTATAAGTAGTTATCTTGGGCCAAAACTCAGAAAATACATTGATTTATAATTCTCTTTGGGAGTTGCACTTTGGAAATTTTATTTTGGATTGTACTTTTCATTTTGGTATATACATATATTGGTTATTTTATTGTTGTTATAGTATTAGGGACCTTTCTTAAAAAGAAAATATATAAAAAAGAAATAGTTCCATCTGTAACGTTAATCATTACAGCTCATAATGAGGAAAATTGCATAGAAAAAAAAATTATAAATTGTTTAGAACTTAATTATCCCAAAGAAAAAATTATAATAATGGTAGCTTCTGATTGTTCAACCGATAATACCAATAATATTGTAAGAAAATATTCGAATTTTGGAGTGAAATTATATGAACAGAATCAAAGACTTGGTAAAACATCTGCACAAGAAGGGGCTATTAGGCAATCAGACTCAGAAGTCATTGTATTTTCAGATGCCTCAACTATTTACCATAAAAATGCTATAATTGAATTGGTAAAAATATTAAATGATAAATCAGTTGGTTGTGTCGGTGGTTATGTGAAGTTTATTGATTCTGATGATGATATTTTACTAGACAAGAGTAAAGGGGTTGCATTTACTGATATTGAGCATTTGCTTCGTCAATATGAGACAAACATATTTAGTACTATTAGTGTAAGTGGTTGTATATATGCTATTAAAAAAGATTGTTATCAAAAAATAGATAACAGAATTACTGATGATTTTGGTGTCCCTCTAAATATGTTTATGAGAGGTTATAGAGTAGCTTTTGAACCTAATGCAATTGCATACGAAAGAAAACAGGATCACGAAATAAATAAATCGAGAAATATTAGAACTGTTAATCAAGGTTGGGTGACTGTAAAGCTGCTAAATTTTTTTAATATGTTCTCATCAAATAAGAAGCGTATTTCTCTTATATTATTCATGGTAGGAAGTCACAAAATACTAAGGTGGCTTTCGTTTATTCCACTTATATTATTATTGATAACAAATATATTTGTTTTAATTAAAAATACTAATATGTTTTTTTATGTTTTTTTTATATATCAAATAGTTTTTTACGGATTATCATTGTGGTCCTCATTTAGAAAATTTAATAATGAAATTCTGAATTTACCTTTCAAATTTTGCTTATATCAATATTCTGCTTTTTTAGGATTTGTTAAATTTGTTATAGGTGAAAAAATTGTTGTATGGGATAGTAGTAATGAATGAAAAAATTTTGATTTTCAAAAAATTCATCGAAAATGAGGGTATGAATGATTTATACAAAAGAATATTTCAATTTATATCTAGATGTATCTACCAAAAAACTAACGTATTTATATATATAAAACAACTTGAAATAGCCAATAGGGAATTTGAAGTTTTCGAAAAAAATTTATGTATCCGAGAGGTAAAATATGATGATTTAGAAAAAATATTAAAAGCTAGCTATCAAAGTAGAAATGAAATTATTGATAGATTTGAAAAGCATAAAAGATGCTTTGGTGTATTCGTTCGTAATGCATTAGTTTCATATATGTGGGTAACGAGTGGCAAAGAATTGATTCAAGAAGTTGGCTATCATTTTAAAACACCAAATAATTGTGTTTACATATATAATATCCGAGTTAATAAAGATTATAGAAGAAAAGGCTTTTTATTACTTATGTTAAGTTATGTTTTGAATATTATGTGTAACGAGGGTTATAAATATGCCTATTCAGCAATTTTATCAGATAATGTCGGTTCAAAAGCAGGACACACAAAAGTAGGTTTTGTAAAACAATATGAAATTAAATGTTACAGAAAATTATTTTCAAAAAAAATTAAAGTGAATCATG
>NZ_BAAHXV010000078.1:0-3438 GCF_054657895.1 Desulfatiferula olefinivorans | reverse complement strand
CATCAGAAGTGAGGTAATTTCGTTTTGAAAAATAAAATAGATAGAGACTTTTACTGTACTACTGATCAGTATATAATATGTGGCCCTGAAAATAGTATTGTTGATGTTGTTCCTAAACTTGTACAAGATCCAAAAATAGAAGCAATTATTGTTACAAGAAAAAAACAACTTGTTGGAATTGTAACAAGAAGAGATATTTACTTTTTAACAAATAAAGACCTTAAATCAAATCAATCGAAATTAAAGATTAAAGATTTAATGACATCGAAAAATCTTGTTACTGCCAGTCAAGGTATTTCTTTCGAAGAAGTTGTTAAAATTATTCATCAACATAGAATTGAAAAATTATTGATAGTGGACTTTAATGGAAATTTTGAAGGACTAATTAGCAGAAAAAAAGTATCTGAAATTGGAGGATATCTGAAAATTTTAGAATTAGAAGAATTTTCTCGTCCAATTGAATTCCCTCCCGGATGCCATGAGGCCGGTTTGACAATATTATCATATTTTGGGACTATTTTACGCAATAAGTATCCTGAGAAAGACATTGGATTTAGAATTGAGCAAAAAGAAAATAAAGTTATCATGACAATTATTACTTCTGAAGGAGATATTGAAATCATTGAAAAATGCTTTGATGAATATGGTATGGTTGTATTAGGTCATACGCCAATTGAACAGTTTTTACCAGATCCTATTGAATCAATAGCTTTAAAAAATAAACTCGAAATTGCTAATTTAGAGTTAAGACAAACTAAAGAACTATTAAATTTTTCTAAAGAGCAATATAATTTTCAAAAAGATCGAATATTTAATATGGAAAACGAAGTTGTTTGGCTTAGGGAACAAGTAGGTAGATTGATAGCTGGTCAATTGGACAATTCAGGAATGTTACTCAAATTGTTTTCTTTAGAATCGAAATGTAGTAATAATAATATTGAAAAGTCTCTGAATTTATTATCAAATAAAATCGAACAAGGTATTAAAGCGGATGATGAACATGAAATAAAACAAGCTTTAGTAAATGTAAAAAAAAATAACCCATCATTATTTGATCAAGTATCTGATTTAATAATAAAAGGTTCTGTTTCTGGGGCAGCAGGAAATTTTTTATATATTTGGATTCAATCAATCATGAGTACACTCCCAAAGTAAATAGAATCATGCTAACAAGTGTTTTGCAGTGGATCAGGCGGGAGCGTGCCTTCGTTTACCGATCTCGTTTATCAACCAATTTCGTTTTCTGGTCGGGTGTTGTGAATCGCCGCCCGCCCACTGAAAACTTCGTTGGCAGTCGGACGAACGTCTGGGTAAAAAGTAGAAAATTGATTTGCTCTTTCAAAAAGAAAAGTTGTAAAGAAATCGGAGTTTGGGCTTTCTCCTGTTGAACGACTTTTCAAATCCGTCCGCTGTCTCGTTCAGGGTGGCCCATCCGCTCAACCCTTGTGGCGGTTTCCGTCTCCTTCGTTCTCAGGGCGGCCCGTTCGTTCGAAGGCTTTCACGGCTTTGTTCTGCGTTTGGTTCTGGTTGTTCTTTGTCACTCCTGGCATATTGTTTCCACGTTCTCCGGCATTGGGTTCATAAACTCCGGTCCCAATCCATTCGCCACCGTGAATCAATCTGCCAACAATTGCTTCCACCGGACCGGGCTAGAGCTTGTCCCTTTTGGAAGTCTTTAGTTTTTCAACCTTTTTCGCCCATCGGCCCAGCGTCTCGATTCGCCGCCCGGCCGGTGAAGCACACGTTAGCCTCATGAGAATAATCTATGACAACAAAATTACCAGATGATGTCTTAAAAAAATTAAGAATTCTTGAGCCTCAGTTAAAACAAGCTGCAAAGCATGGTGATTTCAACCAAGCGCATAATATCATGGAAAAAATCCAGAGATTGTTTTCAACGAATAGAGATCATCATCGAGTATTACAAGCAAAGAATTGGTATTTTCAAGCCGCACTGATCGATAATCGAATTGATTATGCAAAAAGAGGTTATAATAGTGTTCTTATTCGAGCAAATGAAAATACCAGAACCTATCTGGAAGCTGCAGTTCACTTAGGCATTTGTCATCTGCGTAATAATGAAATTAAGGCTGCAAAAAAATACATTCGAACTGCAATGTTACATATTAACAATATCAAATCTGATGAGCGTCGTAACCAATTGCAAAAAAGAATGCTAAAGCGAATTGAGTTTGAGTGTATCCTTGGCCAGTTGCGTAGGGAATATTCAGAAGAATTAGATCCAAAAGAGCTTCACAAAAGAGCAGTAGAAATTTTAAAAAACAAATCAGATCAAGAAATATTTATTATGGTGGGTAATAGTTTACCCCAAGATTCATTGTTGCTAACTCAAGATATTAAAAATTATTCAGTAAAACTACTGCCAATAAACGATCAAAAATTATTAGCTCCACCACCAACCTTATCGGTTGTTGAATTTGGTAAAAAGGTTGTCGATACTTTAAAACGAGCAGGGTGGCGAGCTGTGTGTGATCCTGAAAGTGAAATTTACAATTTGTGGAGCAAGCAAGTACCCAAGGTATTTAATAATGGCTATTTTGCTTCAGCTATTGCAACTACGTGTGCAAAATTAAGCATTGGGATTCCAATTTTGGCAGTAGGTGTTACGGCTATAGTAATGAAATACACTGCATTAGAATTTTGTGAACGATTTCAGCCTATTGATTTAATGATATCACGAAATGATAAAGGCTAACCATGTGTTCCAGTGGATCGGGCTACAGCGCGCCTTCGTTAACCACTGTCTTTTTTCAACCAGTTTTGTTCTCTGGCCGGCTGTCGCGATTCGACGCCCGCCCACTGAACACCACGTTATGGCATCAGGGAAATCAGGACACAGGGATATGGCACACCAAGCGAAAATTCATCCCCATCACGATCTATTCAATTTAGCTTATTACCATCTGAATGTTATTGAGCGTAAGCAGATCGAGGAAACAACGGATTCAATCGCCTTGGATTGCATGAGCTGTCTATTGGCGCTCGGCCTGACCGTTGAGGCCTTGATCAATTTTGCAGGTGAGGTGATTGTTCCATCATGGAAGGAGCGAGATAAGTATCATTTGAAGCTTGGTAGGGTTTGTGAACAGCTGGGCTACAAATTCGATGAGTCTCAAGAGCCGTTTCAAACACTCAAAAAACTCAAAGAATTACGAGATAACATGGTTCACGCTAAACCTAAAAGAAGGGAAAAAGAGATCGCTTCATTAGCAGATATCGATCAACTGTTAGCAACTGATTGGGATCCCTATCTCACCCCCGAGCATGCACGTAGGTTTTTCGAGCAAGTGGATAGGTTTGAGAAAATGGTTTATGACAATCAAGCCATCCAAGATAATGGAATTCTAACAATTGCCTCGGGTTGGTCTGGGGACTTAAAGCCATAACCATTGGGTGCAGGTGACGCTTTCCGCTTGC
>NZ_BAAHXV010000077.1:0-3500 GCF_054657895.1 Desulfatiferula olefinivorans | reverse complement strand
ACCATGTCGATGCCGAGTCCTATGGCACCGACGATCCTGGCATCATTATCTCTTACTGGAGCGGTTTTAAGCAACCAATAGCCCTTTGCCCCTGAATAATGACACTGGTGCTCCGGGGGTAATTCTGCCTCGAAGGGCAAGCCCGTTTCCATGGCTTTGACAAATGGACAAACATCACAGGGCGTATCTATTTTCTTGTCATGATAGCACTTTCTGCCTTTGATTTCTTTCAGTGACAAGCCCATGGTTTCACGGTAGGCCCGATTCGCCCAGACCATATTATACTCGGTATCCTGCAGGGTAATACACACAGGAAGATTCTCAAGCGCCCTTGTCTGTATTTGTCCTAAAATGGTATCCTGTTTCATTAATTCCCTGCATTTCCTTTGAATACTTAACTTAATGTTTAACTCACTGATTTGCCCGCTGAAGTGGTTTGTTCAACGGAGTGGGGTGGTACACCCTTGACTGCGGCTGAAGCTTTGCTTCGCTCTGTCCGTCCCAGCAGTCCGCTGCAACGACGGGTTACGTCAGAATTTCATCAGTAGGGAGTATTTGTGACCCATGACGAATTGTTAGAATAAATATGTTGTTGTAATCAATTTTATAAATTAACCTATAATTTTGATATATTAAATCCCTAAATTGGTTATCTCTAATTTCTGGGACAATTCTTCCAATTTCTGGTGACAATTCAAGTGACTCAACTTTTGAAAATATGGTTTCAATCCATTTTTGAGCTGCCAAAGGTTTGTCTTGAGCGATATAATCAACAATCTCAGAGGCTCTATCAATCGCTAATGGCGACCATATGATTTTCATTTTTTCAGTCTTTGCAAAAGTGATTTTTTGGCTTCTGAATGCTCTATCCCTTGACCGCTTTCCAATTGAGATAGGGATTTATTAACATCAGATAAGAGCTCAATTTTTTCTTGAATATGTTCATATTCTTGTGCATCCAAAAGTACAGCAACACCTTTGCCATGTTGCGTAATTACCAATGGTCTTTTTGTGTCGTGAACCTGTTTAATGAAACTTGCTATTCCAGTTCGAACTTCAGATAGTGGTTTTATATCTTGATCAATTTTTAATCTTTGCATATTGCACCTCATTTAATGTTATTTGGTACAATATAATGTACAATGTATATGATGGTCAAGTATTAAAGACGTAACCTGTGCATCAGGCGCGGCGTTTAGCCGTCGACTGCATGCAATTGTTGGCGCTAAAGAACTGGCGCATTGGGGATTTGAGCACTATGCCAGACGGCAACCACCCAGATAATATCTGCTTTAATTTTATAAAAAAACCGGTAGGGCGGAATTATTACCTCTCTATAACTGAGATCCGAAAATTCTGGAATGATTCTTCCAGACTCCGGAAAATCCTCAAGCCTTCTTAAGATTTTTTCAGCACGATTACGAAAATTGACGGCAGCAGAGGGTTTGTCTCTTCGAATATATGATAGCGCAGAAAGGAATTGTTTTTTAGCCGTCGGTGTGAATTGAATTTTCACAGGGGATCCTTATTTAAAAAATCATCCGCTTCAGCAAGTACCGTATCTAAATCATAACCAATGCCGGCTTCGATTTCCTTTTCACCCTTTGCTAATAAACGTAAAATTTCTTTTTCATGTTCAAGTTTTTCATAGGCCTCAACCCCAAGTATTACAGCGCTGGCCCTTCCTCTTTGTGTAATAATCAAAGGTTCATCATTGGTTTGCAATTGTTTCAAAAGTTTAGCCGCATCCTGTCTTAAATCGCTTACAGGTATAATATTTGATAATTTTCCCATTTTACATCCTCCTGTTTGTATTTTTAATTGTACATCCAGAAGTATCGTAAAGGCAACAATT
Organism: Desulfatiferula olefinivorans; assembly: GCF_054657895.1. Lineage (NCBI taxonomy): Bacteria > Pseudomonadati > Thermodesulfobacteriota > Desulfobacteria > Desulfobacterales > Desulfobacteraceae > Desulfatiferula > Desulfatiferula olefinivorans. Next base: position 1,645 of record NZ_BAAHXV010000077.1, on the reverse strand, counting down.
ATTTTATCATTAGAAGCGCCAACGTGTGCATCAGGCGCGGCGTTTAGCCGTCGCCTGCATGCAATTGTTCGACATTTTTAGTAAATTTTAACTTTATAATAGTATAAACACCGGCAATAAAAAAATAGGGTATCGCAAAATACAAAAGTATGGGAAATGCAATACAAGCAAATAACCAAGCCGCAGCATTTTTTTTTAAAGATTTTGCAATTCTATAAATCGATGTTAACAATAAAACGAATACTGTTCCAAATATTATACCAACGAATATTACAACATTTTGATGCTCGGACATCACCGCTTCAGGCTTAAGACCTTTTAAATCTAAGGCATTGTATATAAACAATAACAATGCAATTGCCGCTATTATAAAAGCAATTGAAAATATGAGATCTTTCAATCCGTGCCAGATTTTTTGAATATCTGATTGTTTTTGATTCATTAAGTTCTATTATTGTCAGAGCTAAGCCGCCCGCCGTTGCGCCTGCGGGAAACAGACCACTGCTATTCGGGTCGGTTTGAGCTAATTGTTAGCCTTTCACGAAACAATTATTTATTCGATTTTATTGTAATTTATTCCTTACCCATGCCGGATCTCTACGACAGTCAAGAACTGAATAAACTCTAATTTCTTCATCTTCTATGCGATAGTAGATTGAAAAGGAAATCTTTTGGAAAGTAGCCTGTAATACCTTCGAAAATATTCTTGATGTATGCCTGCAAAAAGCTTTAGTGAATCAATATCAGAAAATATCGAGTCAAGAAAATATCTGCCTATACCCTCAGCCTGAGACTCATAAAAAACATAACCTTCTTTGAGATCAGCCTGAGCTGATTGTAGAATTCTTATTTTCATTAGATTGAATTCAGAATTGACTTTTTTGCCTCATCCAAATCAACAAATTTATCTTTGCCTTCAGCAATAGCCTTCTCACGATCATTCAGTACAGAGGCATGCCAAGCGGGAGAAGAGAGATTTTGATTTTTACATAAATCGTCCCAAAGTAACTCCATTGCCATTAATTTCTCTTCAGTTGTCATATCTTGTATATTGATTCGCATACTACACCTTATTTAGTTTTGAGTTGCAAAAGACTATAGCACGAAGAAAGACAAAAAGCAAAATATGAGCTGCGTTGGAAAAAGGCTAACGTGTTTTTCAAAATGAAGAGGCCTCCCCCCTATGACAGACATAAAAAAATTCAGACCCGATCCCGATCTCAAACTCATGGAACAGGTGCGCCAGGTTTTGCGTTACCATCATTATGCTTACAGGACCGAACAGACCTATTGCGGATGGATCATCGATTTGATCCGGTTTTATGAGAAAAAAATTCATTCGCGGGATATGGGAAAACAGGAGATTGAAAAATACCTCAGCCACCTTGCAACCCAGCGCAACGTGTCGGCTTCAACCCAGCGTCAGGCTTTGAATGCCATTGTTTTTCTTTATCGTCACGTTCTGGATATGCCCGTTGATGAGCATCTGGAACCGATCCGTGCGAAAAAAAAGAGCTGGGTCCCCACGGTGATGACGCAGCAGGAAGTTCAGTCGGTATTGAGCCATCTCAGCGGAATCCATCTGCTTATGTCCAAGATTCTCTACGGCTCCGGCCTGCGTTTGATGGAATGTGTCCGCTTGCGT
>NZ_BAAHXV010000076.1:0-3593 GCF_054657895.1 Desulfatiferula olefinivorans | reverse complement strand
GACCAACTTTCTCATTTTATCGAAGGATCACGAAGAAAAACCCCTATTTACGTACTTCTTCGTGCCCTTCAGTGAGCAACGCGAACGGGTGGTTTAAAAATTGAAAAATCACCTCCAACTTGAGGGAAGTGCATAACCAGATTGACTAATTTACTGTCATAAATCATTCTGAAAGTTAACTGTTAACAATTTTTTGAGATGGTGTTATATGTATTTTTTAAATTATTTTAAAAGTAGAGGAATACATAACTGGTTTCCCGCTTATATAAAAACTTTTATAAATAAAGAGAATTTACAAACGAATAAAACTAAGCATATTATGTTTTCAGTTGTAGATCATTATGAACCATTCCATTCTGGTGGAGGTCTTCAAAAGGCTTGTGAAAGGGTAAATGCATGGTCAGTAAAATACCCTTCCATGGCAAATAAACATAGAGATTCAGATGGAAAACCCCCACAACATTCATGGTTTTATCCTCCGCATTTGGATCATCGATTTTTAGGTGATATAATTAAATTATGCAAATCAGGTTACGGTGAAATTGAGATGCATCTTCACCATAACCATATGGAACCTTTCCCTGACACTTCTGAAACTTTAAAACTAAAAATTTTGAAATGTATAGAAGATTATTCAAAATATGGTATCTTTTGTTTGCCTAACGGATCAAAGACCTTTGCTTTTATACATGGTGACTGGTCTTTAGATAATGCCCTTGGCCCAGAAATATGTGGTGTTAATAATGAAATTGAAATATTAAATGAATGTGGCTGTTATGCAGACTTTACATACCCATCACTTGGGCTTGCTCAGCCACAAACTATTAATAAAATATACTATGCTAAGGATGATCCAAAAAAATCAAAATCATATAATAAAGGAAAAGCAGTTTGTGTCGGTGGTGAGCCTTGGGGCGACTTAATGATCATACAGGGGATTGTTGGTTTAAGATGGAAATCAAGGATACATAGATTTAAACCATCAATTGAGAGTTCAAACCTTGATCGTTCAGACTACCCGTTTCCTAAAAGAACCGATTATTGGATAAATAATGCTGTACGAATACAGGGACGTCCTGAGTGGCTGTTTGTTAAGCTTCATACCCACGGGTGCAGAGAAGTTGATTTTGACTTATTAATTGGTAATACAGCAGATGAAATGTATAAACATTTGGAAGGGAATTATAACGATGGGGAGCATTATTGTTTGCACTATGTTACAGCTCGAGAGATGTATAATATCATTAAAGCAGCTGAACGTGGTTATGAAGGAAACCCAAATGAATATAGAGATTTAGTCATCCCAAAGTATATTTATTTAACTTAAAAAATTTAGCGGTTCTCTAAAAAGCTCCAGTAAATGCGAAAAACTCAAATATTAGGTCAAGATCTAATGAAATTTATGGCTTAATTTCTCTTGAATTTTACATATTATTAAGGGATATAGACCAATCATGGGCTTCACGGTGCATCTGGCTGAACAGATTACTTGAGCTTCATAGATAACCGGAAAAAATTTATTTGATTATGATTAAGAAATTAATTTTAAAAATAAAAAGAAAAGAGACACCTTTTTATTCAATGTTATATGATTATATAAAAAAAATTACACGAATTGAAATACCTACAATTAAGCCTATACATAAATTTTTATTTTTAGAGCGTCAAATAAGGATTCGTTTACTGTACTGGCTAAGTGTTAAGCTGTATTATGAACCACTCTTTAAATCTCAGTGTTCAAGTGTTGGAAATAATTTTAGAATTGTAAGAGGGCATTTACAGGGGATACCATATATTTCAGGTGGCCTTACTATGATAATCGGTGATAATGTAACTTTGCATAGTGTTATTACTTTTTCTGCGAGTAAAGTTTTTGATAATCCAAAATTAATCATTGGTGATACGACATATATAGGTTCATATGTTAGTATAAGTGTAGCTGATGAAGTATCTATTGGAAATCATTGTTTTATTGCAGGTAATGTAACGATTAGAGATAATGACGGTCATTCTTATGATTATTTGAAAAGAAGGAAGGACGAACAGGTAGAGGCATGTGATGTTAAAAAAGTGAAAATCGGAAATGACGTGTGGATTGGATCCGGAGCTACTATATTAAAAGGTGTTTCTATTGGAGATGGGGCTATAATTGCTAGTGGAACTATTGTAACAAAAAATGTTGATGCCTTTACTATTGTCGGGGGTAATCCTTCAAAGAAATTAAGAAAGCTGGATATATGAAAATTATTTTTTTAAGTCATATGTTTCCCAACAAAAATAAGCCTCTATCATCGGTATTTGTTGCTGAAAAAGCAAAAGCCCTCTGTAAACGTAATTCCCTAAAAATAATTGCACCCATATCTTTTTTCCCGTTTAAGAATGAGATTTTACCAAAAAAAATTGATTATTTTGACGGGTTGGAAGTTTTATATCCAAAATATTTGTCAATGCCTTTTTTTCATATCCGGTGGTATTCTTACTATTGTGCTTTATTACTTGAAAATATTAAAAATTATATAAAAATTTCAGATATTATAAATGTTGAATGGATATATCCTGATTGTTTTGTGGCAAATAAATTTGCAAAAAAATATAATAAGAAGGTTGTAATAACGGTTCATGGTAATGAAGCTTTAGGATATTTTGAATCTTCTGGAAGAAGAAAAAAGTATATTCAATCTCTTCGAGAAGCTGATCATATTATTTGTGTAAGCAATGATTTAAAAAATAAAATAACGTATGATTATAAAATATTGGACCATAAAATTTCTGTGATTCCTAATGGTATTGATATTAAAAAATTTCATATCCTTAATAAGGATAAAGCATTATCCAAGCTTTCAGTTGAGATACCTTCAGATGTAAAAGTTTGTGTTTGTGTAGCCAGGCTGTCTGAGGAAAAGGACCTTCATACACTAATTAAATCTATAAGCTTTATAAAAAAAGGCCTTAAATTATTTATTATTGGTGACGGTCCTTTAAAAAAAGAGCTTCAAAATTTTATCACAAGCTTAAGGTTATGGAATTCTGTATGTTTAGTTGGCCCCGTACCTCATGACGAAATAATAAACTGGCTAAATGCTGCGGACATATTTTGTATGTCTTCTACCAGAGAAGGTTGCCCTGTTGTTATCCATGAGGCACTTGCTTGTGGTGTTCCTGTTATTTCTTCTGATGTAGGAGGGATTCCAGATATAATAAACAACGATAAATATGGATTTCTGTGTGAACCGATGAATGCTGAATTGTTATCAAAAAATATTGAAATAGCAATAAATAAAGAGTGGAATAACAAAGAAATTTCAAATTATGGTTTGCAATTCACTTGGGACAAGGTTGCAAAAGAAATGGAAGATGTTTTTAAAAGTCTTCTAAGCTATTAACTCAACTTTCGGTAATGAGTTTTCCGCTGACTAAATTGTTCTTTGACTCTCTATCGTCGCAGGTAAGCGGGTTGAAGCCTTAAGCATATCATAGACCGCATCATTTCCGAAAGGGCGTTCGTCATTCAACACGATGCTCCGGTAAAAATTCTTACCGACAAAAGGCAACGTAAATATGGCTTACCGGTTCTCTAAGAACCTCTAGTAAAT
>NZ_BAAHXV010000075.1:0-3715 GCF_054657895.1 Desulfatiferula olefinivorans | reverse complement strand
AATATTTTTCTATACTTCTTGCCAGATATCCGAAGGCGAATTGCCTGGTTGAGGAGTTGCTGCTGAGTTTCTGTACTTAGTTTGCGTGCGTCAATTTTTTCCATGACTCACTCTATAGCATATTTGTCGCTCAATTCCTACTAAATACTTAGATATTTTATTGCCGAGTTAATATCGATAGTCCACTGTATCAAGTGGCCAACATGCTCTTATTGAAATTCTTGGGCGTAAGCTCTAAATAAGAGTGTACGCGTTATTCGACTTTCAGGTTTTTTTGAAATATTCGGGTTAAAGGTCAACTTCTCCATCAAATAGTAACCAATTTTTCTCTGATTTAAGCATCTCACTTTTTTGTTCATTAAATTCACTATTCAGCATAATATAACAGATTCGACTACTATTCCTTTTTATAAAATTACTTTTTTTTAAGATATCGATAAGTACATCACTTCCTAAATAACTTAATATTATAGATTTAGTCCCAATCTTTCTCATGCTCATCGAGTATGAAAGCAATAAAGCTTGAACAATAACTCCAGGTTTAATAAAAGACATATCAACAATTGTTGAATTATTTTTTTCTATATAATAAACAATAAATCCTAAAAGCTTTTTGTTTTTTTTTTTGTAAATACAATAAAATTTATAATCAAAACTTTTACAGTCAGCATAACGCCAATTGAGGTATGAAGAATCTTTTTTAAACATTAAATAAACAGATTCTTTTGCATTGTTGCAAAACTCATCGAAATCTGAATTACAAGTATCTAAAGTTTTGAAAAGGTATTTATAATTTTTAATTAAAAAAAGTTTAAAAAGATCTGAAAATAAAAACCATCTATCAACTAAAAAGCCCAATAAATAAGCTAAAAATTTACTTTTAGTATATTGAATAAACTTTCCTTCTGATTCCAAGATTTTTGAAAAATTTTTCATTTTTCCTAGTGGTTTAAAGCCTATACGTTTAAATACCCCCCTGGAAGGCTCATTTGGTAAACCGATATTAATGTCATAGCCTGCAGCTAAAGACTTTTTAATTGTTTCACGCTGCATCTTTAGTGCAGGACCAAAGACCCTATGGTCTTCTCTGACAATAAAGTCTATTGATGTACCAACTTTATAGTCTTTGCCATTTGCATTTAGTAATCTAGGAAAATTAGAACAATATCCGACAATTTCTGAATTACAAAATTCAGCTACTGACGTTTGAGGTTCTCCGTTAGGGTTTTTATCATGTATCCATTCAAAACGACCAGAAAAAAAACGTCTTAAATTATTTTTCCAGAGTTTAATTACCGTCTCTTTATGAACTTTCGCATTAAAAGGTAATATCGTATAATCCATAATTTCATTCCAAAAAATTGAATTTTTTATAATACCGGTTCTCTAAGAACCTCCAGTAAATATGCTTTGATCTTATCTGTCAAAGGCTTGTGATATTACAAGCCATCTCAAAATAATCTGAGCAAAATAAGTGAACATCCAAGATGAAGAAATCCAAGAAAATTCTGAACATGGTATGCCGATTTACCGCCATCAAGATAAGCTTTATACCATGTGCAGATTGTTGTTGCACTAATCCATGTAATTTCAGATATTTCTCGATACTTCTTGCCAGATATCCGAAGGCGAATAGCCTGGTTGCGGAGTTGCTGCTGGGTTTCTGTACTTAGTTTGCGTGCGTCAATTTTTTCCATGACTCACTCTATAGCATATTTGTCGCTCAATTCCTACTAAATACTTAGATATTTTATTGCCTGGTTAATATATAGTTTATAGGTTTTTGAATCAATTTTCTTTTTGACAAGCATCGGCAAGCGCATTTTTATAACCAATTGTTATTATAAGCAAATAACAATGGGCCGCCGCCCTAAATGCTCAAATGTCAAGCAAAAAATGCACTAATTATTAAAAAAAATTACACGCAAAAACCTAACCGGACATCACTGACTTAAACTCTGATAGTCGTTCATGAAACCTCCTTTCTTGTGACTTTGAGCGGGCCACTTGATTGGAGGTTTCTATTTTATTCCGGAACTGTCAAACTGTTAGTGTCCCCCGGCAGAGCCGGGGGTTTTCCCAAATGAATAAAGTGTGAACGCGAACTTTCTCTAATTGCGGTGAACCCCATATCAGAGCACTTTCTTGAAACTGGAGCTTTTTAGAGAACCGGATTTATAATTTAAAATGAAAATCTAAAAGTTCCAAGTCAAATTCGATGGCTTTTTTATAAATAAATCCCTTGTGACAACTAAACAAAATTGAATTTTCAAAGTCAATAAAATAAACATCATTTGTTGATTTTTCAATCATAATATTTCCATATTTAATATCATAAACACATACGCCTAAATTATGAATCTGCTTTATTGTTTTATAGATCATATCTATCGTTCTTTGATCAATACATGTACTTAAATACTTTTTTCCTTCAAGTACTCTTTTAATCCATTCATTACGGGAATTTTGTTCATTTTTTGATAGATAATGAACATCTAAAATCATTGCTCCTTGTGATGCAAGCATACTTCTAACAGTAATACCATTAATGTAAGACATATAAAGAATACAGTTATTGATATCAGTTTTTATAATTCTAGGAACCATACATCTATTCTGTAGAGTAGATAGGACAATTAATTCATTTGCAAAAAAAGCAATATTCTCCTTTCCAAATTTTTTTTTTACAGCTAAAATACCTCCATCAAGTACTACTAAACTAAGATTATACTTTTTACGTTTTAGGAATTGATGATTTTCTTTTAATTTTAATGAAGATATGTTTTTCACATTATATAAAGGGTAATAATAACCATCTTGATCAATTATGGCTAACTCAGCTTCACCATTCTCATAAACCAAATGAAATATGCGTCTTAAATCCTCATCATTATCAATAACATTAGATACATTCAACATTGGTTTTTCTAAATAAGAATTAGTTCGAATTAGCTTAAAACGAATAATCTTATAAATTGATTTAACTTTTATATGAAAGGCCTTTAGATAAAATATAAATAAAATAATAAAAGTTATTGAAATAATAACTATTTTTATTTCACGAACAATAACACAAAAAGTAAGAATAATGACCACAAGTATCCATATTAGAAAAAATTTTCTAATCTTAATTAATTTGGTTATTCTGTCGATATCCATAATAATTATTCCACTCGATCTTCAAGTTTTTAGTACCCATGTCAAGCAGCCTGCCTGTGTTTGAGAGCAGGTGATGGTTCCAGGTTGCCAAGCCCCCGAGGAGCCATGTGTTTCGTTGAAGTGTTGAGCTGAACCAGATTATCCTCCAAAGCCCTTGCGAATGTTTTGAACTGTTCAATCGGGTCATCAGCCAGAAGCGCTTTCTCAAGGGTATAAAGTAGCCCTTCCACCTTAATTTTAGCTATCATCCTGCCCACAGTGTATGCGGGAAGTTTGTTTTCTATCCGGGCCAGTTTATCGGGATGATAAAGGAGGCAGTAATCAACCATCAGGCTCAGAATCAGGCTCTTGCTTGATCCGTCGGCGCCGGGATGCTTGGTCAGCTTGCCCCAACCTTCATTGCCTTTCCAGTCCTGAAAGAAAACCTCGATAAGCCATCTCAAGGTATAGGCTTCAATGATATCCGTTCGCCAGGTCATATCCGATGCGATGATATATCGATAGGGTTCTTCACCTTCATATTTGAGCGCAATCACGAAACGTTTTTTTCCGTGGC
>NZ_BAAHXV010000074.1:0-3812 GCF_054657895.1 Desulfatiferula olefinivorans | reverse complement strand
GTTATGGTAAAATCTGTCATGGTCGCCTCCATATCTGTGGTTATATACCCACAATATCACGACCCTTTGACAGATACGGTCAAAGCAAAAACTTACTGGAGCTTCTTAGAGAACCGAAATTAATTATTTCTGGGAATATTATTGGACATGAATCTTCGATAAAATTCCTCATTCAAAATATGGTTCATTTTGAAAAACAACAGCCCTCCCATGACGCACATCGCACAGTTAATGGCAGTATAAATCAGAAAATAATGTGGAGTAATGTATTTAATCACAGCGTTTTTGACAAAAACATCAACACTCCAAAAGTAAACCATTTGAAATAAAAAAATATGATATGAATACCGTCCAATTTCGGATAGCTTCTCTGATACTAAGCCTAATTTACTATGTAAAAACCATAACAATAAAACAAACATAAGTGTCCAAAAATAGGCTGGCGCATGCTGAAATATCCAAGCAGGATAAATAAAGGATATCTGATATCCAAAATATGATGTATAAAATATATAGATAAAGCTTATTAATGCTAATATAATCATATGATAGACCCTTAATTTAGAGTCTAAAAGCATTGCGCCAAGAGCTGCGGCAAAAAAATATCTTACGTATAACAAACAATATAAATCCTCAGATATAAAAAAAAATATACATATTTTTTCTAATAGAATCGAAACACAAAATAACACTGCCATCTTACTAAAAAAAGACATCTTCGATTTATTGAGGAAGATAAGTACCAAGGGGAAGAAAAGCAGGTGTTGTATAAACACCGGTACAAAATAACTACCAGCGCCATATCCTCCTGATAAAATAAAAGTAAATAAAGAATCTTCCATATGCCCTTTATAAAAATAAATAATGAAAAATTCTACCGTTAAAACAAACCCAAATGGAATTAATACCCGTGTACCTTTTTTTTTTAGTTGCTCAAACGAATATTCCTTAAATGGTGCATAACCCTCTCGCAAAATATATAGCCGACTATTTATACCTGCAATCAACATGAAAATTGGGACGGCATGCCACATATGAAATGGGGCAAGAACATCAAGTTTTAACTCTATTGAAATGCTGTGTAAAACAATCACAAACAGAATGGCTATAGATTTTATAAAATCAATCTCCTGATAATACTTTCCTCCTTTAATGATAATAATTTCTGAGTTCAACTTACACATTTTACATACCATTCATGGTTATATTTTACTCAATGGGCTAATTGGAACAAAATGCATCCAACTTTAATATCTTCGACAATAGACGATAACTACATTTTTTTGGACTTCATCATTTTTTTTTCGAAATAAACCACGCATCAGTAATTGTGATAATATCTTTTGATTTAGAATTAAATCTTCTGTCAAGTTTCAGGGTTCCATTATTCAATAAATCCAGTAGGCCAGGATCTTTAGTGGGATAATCTTTTATAATACATTGCCCTGCTGATTCGAATATTTCAATAAAATCATCATGCCTCAATCTATTCATGTACATATACCTGTTATCGGCAATTTTTCCCCAATCACTATCGGAATACTGAAGAAAATTTATTGAAGATATAGTTCTATCGGATTTGATAAAATGATCCGTATAGTCAATCATGTGAACGAATAATCCGGTGCCTTTTGTAATCCTGCTTCCTTCGCGTAGAATTGTCTTCAAAATATTTGGGGGTATATGTTCAAAAACAGCATAAGATGTGTGAAAGTCTATAGCCTCCTCACAAAGCCCAGTATTTTCCGCATTACCAGGTGCAATATATTCTATAGAGCACAAATCAAGAACTGAGGGTAACGAAAAATGAGAACTGTTTTTTAGTTCAAGCAATTTTTGAAATCTTTTTTTATTAATCAAATCGCCGAATAGCTCCAGCACATAATCAGCATGGTCTGATATATAGTTCAAGCTTTCAGCCACCAACTCTGATTTCATATATGGATTCAAATCTATGGTAATCGTTTTCTTTGCCCCCATCAGCCAAAATCCAATCGGCACGATTGGCACTCGTCCTGTTCCAACCTCAAAAAATACTTTATCTTCTATCTTTTGCGCGTGCTCACTTATTTTTTGGCAAATCGCAATTGCAGCAGATAATTTCCGGACCGGATTCAGCGTCTTCAAATTACCAAAATGCCTCTGCAACCAATAATATGTCGCATAGGACAGTGAAGATGGAAGTAGTGAAACGAATTTTTGAATCTTTGCTTTTGTTTTCCAGCGCATAAAATATAAACTCCTGATACTTTGATGACGGACAGTATCCCATCCAACAGATCTTTAACCGAAGGACCGAACTTAACAATGAAGCGGTTTACGAAACAATCTGACTCATTCGTGCAGCATATACCGGTAGACTTTTCTTTAACAATGTTAAACGTAAAATTATCGTAAACAACAGATTATTCGGTGTTTTTTCCATAAAATCCCAAAAATGTGGTGCCAACAAAATAAACTAAAAACTTTGACATATAGACATAAAGGGGGAAAAAATTGGGTGACTTGAAACAAAGAAGCCAATTAATATCAGAGGCTGTTGAGTCCGAACTTCAGGAACTTTTAAAAGAATATTCTGAGTTCAGGTATGAAACGGGTCATAAACATATAGTTCGAAATGGATATTTGACGGCAAGAGAAATTCAAACGGGAATCGGTCCGGTAACGGTTAAAGTCCCAAAAGTTCGAGATAAAAGCGGCCAGGGAATAAAGTTCAACTCAACATTTTTGCCACCATATTTGAGAAAAACAAGGGCTATCGAAGAGGCCCGCCCTGGCTTTACTTGAAAGGGATTCCCACGGGTGACATCAAGGAAGTCCTTCATGCCCTTTTCGGCAATGGTGCAAAAGGATTATCGCCGTTTAAAATCTACCTGGGAAAACAAACGTTATGTCTATATTTTGGTAGACGGTATGTATGTATTTCAAAGTACGAAGCGATGATGCAAGGCAATGCATTCTTTTCATTATAGGCGTTTCTGAAATGGGGACCAAAGAATTCATTGCCATTGATGACGGTTGCCGGGAATTTGAATCGAGTTGGACAGAGTTGCTTTTGAGAATAAAAGTAAAGGGTCACAACCATTCACCTGAATTGGCGATCGGCAATGGTGCTTTAGGCTTTTAAAAAGCGATTCGAAAAGTATAACCTGAAACTCAACATCAACGCTATTGGGTGCATAAGACATCCAATGTATTAGCAAGCTGCCAAAGACAATTCAGTCAAAGATCAAACAAGCCTTGCATGAAATTTGGATGGCACCGACCAGAATCGTTTGCAGTATCAACAGAGCAATTGTGATTGAATCCACCTTCAGCAATAATATTAAACCGCCAATTAAATACAGCAACAACAAGCTGCTTAAGCAATCCTCGGGTGTTTGAAGTAATTTTTAACGCGTCCGGTAGCTTTTGAAGCTTTTTCAAATGAGAAATTGAGTTGCATTTCAATTCATCTGCGGTTCTCGAAGGCGCTTGGGAATGAACCCCGACTTTTAAATCACAATTCAAATACTCGTCCGGATTCAATTCAGGTGAATAGGATGGTAGAAAGAACAACTCACTTTCATCCTCATGTTCATTTACCCAATCCTTGACCATATGGTTGTGATGGACCTTCAAGTTGTCGAGAATCAAGTATATTTTTTTATCAGAATCCTTGATAAGTCGTGTCATGAATTTTATAAGGGCCTGAGAATTCATCTTATCCTTGTAAACCATAAACCGTACTTTACCTTGATTCGTAGCTGTCGATATCAAATTGACCCGCTTACATCTGGGGTGAAATTTGATTGCTGGAGTTTCACCTCGTA
>NZ_BAAHXV010000073.1:0-5378 GCF_054657895.1 Desulfatiferula olefinivorans | reverse complement strand
TTATGTACCCCCGTGAACGGTTACGATAATTGCACCACGGAGACACGGAGAACAAAGAAAAAACAAAAATTTCTAACCCGGCTTGCCCATGAGTTCTTATCATCGGCCGCCGTCTCCCGGCCGGTGATAAAAACCCCAACTCCGTGTCCTCCGTGCCTCCGTGGTGAAAATCATAATCTTCCCACAGAGCCGTAAAGACACAGAACACCAAAGCACACACCACCGACCCAGACTTGGCTTGCCTATGAGTTCTTATCATCGGCCGCCGTCTCCCGGCCGGTGATAAAAAAACCAACCCCGTGTCCTCCGTGCCTCCGTGGTGAAAATCATAATCTTCCTACAGAGCCGTAAAGACACAGAACACCAAAGCGCATACCACCGCCCCAGACCCGGCTTGCCCATGAGTTCATATCATCGGCCGCCATCTCCCGGCCGGTGATAAAAAACCCAACTCCGTGTCCTCCGTGCCTCCGTGGTGAAAAACATAATCTTCCCACAGAACCACAAAGACACAGAACAACAAAGCGCACACCACCGCCCCAGACCCGGCTTGCCCATGAGCTCTTATCATCGGCCGCCGTCTCCCGGCCGGTGATAAAAACCCCAACTCCGTGTCCTCCGTGCCTCTGTGGTGAAAATCATAATCTTCCTACAGAGCCGTAAAGACACAGAACACCAAAGCGCATACCACCGCCCCAGACCTGGCTTGCCCATGAGTTCTTATCATCGGCCGCCGTCTCCCGGCCGGTGATAAAAAACCAACTCCGTGTCCTCAGTGCCTCCGTGGTGAATATAAAAAAGGATTGTTTTTTTGGAAAAAGACACAAACACATCGATTGCTCAGTACAAACATCTGGTTCCGATTTTGATTTTCATAGGTTGTTTTGTGTTGCTTTATTTCGACACCATCGTTGGAATGATTCACGATTGGGATACAAACGACAATTATTCACATGGTTACCTTATCCCGTTTATAACGGCCTATCTCATCTGGAAAGAAAAAGAGATCCTTGCCGCCATGCCCATAAAACCTTCGAATATGGGTCTTATGTGTTTAGTCGGTAGCCTCCTGTTTTTTGTCATCACAAATATCGGCGCAGAACTCTTCACCATGCGGTTTTCGATGATCCTTGTGTTGCTCAGCGGCGTTTACTTTTTAATGGGTATTGATATTGTACGAGTTGTTTTTCTACCAATAATCTATTTGATCTTCATGATTCCCTTTCCAGCCATCATCTGGAATAAAATAGCTTTCCCTCTTAAGATGTTTGCAACCAAGATTGCGGTCATGGTTATTCAGCTCCTTCAGATACCTGTATTCAACGAAGGGAATATTATTCATCTTTCAAACACAACCCTTGAGGTTGTGGATGCCTGTTCCGGACTTCGATCACTTGTGTCACTGCTTGCCCTCAGTGCAGCCTTTACCTTGATTTCAGAGCACCCATCAAAAATTAGAAAAGCCATTTTGTTTTTATCGGCGGTTCCCATTGCCATTTTCTTGAATATATTCAGATTGTCACTGACAGCCGTTCTTGCAAAAATTTATGGGCCTCAGGTCGCGCAGGGTTTTTTACACGATATTTCCGGAATAATTGTTTTTATTGCAGCACTTGGTTTACTTATGATTTTAAATAATTATACAACTCAAAAAAAATAATGGAGGATCTGTGAAATATCATAATTTTAATAAAAAAATGTATTTAATTGCATTAATATTATCATTGTTTATTGCAGGTTGTTCGAGAGGTGACATGAAAGAACAAAAAAATAACTATGCGTCATTGAATGACGTACCTGATTCAACATGGCAGAAGCTCAGCAAAAAGAAAATTTATTTTGGGCATCAATCTGTCGGCTACGACATAATTGAGGGCATCGATCTTCTGAAACAAAAAAACACAAAAATTATAATTAATATCAGTGAAACTGAAAAAGTAAGTGAGAATGAGAACGTAAACCTTTTTCATTCAAAGGTTGGGCAAAATAGAGATCCAAAATCGAAAGATTTAGATTTTATATCTAAAATTGATAAAGGGATAGGGAATACGGTAGACATAGCTTTATATAAATATTGTTATATTGATGTAACAGGAGAATCAAACGTTGATGAAATTGTATCAGGCTATTTATCTACGATAAATAAATTATCGAAAAAATTCCCTGAAACAACGTTTGTTTATATGACTGTTCCACTTCGCACAGCTGGCATAACTTGGAAAACCAAGTTAAAACTATTGATGAATAAAAAAAATATCTGGGAGATTGATGACAATATCGCCCGCAATGAATTCAATATCCTATTAAAAGAAAAAGTACGCAAATCACCTGTTTTTGATATTGCATCATTAGAATCAGTCCACCCTGATGGATCCAGGGAGACGTTTAAAATGAATGATAAGGTTTATGATGCCATGTATCCGGGATATACGACAGATGGTGGGCATTTAAATGATCTTGGAAAACAAATAATCGCCGAACAATTTGTGTTGTTTTTGATCAACCAGCTGTAGCCAAAACAAAACAGAAGGAATGATAGGTTAATGGGATTGATTGCAGGAATATATTCAAAACAAAATGGAATCATGAGTCATGAAAAAAAACTGGCAGATATGGTTAGTTGCCAGAAACATCGTTGTCGTGGTGATTCATCTGTTTTGTATATTTGTGATCGAATAGCAATTGCAATGGTTAACCATTTGAATTCAGTTTTTTCTCTGGAAGATGCACCAATTAATTACGATAAATTCGGACATTATGGTGGTATTTTTGCTTTTACAGACGGCATTGTGTTGAATGTCCCAGAACATAAAAGAGCATTTGAAAAAGATGGTATACCGGTACAGGATGATACTTGCACGTCTATCGTTGCCGCTGCGTATCAAAAATGGGGATTAGATTTTATGGTTCATCTTGAAGGGGAATTTTCTTGTGCCATTTGGGACAAGAAGTTGCAAAGACTCCTTCTTGTACGTGACCCATATGGTCATAAACCCCTTCATTATTTCAATGGGAAGAATGAATTCTATTTTTCATCTGAAATCAAAGGAATATTAAAAGCGGGTATAAAGCCTGAAATTGATATGACGTCATTAAGTGATTTTTTAAGTTTAAACTGTATACCTTATCCATCGACAATTTTCAAACATATCTTTCAGGTGCCCCCTGGTAGTATGGTTTCCATTGAAAACAATAAGATTGAAGTTAAGAATTATTGGCATCCCACTATTAAAGAAGATCGCTCGATTTCATTCGATAATGCAGTAATTCAAGCCAACCAGTTAATAAAAGAAGCTGTTAAGAAGCGTGCTGTTGGCAAAGATAAATCGTTTTGCTTCTTAAGTGGTGGAATGGATTCAAGTGCACTGGTTTCCTTTCTTGCTGAAATTTCATCTGGACCCGTTGAGGCTATCTGTGTTGGATTTGAGGATGACGAATCAAATGAGCTTGAAGATGCAGAAACGATGGCAAACCATGTTGGCGTTAAACTTCATCAGGTGATTGCAAATCCAGAATCTTTTTTTGACATGCTTAATACTCTTGTTTATCATCATGATAGTCCATTTACTGATACATCAGCTTACCCGAGCTATTACGCCGGAAAACTTGGAGCAGGCTTGACTGATGTTATTTTGACAGGTGATGGCCCTGATCAATCTATGGGGGGGAGCGGACATTATGTTTTTGCGTTAAAAAATCAAATATTTTCAAAAAGAAATTTATTACGCAAGACCCTATCTCGCTTAGGCTCAGTGCAGGCATCTTTAATATGTGCTGATCCTACGCCGGGATTAGTATCAAGAATTAATAGAAAATTATATAGGGACAGCCTTTCTCCAGTTCATGCTGCATATGATGTTCGATCCTATTTCCCGGATATCGTGAAAAAATATGTTTGCACACGAGATTTGTGGAATATACATTTGGACCGAAATCCGTATCGTCATCCGGAATCATGGTTTTTAAGTGCAAATGGGGCCGATAATATTAATAAATATTTATATGCTGATATGAAATTTTATGTTCCTGATAATTTGATGATAAAGGTAGATCGGATGTGTATGGCACATGGTTTGGAGACTCTTTCACCATTTCAGGATATTAAATTAGCTGAATTGATAAATAAGTTGCCGGGCACATTTAAAATATTTCAAGAAGAAAACAAACAGTTCAGAACAAAATACATCCTGAATAAAGTGTGTGAAAAAAGATTCCCTGATCAGATTCTTAATAAAAAGAAAAAAGGGTTCAGTATTCCTCTTGATAAATGGTTAAGACAAGATGCCGGGGAAAAAATAAAAGAAATATTACTGGACCCTATTACATTAAGAAGGGGTTTTTTTAAACCCGAATCAATAAAAAAAATGATTGATATTTTTCTCCAAGATAAAGGGGATTATTTTTTTCCTAGTCCAAATTCAATAACAGCCCTTCTCACGTTTGAGTTATGGCACAGAAATTACATTGACGGCATTAACTTTTAACAATATAGGCGGCCTATATGAGAAATGTCTTGATCAAATATTTTAATCTTGCATTAATAATTTTTTTTGTATTGATTCCACTAAAACCGAGAGCAAAAATACTATGGGCTTTGTTTACACTTAAAAATAATTATAAATTAAGGCGGTTGTGATGAATAATGAGTGCTTAAAAGAAAATGTCTGTATTCTCTTTTCAGGTGGTTCTGATTCATCGTTAACTGCATACAGAATGTCTTTAGAATTCGAAAAGGTACATTTGTTGACTTATCGTCATTTTGGTCATGTGAATATCCAAAACAGTAAAAAGAGTTATGATATTTTGAATAGTAAATTTCCAGGAAAATTTATTCATTCATTAACAGAAATCAGTGGGTTATTTAGTAAACTATACAACCGTAATTATTTTAAGAATTTAATAAAGTATAAAACACTTCAAATGCAATTCCCTTGCTTTGCGTGCCAAGCGTGTTTTCACATTAATACGATTATTTATTGCAAAAAAAATAATATTTATGATGTAAGGGATGGTGCGAATACAGAATATGAAGAAGCATCTCCAATGCAGATAAAAATAGTAAAAAATGAAATTTTAAAGCTCTATAATGATTATGGAATAACGCATGAAAGCCCTGTATATGATGAGCACAAAGCATTTCGCTCTGATCAACAGTTATTCGAATTGGGGTTAAGGCCTGAAAAAAATATTAAGGATAATCTTGATCTTTATAAAAAATATCAAGGTCATTGTAAGTATATGCCTGGTGGAGTTCTTTTTTTAAATTACTGGAAAAGCCGTAATGATTTTCCTGAAACTGTTCAAGCTAAAATGAGGGATCATTGGTTAGAAGAGTTAGAGTTTTTTAAACAAATAATTGATCAACACATAAAATAATC
>NZ_BAAHXV010000072.1:0-2500 GCF_054657895.1 Desulfatiferula olefinivorans | reverse complement strand
CCGTATATGCAACGCTTGCAGGCTTGACACACATACGGTTTGGGCTCTTTCCCGTTCGCTCGCCGCTACTTGGGAAATCGTTTTTACTTTCTCTTCCTGAGGGTACTTAGATGTTTCAGTTCTCCTCGTTAGCCCCGTATACCTATGTATTCAGTATACGGTTACAGGGTATGATCCCTGCAGGGTTTCCCCATTCAGAAATCTCCGGATCTATGCTTGTTTAGCAGCTCCCCGAAGCTTATCGCAGCTTTCCACGTCTTTCATCGCCTCTTGGCACCAAGGCATCCACCGTTTGCTCTTAGTAGCTTAGCCACAAATTGTATTTACCTTAAAAATTTTGAGCGCTTTAGTGAATCTAAATCCAAATTGTCAAAGATCATTTTTACGTCCCGCAATCCCATCGAGATTGCGAGGCAGAACAACAAACAAAACTCTCTATCGCTTTGCTTGCTCTTCTGCTTACCCGGTCACCATTTGTATGGTGGAGGATAGCGGGATCGAACCGCTGACCTCCTGCGTGCAAGGCAGGCGCTCTCCCAGCTGAGCTAATCCCCCGATATGGTGGGCCTGGATGGAATTGAACCATCGACCTCACGCTTATCAGGCGTGCGCTCTAACCGGACTGAGCTACAGGCCCCTAATTTACCGAGCTTACGTCTACTTCTCTACATTATAAAGATCAATCTCGGTCTGATCTCCAAAAACTAAACAGTAAGTGCGTTCACGGTTCTCTTGTCTTTCTATCCTTAGAAAGGAGGTGATCCAGCCGCTGGTTCCCCAACGGCTACCTTGTTACGACTTCACCCTAATTATCAACCATACCTTAGGCGCCTGCTCCCCCGAAAGGTTAGCCCAACGACTTCTGGTACAATCAACTCTCATGGTGTGACGGGCGGTGTGTACAAGGCCCGGGAACGTATTCACCGCGGCATGCTGATCCGCGATTACTAGCGATTCCAACTTCAAGGAGTCGAGTTGCAGACTCCTATCCGAACTGAGGTATACTTTATGGGATTGGCTCACTCTCGCGAGGTTGCGACCCTTTGTATATACCATTGTAGCACGTGTGTAGCCCTGGACATAAAGGCCATGAGGACTTGACGTCATCCCCACCTTCCTCCCCGTTAACCGGGGCAGTATCTCCAGAGTCCCCAACTTAATGATGGTAACTGAAGATAAGGGTTGCGCTCGTTGCGGGACTTAACCCAACATCTCACGACACGAGCTGACGACAGCCATGCAGCACCTGTCATCGGGCTCCCCGAAGGGCACTCTCTACTTTCATAAAGATTCCCGAGATGTCAAATCCAGGTAAGGTTCTTCGCGTTGCGTCGAATTAAACCACATGCTCCACCGCTTGTGCGGGCCCCCGTCAATTCCTTTGAGTTTTAATCTTGCGATCGTACTTCCCAGGCGGTTCACTTAATGCGTTAGCTGCGGCACAGCAGGGGTCAATACCCGCTACACCTAGTGAACAACGTTTACTGCGTGGACTACCAGGGTATCTAATCCTGTTTGCTACCCACGCCTTCGCGCCTCAGCGTCAGTATTGGTCCAGAAAGTCGCCTTCGCCACTGGTGTTCCTCCTGATATCTACGAATTTCACCTCTACACCAGGAATTCCACTTTCCTCTCCCATACTCAAGCCTACCGGTTTCAAATGCACTTCCGGAGTTAAGCCCCGGGCTTTCACATCTGACCTGGCAGGCCGCCTACGCGCCCTTTACGCCCAATAATTCCGAATAACGCTTGCACCCCCCGTATTACCGCGGCTGCTGGCACGGAGTTAGCCGGTGCTTCCTTTGCAGGTACCGTCAATATGAAATGGTATTAACATCCCATAACTTCTTCCCTGCTGACAGAGTTTTACGACCCAAAGGCCTTCATCACTCACGCGGCGTTGCTGCGTCAGGGTTGCCCCCATTGCGCAAAATTCCTCACTGCTGCCTCCCGTAGGAGTCTGGACCGTGTGTCAGTTCCAGTGTGGCTGATCATCCTCTCAGACCAGCTAACCATCGTCGCCTTGGTAGGCCTTTACCCTACCAACTAGCTAATGGTACGCAGGCTCATCCCTCAACAATAGCTTCCATGGAGAGGCCATCTTTGATCCAAACAACCGCAGTCATCTGGATGTCATCCGGTATTAGCATCACTTTCGCGATGTTATCCCAAATTGAAGGGTAGATTACCCACGTGTTACTCACCCGTGCGCCACTCTACTCATTTCCCGAAGGAAACTTTCTCGTTCGACTTGCATGTGTTAAGCACGCCGCCAGCGTTCATTCTGAGCCAGGATCAAACTCTCCAATTAAACTATTTCCTGACCCAATCTTCTTCAAAAGAATCTCGGATCTCTCTTACGAATTGATCGAGAACTTTCTCGCACTTACTGCCTAGTTTTCAAAGACCAAACCCGCTCAACTTCCCCGTCAAGCGAACCAGATCAATCTATCTCAACCGTCTGGCTTTGTCAATCAAAATGTTTTTATTTTTTTGATTG
>NZ_BAAHXV010000071.1:0-5900 GCF_054657895.1 Desulfatiferula olefinivorans | reverse complement strand
ATATCAATGATAAAAGGGACCAACTGGCCGGATGAGCAATCATCTATCAACAGTAAACGCAATCTGCCAAGTTTACGTCCTTTACGTTCAACGGCTATAGCCACAGCACATTTATGCTCTGCGCCACGTCCACGCTTCCCACTGCGTTGGCCACCAATATAAAATTCATCGGCTTCAACGGCCCCTGACAGTTTCTCTCTGTTTTGCCGGATTGTGCAGCTTCTCAATTTCTGCAACTAACGCCAGGCTGTATGGTAGCTTCCGAACCCCAATAGATCCTGAAGATTTATGGCATTCACTCCACTTTTACGTGTGGTGAACCACCACATGGCCTTAATCCAATCAACCAAGGGCTTTCGAGTCCCATCCATAATGGTGCCTGCCGTTATGGAGTGATGGTGTTCGCATTCGGTACAGATATAAAGCCCCCGGCTGCTTTTCCAATAGGATGTATTGTCACAGATCGTACACTTAAAACCATCTGGCCAACGCAACCTGAAAAGGTAAGCGTGGCAAGCTTCTCCTGTCTTAAACCGTTCATCGAACTGGACTTGATTGATGGGAAAGTCTTCGGTAATTGTGAATTGTTCCATTGGCCGCCTCCTTTAGGTTATCTTGGAGGCAGTATATCGTAGCCCTTTGACAGATCAGGTCAATTCGTGTCGCATTTTTTTGAACTTGAGCGAAGTGCATAACCATATAATTTTTAACCGAACAGTATTGAATTCTATGAAAAAAATTAAATTATCACACATCATAACGGAACTAGGTCCTGGTGGAATGGAAAATGGTATAATAAACTTGTGCAATAACCATGATAGAAATATATTTGAATTACATGTCTGTTGTTTAATAAAAAAAGGTGAATTTGCTAATAGATTGAAAAAAGATGTCAGATTAGAATCTCTTAACTTAAGTGGCGTAGGTATAACAAAATCTATCTTAAAATTAAGACAATACTTTCTTACTATGAAAATAGATATAGTTCATACCCATGGTTTGGCTGGTGGTTCTTTAGTTGGAATTATAGCAGCAAAATTAGCCAATGTACCAGTAATCATTAATGGTGAACATGGTAGTTTTTTTACATCAAAAATTCAGATTGCGATACAACGTTTTATTTATAATTATTGTAATATTAATCTTTCAGTTTCTGAAGCGCTAAAAATGGAGCTTATAAAAAGAATTGGCTTAAAATCAAATTCTATAACTGTTATACATAATGGTGTTGATTTAAGTTATTTTTCTGATAAAAATGATTCGGCTCCTATTTTAAAATATATTAAAGATAATTATGGTGTTGATTTATCGAATAAATTTGTTATTGGTTGTATTGGGTCTTTGAAACCTGAAAAAAATCAACAATTACTAATCGAAGCTGTAAATAAATTAACGAAATCTTATGACGATACAAATAATATAGTTGTTTTAATTATAGGCGATGGTCCTGATAGAAAATATTTACTTGAATTCACAGAAAAAAAAGACCTAAACTCCAATATATTATTTCTCGGATTGAGAAATGATATTAATATGCTTTTATCAATAATTAACTTAGTGGTTTCCGTTAGTATTTCTGAGCATGAAGGGTTATCAAATGTGATATTGGAATCAATGGCATCTTCAGTCCCTGTTATTTCAACCAAATCTATTGGATCTGTCGAGATAGTTATCGATAATTTTAATGGGTACCTTTTGGATTCACATAATTTAAATTTACTTTCCCAGAAAATTTATTATTTATTTAAAAATAAAAATAAATTGATTGAATTATCTGTAAATTCACGTGAATTTGTTTCAAAAAATTTTTCATTGAAACAAATGGTAAAAAATTATGAGCTTATATATTTTAACCTTGCAATGAAATATCTGAAAAATTAGTAGTAAAAGAAGGCTGTCGCCGTTTTTTCACAAAAAAAGGCTCCCAGCGTCATGAGCTGATTGACCGCCAACGTCAGAATCCTGTGTAGGGCCCGCATAAAAGAAATATCAGCCATTTCTTCGAAGCAGGCGAAAAAAAATTCGCCAAGGCTTCGATAATCCGAATGATATGAAAGCAACATGTAACGCATGAAAACGATGGTGGTGTGAGCGATCAAAGCATCAAAGTCCCTGCACTGAATTTCTTTAGCCAATTTCAAGTGCTGTTTTGCCATTTTGAAAAAGACTTCGTTGTTCCAACGTTTGCCGTAGATTCGCGCGACATTTTCATCTGCCAGGTTCGTGTCGGTAAACAACAATTCCAGCCAGTCTATTTTTCGTCACAATGGCAAGCCACGGGATAAACCCGTACGTTGCCATCCAAATGGCTTTGGCCGGCGCAACTCCTAAGCTGGATGACTCGGGTGAGTAGTTACGATTTTAAATATAAGGTTAAATTGTGGCTTTTTATATATTGTGTTTATTAATATTTATCATGTTTTTCCAACCGGTATATATTTTCCCCCCCCTTGAAATATTACAGCCTATAAAATACACCGCTATTTTTGCATTATTAACATATTTTATTTCAAATCAGAAAAGTAATAAACCTTTTCTTGTTAATAAAACAAATAAGTATTTTATTTTATTTATTTTTTTTCAAGTTTTAAGTGCCTGTAATATCTGGTTGGCAGCTGGCATAGAGATTTTTACTTTTTGGAGAAACTTGATTATTGTTTATTTTTTAATTGTAAAAAGTTGTTTTACCGAAAAAAGAATTAAAATGGTAATACTTATGCTTCTTTTTGCCATTGGTTATTTATCATACTACTCACTTACTGATTTGTATAGTCGATATGAGATAGGTGCTTTAGCAAGAGGTTTTGGCTGGTATGAAAATGGAAATGATTTGTCTATGATATTTGTAGCAATATTACCGTTGACGTTTATTTTTATTGAGAACTCAGATAATAAGGCGGTTAAATACTTTTTTATAATACTTGCATTACAATTTTCTATTAATATTCTATTAACCGGCGCTAGAAACGGTGTATTAGGATTGTCAACAGCAATTGGCCTTTTTTTATTGAGTTCAAAAAAAATTAAAATTGCCATAAAAATCATAATAATAATTATGTTGGCTAATGGGATCATATACGTTGGATATAAAACTATTATGACTCGCTCGGATTTAGCAGGTAATTTATCAGGTGATGAATCTTCTGAAGATCGTTTAACCCAATGGATAGCATGTACAAAGATGTTGATTAAAAATCCTGTATTTGGTGTTGGACCTAATCAGTCCAGATATGAAATGCGAAATTATGGTGGAGTAAGAGGACTTTTACCTCATAATACTTTGATTCAGGTTTTTGCTGAAACCGGAGTTTTTGGTGGTTTCTTTTTTTTTATGTTCGCCATTTATCCTCTTTCTATTTCATATAAATATTTTAATAAAAGAATAAAAAAAGTACATACATCAGCTGAAAATTACTATAAATATACATCTATTTCATTATGTAGTTTTTGGGTATGCGCATGTTTTTCAAATAGAGTTTATATGTACATTTTGTATGTATTAGTTGCGATTCTTGTTGCATCAAAGGAATTAATTGATTTGCAATGTTCTAACGAAAAATTATGATACATTTTTAATTGGGGTTAAATTTGAGCGGAAAGAAGTTGTTACTGCAGTCTTTGAGCTATTTTTGGGGTGAGGCATTAATTATGGTGTCAGGCCTTATCTCTTTTCCAATACTTACAAGAGTCTTTACGAAAGATCAGTATGGTATTTTTAGCCTAATTGCTATAACGATAAATTTGTTAATAGGTATTTCAGCATTAGGTGTTAATAGGTCAATTATCAGATTTTATGAAAATTTTAAACAAAATGATAAATTGTCCACATTTATAACCACTTCTTTTATTGTAATGTTTCTATGGAATGTTTCTATTATATTTACTGCTTTTTACTTAGGAACTGTTGAAATTTTTGATACATATTTTTTTCATAATGCTTATGGAGCATTTATTCTTGGCTTTCTTTGGATGTACATTCAGAATTTATTTACATTTTTAAATTCAATTTTTCGTTTAGAAGATAATATTTTTTTGTATAACTTAATGGGAATTTTAAGAAAATATTTAGGTTTAATATGTGCTATTCCTTTGGTTATTTATTTCCAAAAATTGGTTTACTTTTATTATGGAGTTATTTTTGTTGAGATCATAGTGACATTGACTTTAGCTTTATTACTTTATAAATCGAATTTTTTTTCATTTAATAAGCAATTATTTTCTAAAAAAATTTTTCTTGAATCATTCAAATATGGTTTTCCTCTTTCTATTAGCGCAATAGCCGCAGTTATTTTAAATTTTGGCGATCGATATGTAATAGCTGCACTTCTAGATACAAGCGATGTAGCAAATTACAGTGTTGGATATAATTTTTGTATTTACCTGAAAGAATTAATTGTTACGCCTTTAAACTTAGCATTGCTTCCTATAGTGTATCAAATGTGGGAATATAAACAGTATAGTAATATTAAAATCATACTATCTAATGTTATAAAATTATACATATATGTATCAATTCCGATTTGTATTCTTACTCACTTACTTTCAGAGGATATTATTGTTATATTAGCTTCATCAGAATACATCCAGTCAGCTAAAATACTTTCGGTATTAATGGTAGGTATCCTTCTAAATGGACTTGAATTTCCTGTTATGGCTGGGTTACACTTTAGTAAAAGAACAACGTCTATTATTATAGTGATGGTTGTAGCAGGGGTTGTTAATATTTTACTTAATTTAGTTTTGATACCTAAAATCGGTATTCTTGGATCTGCTTATTCTACTATAGCCTCATATTTTTTAAGTTTAGTTTTTTTTTATTTAATTTCTATGAAAGTAATCAAAATTCCAATAGAATATTTTAATTTATTTAAAAGTGTTTTATTTGGAATGCTGAGTTATTTTATTTCTATTAAGTTTAATGAGTTTATTTATTTTGAAAATCGGTTTTTTAAAATTTGTATTATATTATTTACTTTTTTATTTACATATTTTTCAAATTTAATAATTTTTGATACTGAATTAAGAAGGCTTATAAAATCTAAATTCCGGTTCTCTAAGAATCTCAAAGTTAAATAAAGCGCCCGCTATTAACCCGGCAATAAAATATCTAAGTATTTATTGGCAATTTCCAGGCAAATGTGCTATAAAGTCAGTCATGGAAAAAATTGATGCACGCATACTAAGTACCGAGACTCAACAGCAATTACGCAACCAGGTTGTTCGTCTTCGTGAAGCCGGGAAAAAACTAAAAGAAGTATCTGAAATAACAGGTGTTAGCGTAAAAACTATCTGCAAATGGCATAAAACCTATCTTGAGGGCGGTAAATCAGCAATCCAAATCAAAAAGCGAGACCGGACCTTGGGGTGCTTCCGGACGCTTACGCAGGATCAGGAAAAAGAACTGCAAAAGTTTATGCGCGATAAGTGCCCTGATCAATTGAAATTTCCTTTTGCATTGTGGACACGAAAAGCCGTCAAGCCAGCCATCAAAGAATTTTATGACATTGAAATGCCGATCAGAACAGTTGGAGAATACCTGAAGAGATGTGGCTTTACGCCTCAAAGGCCTTTGAAAAAAGCCTATAGCCAGAATCCCAAAGCCGTAAAAGCCTGGTTGACTGAAGATTACCCAAAAATCACCTCTAAAGCGAAAAAAGAGAACGCCGAAATCCATTGGGGTTACGAAACCGGGCTGTGCAATGACAGCTATTACGGCCGTAGTTACGCCCCACGCGGTGAAACCCCGGAGATTAAGGTTCATTCAAGATGTAAACGGGTGAATCTTATTTCGTCGGTTACAAATCAAGGCAAGGTTCGATTTATGGTTTACAAGGATATGATTAATTCTCAGACCCTTCAGTGATGTCCGGTTAGGTTTTTGCGTGTAATTTTTTTTAATA
>NZ_BAAHXV010000070.1:0-6671 GCF_054657895.1 Desulfatiferula olefinivorans | reverse complement strand
TATTTCACAATTCAATATCCCTTCCCTTGTCCTTGCGTCTTTCGAGGTCGATATCAAGACCGTGAAACGGCGAATGTTTAAAAAATTCCACAAGGGATGTTTTCGGCCGTGTCAATCTCCTGTATTCCGCAACAGACATAACAATAACCGTCTCAACGCCACGGCGAGTCACCACTTGAGGCCCAACATTCAAAGCCTTTTCCACGACCTCACTGAACTTGTTTTTTGCATTCTGTAACTGCCAATGTTCCATAACACCACCTCCGCTTCATTATTTGGCCAGACTGTCTAGATTATATTGATTCCACAAAAATAATCAAGGTGGTTTTGTTGTGTACGCTCACATGGGCCTCAATTCTACGGAAGATAGCACTAAGATCTGCCTTGTTCTCCTTATAATTTTTCCCACTGTCCCGAGGTTGGCATCGAGCCATCGACGGTATGTTTCCAACAGGCTTAGCGGTCTCACTCGGTGATAATGATAAGGACTGGTGGATAAAACCGTGCTGGACCTAACCGCCTGTTCTTTTGAAGGCTTACCAATTTATATGGGGATTGTAAAGCGGGCGATTTTAAGATGGCAAGCATGCCAGTCACGTAAAAAGTCAATCTGGTTATGCAATTGGCTCAAGTTGACACAATTTGTTGCGGTTTCAGAACGCCAATGACCACAACCCATCGTAGATCACTTGAGTGAAGTGCATAACCAGAAAAGTCAATATTCAGACGGCTTCGTAAAATGTTCGAGATAAAGGCTTGCGAACCCTGTGGAATGAGACGTACTTAGGGCACCCCGAAGTGGCAAGGGATGACGCGTAACGCAGAAATCGGACTGTTTACGAAGACGTCAAGGCTTGATGCCCTGCCCCTCGATCAAACCAACACACCCCATAATCCCCCAACCCCATGTATCACCTCTGTTACACATTCCGAACCGGGATTTTACATAATAGTGCCTATAAAAAACTCAAAAAAGCACCAAATTTAACTCAGTATTAAAAACTCAAAGCACTAAAATATATGAATTTTCTTATTAATAATTTGAATAATTTTAAAATGGCATAGCATATGCATGCTTAAGATTGAAAATTTATAATTTTACATTCTTTTAGAGGAGGGGGTGAAATACTGATCGATTAGATTTAAAAGTTATTAACCGTTTAAAAACCATAACGCTAAAAGAAAAAGCCAAACCCTTCGTGAGATCGGGACGGAAAGCCACGGATCTTAGAGTTAAGACCGCCGGGTTGCATTTCTGTTACTCAAAGGAGATAATAATGAAAATCGTTAAAGCGCTATCATGTTTTATTTGTTTCTTTACATTTTTATCAATTAACGCAATTGCTGCACCCATGAACTTGTATGATATTACTAATATTTCAGGCACTCAGACATACACTGATATCGGTGCTCAAGGATTTCAACTAACTGATACAGATGGAAATAACGACGATGCAACGGCTTTTCTTTTACTTGAAATTGCCGGGTTCAAAGATCAAAACACCTTTGGTATGTATGGTTATTCCTTTAATAATGATGGCTCTATACAGGTCGGCAACACCCTTGAAATATTCAAAGGTTTAGATTCACAGTATGAAAGCACGACATTAAAGTTTTCATTGGCCGATGGTACGGTTACAAATGCTAATACCAATGTTAGTGCGGTGATTGATGCTTCAGCTTTCGGTTTTTACATTACAACACCTCAATTATATACTTATTATACCCATACCGAATTGAACATAGACGGTGTCGATCATGCTATGGTTTTCGATACAAGTGATAATACTGTAGGGCGTCTATTTGGCTCTGATATTGTAATCGCATTTGAAGATTTAATAAACGGTGGCGATATGAGTTTTGACGATATGGTTGTAGGCATTAGTGACATCAAAGCCGCCCCCGTACCCGAACCCGGCACCATGATCCTCCTCGGCGCTGGCCTCCTCGGACTGGCTGGTGCAAGGAAGAAAAAAGCACTGAAATAATCTTTAATTTGTAGTACACAAACAAAAAGGCAGAATACAAATGTATTCTGCCTTTTTGATAACCATTCGTCACTTCACAAAAATCATCCGTATTGCCGCAACCACTCCGAAAAAACCAATAGCGTCATCAACATTTTGCTGAGATCTTCTTTACCGGATTTCTGCCGAACGAGCATATCATCCAACGCCTGGGGCCTGAACCAGCCGTCTTTCTTTAATTGTGATAATCGATCTTCAATCTGTGGCATCAGCGACCCCTGAAACCATTCATTAGTCGGCACCGGAAAGCCCTTTTTCTCTCTGTATGTAATTTCTTTGGGCAAAAAGGATTCAGATATTTTTTTTAACAGATACTTGCTCTCGCCCTTTCTGATCTTCATTTGTGTGGGCAGCGACGTTACAGCTTCAACAAACCTATAATCCAAAAACGGAACCCGAAGTTCAATGGAAGCCGCCATGGTCATTTTATCTGCCTTGACCAGAAGATCATCCACAAGCCATGTTTTAGTATCAACATAAAGCATCTGGCTTAAGGGGTCTTTCCCCTTTACCTTATTAAAATGTCCTGCAAACTGATCTGGTAGATAAGTGGATTGATTTTTTATAAAGTCCGGGTGGTACAAATATCGTTTCAAAGCTGGTGTCATATAACTGGATGTCCCCTGATAACGCTCATGCAAAGGCGTATTCATCCAGTCCAAGTATTTTTGATATTTTAATTTTGAACACACCGGAACCAGAAAAGGCATGATCCTTAGCACAGTATCCGGGCAATACCGTCTGACCTTGTCGAGAACACACATAAATTGATACAAATAATAGCCACCAAAAATTTCATCACTACCTTCCCCGGATAGAAGAACGATGGCATGCTCACGTGCACGCTTAGATATATGATAAAGAGCTATGGCAGCAGGTTCAACAATGGGTTCTTCCGCAAACCGAATCAGGGTTTCAAGGGATACAAAAAAATTATCCGGTTCCAGATAAAAAACATGATGATTTGTTCGATATTTGTCTGAAACAATTTGTGCGTATTCTTTTTCAGAATATCCTTGGTTATAAGCCACCGTAAACGTATTCACGGATCGTGGAGCAATCAATTTATCCATCATTCCAACAACAACGCTGGAATCCAACCCCCCGCTTGCAAAAGCACCAACCGGAACATCACTGACCAATCGTTTTTCAACACAATCCAATAGAAGTGATTCTATTTCAGCAAAAAATGTTGCTTGCTCAACGTTTTTTTGTTCAATATCAGCAAAATCCCAATATTCACACTGTGATATATCACCATTATCGATTATCAAATAATGTCCAGGCAAAACCTTAGATATCCCTTTAAACATGGTTTGATAGCCAGGTACATAACCTACAGAAAAAAAAGCATCCAACACGTTCTCATTCATTACCGATTTTACAAACCCTGTCTTCAGAATAGCTTTAACCTCGGATGCACAAATAAAAACCTCTTTATCATAAAAATAATAAAGAGGTTTAATGCCCAGCCTGTCTCTGACAATCCATAATCTTTGTCGTTTTTTATCAAAAACAACAAAAGCAAACATCCCGTTAAACTTTTTCAGGCATTCTGTGCCCCATTCTTCATAAGCATGAACAATAACTTCCGTATCACAATCTGTATGAAAACAATGCCCTCTGGCCAACAAATCAGTTTGGATCTCTTTGAAATTATATATTTCACCATTAAAAACGACAACAACGTTACCATCTTCATTGGTCATCGGCTGATGCCCTGAGGCCAAATCAATAATGCTTAGACGCCTATGTCCCAAACCCGTATTACCATTAATATAATATCCTGAATCATCAGGTCCCCGATGAGCCATGCTATTAGTAGCTTTTTCAACCATCGCGACATTCACTAAACGACTTTTCTCAAAAAAATGAATACAAAATATTCCACACATATCTGTCTCACATAATGAAAAGCACTTCTCATCATTCATCATTTTCGATTGAGAAAGGCTATTTTGTGGTTTTCATTTAAAAAAATTATAATCTATTCAGAAACATTAATACCCTTTACCTTGCTTGGAATCAATTGTTTTATTTTAACATCAGATATTGGCCCTATGCCACTCCCATTGTATGCTTGTACATAAACATAGTAATCTATACCACATTCTAACCCATTAATATTATAAAAAGTATTATTTGATTCGGTATCAATCTTTTCCATATTAGCCAAAATTTCAGATTCGGTACTATAATTTTTAGTATCGTAATACAGATAATAACCCGAAACAGGCCCACCGGAATTCGGTGCAATCCATACCAAATGTAATGCTGCTGTGGCAGAAAAGCCATATGAACTAAAAAAAACCGAAAAACATACAAATGATAAGGCTATTTTAAGTAACGTTATATTTTTTATGTTATTTTTCATTATGCCCTCCCTCAAAAATTAATTAACTTTATTAAATTATAATTATGGCCAGGTAGGTTGCCCAGGTGCAGAATAAATTATTGCTGGCATCTGATTTCCAAGATATTCCCAAATATAAGAAGTTAATGTAATATCATCAACGCCGTTTAACTGCTTACCATCTGAACAAAATCCTCTTTTCCCAGTAAGTTTTCCACTGTCATATGTAAATGATTTCATTTGACTTTTCATAATATTTTCATTTGGAAATGGCCAAAGTGATTCGCTTGTTTGAACATTATAACCATCTTCTCCCCACAATGAACCAGAACGTCCTATTTTATAAACAGCAGAGGCGCCAATTCGTTCGCCATCGTTTGAAACATTATCAAGAGCAAGAGAAGTATTACTTTCAGTACGAACTAAATACTTTAAAAAACTGCCCAGAGGATTAATAGTCTGAACCAGATTACCAGTGCCACCACTGCTCACTAAATTAGTTTGATTATTGTAAAGGCAATTATTATTTGCTGAAGCAATCTGTTGTAAACCAATTCCATTTACGAGCCCATAAACTACAGAATTATTAACCGTAGCACCAGTAAAACCACTACAATAAACCCCCCTTGCAGAAGCAGTTTCATTACCACCGATAGTGCAATGATTTACAACCAGTTGAGGAGAGGTACTGCCTTTCACATATATAATATCTCTATATGATTGCCCCCAGAATATGGAATTCTCAATAGTAACACTGTGATCATTTTCAGAAATAATAAAGCCTTGAGTAGCATTATTAATTGCAATACACCCTCTATAATTCACATCATGGCTAACTGTACTATTATTACCCATTAAAAAACCAAACATACCTCCAGTACCATTCTGGTTATCATCTAAATATGACAGCTGATCAGAATCTATAGTTATACAATTTTGCCATTCAACATAATTGCTCTCATAATTAAAAAAAGGCGCCGTCCATGGATCCCCTGGTAATGCATGATCAATTCTCATTACGCAACGTCTTGCAACACAATGATCACTTATCCTAAAATGAAAACCGTATTGACAGTGCCCCCACCCCCAGCAATCTTCAAATAAAATATAAGAGCTGCTATACGAACTGAATAAATGCTCACCCTCATCAGCATCAAATGCTGAACAATTTAAAACCTTTACATGGTGTGAATTACCCAAACGAAATACATGATCAATAGACCGACCGAATTGAATCCCATCAAATACAACATAAGAAATACCATCAATATGTTCTAAACTAAGAGGTTTTCGTATATTTTCCCCATCAATAAACACACCTCCTTTGTTTTCAGCTTTAATAACCGTATACTCACTCGCTGTTCCGTTAGGTGGCCTATGATCCCAGTCAAACATGTTTGAAGAACCGCGATAGGTTCCATCTCTGATTATTAAAGTATCACCACTAGACATGGCTGACAGACCAGCTTGTATGGATGTATAACTTTCATTTGGACCAACATATATTTCAGCCGAATTAGCAGACATCGGCAAAAAAACAGATATCAATACAATTGTAGTTATTAAATGAAATAAACAATAAAAATGCTTCAACGTTTGGAGATTAATATTTAAATTTTTAGTTGACATATTTCCCCCTTTAATTAAATTTTTTGGTTATGCACTTCACGCAAGTTATCTACAATGGGTTGTGGTTATTGGCGTTCTGAAACTGCAACAAATTGTGTCAACTTGAGCCATGACCATAACCAGATAAAATTTACAAATTTATAAGCAAATACTATGCCCACATTTAATTATTTCTGGTTCTTTAAAAAATTCCATTAAGTTTTTGCTTCGATGGTCGAATTAAACTGAGCCAAAAATGGTCGTTTCGAATTGAGCCACCCGGGAATGAACCGGGCCTTAAAAACCCCCTGGTTCATTCCCGGGCAACGGCTCCAATGGTGTTTATATTACTCGATCTTCAAGTTTTTTGTACCCATGTCAAGCAGCCTGCCTGTGTTTGAGAGCAGGTGATGGTTCCAGGTTGCCAAGACCCCGAGGAGCCATGTGTTTCGTTGAAGTGTTGAGCTGAACCAGATTATCCACCAAAGCCGTTGCGAATGTTTTGAACTGTTCAATCGGGTCATCAGCCAGAGGCGCATTCTCAAGGGTAACCTCGATAAGCCATCTCAAGGTATAGGCTTCAATGATATCCGTTTGTCAGGTCATATCCGATGCGATGATATATCGATAGGATTCTTCACCTTCATATTTGAGCGCAATCACGAAACGTTTTTTTCCGTGGG
>NZ_BAAHXV010000069.1:0-6764 GCF_054657895.1 Desulfatiferula olefinivorans | reverse complement strand
GTTTCTGCCATGACATGGGATGCCCACAGGAGCCTTGCCGTGCGACATGCCCCGGCATGTCCGGATTGACTCTGTGTCTTTGTGTCTCTGTGAGAGTCTTAAAACCGGCTTCACCGAAGGGTCGCCAGTCTTTTTTTTCTCACGGAGACACCAAGGCACAGAGAAAACATGACCCTGCCAAGGGCATGGTACACGGCGTCTGGCTGAGTAACACCAAGTGCAGGTCCAGGCGATGGCACCCTTCAGGAAAAACGCAATCAACCGGGCACAGACATGCGATTGCCCTGCCCTCAGGATCTGTTCATCTGCTTGAGCCGTTTGCTCAAGGCCGGCTGCGAGATCCCCAGAAGCCTGGCGGCGAGGGTCTGGTTCCCGCCGGACCGAGCCATGGCTTCCCGGATCAGCATGGCCGACGATTCGCTCAAGGTGGGGAGTTCGTCGAGCGTGGAAAAGGGATTGGCGTCCGATCCGGCAGCGGGTTCAGCCTCCGGCGGGCCGGACGGTGTGGTCCGGCGGTTCAGCCCCATGTTCTTTTTGAACGTCTCCATGGACAGGGTCCCCCGGCCGTGGGTGGACACGGCATCGAACACCATGGCCTTGAGCTGGCGGATATTGCCGGGGAAGTGAAAGGCGGACAAAAGAGCGATCAGCTCCCTGGGCCGGGCGGGAACCGTGCGGCCCGTTTCCGCGGCGGCCAGATGCATGAAATGATCGAGCAAGAGGGGAATGTCGTCCTTCCGTTCACGCAAGGGGGGAAGATGCACATGGTGGGTATGGAGCCTGTAATACAGGTCCTTGCGGTAGTCCCCTTCTTTTTCTTTTTTCAAAAGATCCTGATGGGTGGAGCAGACAATGCGGGCCGGCGAATGTTTCGGCGTATCGCTGCCCACGGGATAGTACTCCCCGTTTTGAATGAGCCGGAGCAGTTTGACCTGGGACGCCGGGCTCAGATCCCCGATTTCATCGAGAAAAAGGGTCCCCGAACCGGCGGACTCGATCAGCCCCATCCTGCGGTGATCCGCACCGGTGAAGGCGCCTTTGGTATGGCCGAACAGGGTATCGGAAAACATCGTGTCATCGAGTCCCGCCACGTTCACCGTGACCATGGGCAGGCCCGCTCTGCTGATGGTGTGCACGGCCCGGGCGGCCAGTTCCTTGCCCGTGCCGCTTTCCCCGGTGATCAGCACCGGCTGGTTGGTCCGCGACACGGCCTCGATATACCCGAACACCGACAGCATGAAACCGTTGCGTGTGACGATCTCGGAAAAAGCCTCGGGGTGCCGGAGGGTTCCCGGAAGAAAAAGCCCTTTGATGAAGCGGTTTTCCCGCTCCAGTTCACAGCGACGGACGGCGTTTAACACCGAGGCCGTGAGCCGGTCCCCGGTCTGGGTCTTGACGATATAATCCATGGCGCCCTCTTTCATGCACGCCACGGCCAGATTCACCTGATTCATGCCGCTGACCACGATCACCTGAACCTCGGGAAAGGCCTCACGGATCTGTCTGAGCAGGTCTTCCCCGGACAGATGGGGCATGTTCAGATCCAGAAGCACAAGGCCGACATCCGATTCGGAAAGGATACCCGTCACCTTCCGGCTGTCCGTACAGGTGAGGATATGGGAGATCCCCGCCGAGCGTTCGAGGGTGATGGCAAGACTCCGCAGCCAGGAGGGTTCGTCATCCACCAGAAGCACGGCAAAGTCAGGGTAAAGAGCATCGTTCATGTCAGCATCCTTCATGTGTTTTTTCATCAACCCCGTCCATGGGAGGAAAGGACAGCCGGACCGTGGTCCCCTGCCCCGGGGTCGAGACGAAGTCCAGGGTCCCCTGCTGGGCCTTGACAATACCGGCGGAGACGGACAGCCCGAGCCCCGTGCCCCCCTCGGCCCGCCGGGTTGTAAAAAACGGATCGGTTAGATGGGGGAGATGCTCTTCGTCAATGCCGCAGCCTTCATCGGCAACGATCAGGACTGCCCGGCCCGATTCCGGATGCCGCTCGGTGGTCACGGTGATGGCCTGATCGGGACGATCCAGGGCCTGACAGGCATTCAGCACCAGATTGATGATCACCTGCTCGACCCTCTGGGGGTTCACGCTGATCGTCGGCAGGTCCCGGCCATAGGTGACCGTTACACGGCGGGTTGCCGTTTCAAGGGCCGTTTTGACCAGTCGAAGGGCGTTTGCCGTAAGGGCATTGAGATCTACGGCCTCTTTGTGATCGTCGTCGCGCTGCCGTCCGAAATCTTTCAGATCGTCCACGATGGATCGGATCCGCAGGGCGGCATCCCGTGTTTCGGTAAGCATGTGGGGTATCTCGTCACGCATGCGGGAGTATTTCAGGCCCCCCAGCATGAAATCTCCGGAGGCGGCGTAATGGGCATCCAGAATGGGGGCCGCGTCATCAAAGGCGTCGCTCAGAACCGGAAGGTTCATCAGAATCAACCCGTTGGGATTGTTCAACTCATGGGCGATGCCCGAGACGAGGTACCCCAGCGACGCCATTTTATCGGCCTGAACCAGCTGTTTCTGGTGCATGGCAAGCTCGTCTGCCGCCTTTTTTCGGGCCTCGATCTCCGCATGGAGTTCCCGGGTCCTGAGCGCCACCTGTTTCTTCAGGGAACGCGACCAGAGAAGGCTCACGAGAATCATCACAACCAGAATGAGAAAGACGGCCCCGCCCGTGCGAAGGACCTGGGTCATGGTCAGCCCCGGCTCAAGGACGCCCAACCATTTCCGGTGTATGCGTCCCAGTTGGCCTGTTTTCTTCAAAATCGCCAGGGCTTCGGTGATGCGGGCGGTGAGCTCGGGGTCGCTTTTCCTGACGGCATAGCCGTATTTCTGAACCGCCACGGGCCGTCCCACCGGCCGGATATTGGACAGGCCGTACTCCCGGATGAAATACAATCCCGGCAGATGGGCCACGACGGCATAGTCATGGATTCCCGCCGACAGCTGACGCAGGGCGTCGGCCTGATAATCGACGGGGACGGGGATAATGCCCATGGGATGGGCTTTCAGGGTGTCGTGCATGATGCCGTTTCTCTGAACCAGCACCGTTTTCCCCGATAGCGCGTCCAGGGTCGTCACATCAGTCGTCCCTTCACGGACAAAGATGGAATGGTGGATCAGGGTGTAGGGAGGAGAAAAATCCACCTGCCGGGCCCGTTCCTCCGAGTAGGACATGCCCTGAAGCACATCGATTTCGCCCGCGTCAAAGGCCGCCCGCATCACGTCCCAGGAATCCAGCCGGATCGTTACGGTAACGCCCATCACCCGCCCAAGAGCCTGGGACAGTTCCACCGAAAACCCCGACGGGCGGTTGTTTTCATCAAGAAATTCATAGGGCGGATACTTGGCGTCCCCTCCGATCAGCAGGGTGTCCTGCGGCCCGGCCACAGCCCCGCCGCAGGCAAGAAAAAGAAGAAAACCTGCGGCCAATGCCCTCAGCAAAGGGCTCGGTCCCGCGGCTCGGTGAGGGTTATGTCCACAATGAACGTCCATAAGAGCCATCGCACGTTTGAACACGTTCCTGAAAGAAGAAAAAAGGGTCCCTCCATCGCTTTAACCGGCGGGAAGCCCTGTTTTTTCAGCGTGATAATGTGAATAAGAGCCTACATTTCAACGCCCGTAATGTCAAGAAATGCCTTGGGGCCATGGACGCGGACATGGGCAGGGCAATCGCATGTCTGAGCCCGGTTGATTGCGTTTTTCCTGAAGAATGAACAGACATGCGATTGCTCTGGGAACAAAGCCCTTACGCAAATACTGAACACCATTTGTCAATCAAAACGCTCGTGCCGGATCTGAAACCCGAGGAAACGACAGGCAAAGCCGTCACGTGCGTAAGAAAGCCGACCGGTGACAATCCAAGACGAACGGAGAACGAAAATGAATCTGAAACAGCTCCCCCCTGATCTACGCATCCACATGGTTATTGGCCTTTTCATCGTTGCGTTTCTGATTGCCATGGCGTCCTGCGGCGGGGACGATGAAAACGGCGACACATCCGTCGACGAAAACACAGCGCAGCTATGCTCGGACGGCGACGACAACGACGGGGACGGATTCACCGACTGTGACGACTGGGATTGCACCGGACTGGGCTCCTGCCTGAGCGACGAAAACACCGAACAGGCCTGCTCCGACGGCAAATCCAATGACGGCGATGCCTACATCGACTGCGACGACTTTGATTGTGACGCCACCACCTGGTGTTCCCAGGCCGGCGATGAAAACACCGCCGATCGCTGCAACGACGGCGTGGACAACGACAGGGACAGCCTGACGGACTGTGACGATCCGGACTGCACCGGCATCGGCGCATGCGCCGTGGCTGAAAACACGGCGGACCAGTGCTCGGACGGCCTCGACAACGACGGAGACGGCTTCACCGACTGTGACGACTGGGATTGCACCGGACTGGGCTCCTGCCTGAGCGACGAAAACACCGAACAGGCCTGCTCCGACGGCATATCCAACGACGGCGACGCCTACATCGACTGCGAGGATTTTGATTGTGACGGCACCACCTGGTGTTCCCAGGCCGGCGATGAAAACACCGCCGATCGCTGCAACGACGGGGTGGACAACGACAGGGACAGTCTGACGGACTGTGATGATCCGGACTGCACCGGCATCGGCGCATGCGCCGTGTCTGAAAACACGGGGCAGCTGTGCTCGGACGGCCTCGACAACGACGGGGACGGCTTCACCGACTGTGACGACTGGGATTGCACCGGACTGGGCTCATGCCTGAGCGACGAAAACACCGAACAGGCCTGCTCCGACGGCATATCCAATGACGGTGACGCCTACATCGACTGCGAGGATTTTGATTGTGACGGCACCTCCGTCTGCCCATGAAAAGATGCGGCCATAGGCGACCACGCCGATCATTGAACAGGAGGAATACTTCATTTTCGCATTGCATCTGACGTTTGGGCTCAACGTTCCCAGGGAGCCGGGTGTCACGACGTTTTGATCGGGCGAAAGGATTCAGGAAAAGCGTCTCGGGGCATAGGCCACCGCACTGTTTTAGTCTCCTAAACGACAGCTATTTATTTTCTAAAGCACCAACATTTTCATATCTGCTGAGATCAATCTTGGGAGGATTAATAAACTTCATCCATTCCAATGTAATATCTGTAAGGTCAATCTCGTCGTGATAATTCGCCATATGCTCTGAAACAACAATGTCTTGTTTTGTTGGGCCCAGCTCAGACGCCAGGCGCATCTCTGAGTTTCTTTTGCCCATATCCACTGGAATTTTTTCCAATGCCCGAACCTCCATTGTGAGCGTTTCCTCCGTTTCAGCATCAGTGCTACAGGCCTCGGGCAATTGAGTGAAGCACACTCCTTCTTCTGCGACAAATCCCCTCATATCATTTTCAGAAAGTGAAACCAAATCAGCTATACAAAATGTCGAAAAGACAACCAAATACAATTGAACAGCTATAATGTATCCAGGGCATTTCACTACGTTATGACACTCCATCCACTAACGGAAAAATGATTGACATACACCAAAAAAACAATTTCTCTTTGTAGCGTATTCAATTTTTTTTTCAACATAAAAAGATAATGGCCCTGTAAAAAACCACTAAAGGAGGAAAAAGGGACGGGTTAAACTTGTTCTTCACTGCGGCGTACCATAAGTACGCCTCATTCCTTACGGATTCGCGACGCCGTGAACTCGAACTTTTTTAGCGTCATGTGATGACGTTTTACGAGACCATCATGATTTAATGATCAAATGTTTAGTACGGATGATTTATATTTTGAATGTTCCGACTAATTTTTTTAAAGTATCGGCCATCTTTGTCAAGTCATTGGCACTTGAATTGAGCATTGTACTGCTGTCAGCCATTTCATTTGCAGATCTATTCACATCGGATATATCCGACGCAATTTCAGATGTAGCTTCAGTGCCTAAGCTGATATTTTCATTCATATCCTGTAGAGCGCATGACGCCTGGGAAATATTACCTGCAACCTCTTTCATGGTGACAGACTGTTCTTCTATGGAAGCCGCAATAGAAACGACTATTTCGTTTGCTTCGTTGATGACATTGGCAATCTTTTGAATTTCATCAACTGTTTCACCTGTTGAGCCCTGTATACTTTCAATTCGTTGTTTTATCTCGAGAGTTGCCTCTGCCGTTTGCTTAGCCAGTTCTTTAATCTCATTGGCGACAACTGCGAACCCTTTTCCTGCTTCTCCTGCTCGTGCAGCTTCGATGGTTGCGTTCAATGCAAGAAGATTGGTCTGCTCCGAAATTTCTGTTATTGTTTCTGTTACAGAATTAATAGACATGGCGGCATTTCCCAATTCATCAACTTTACCTTTTGTGCTGGCTGCAATGGTTACTGCACCACTTGTTATATCCCGGGCTTTTTCAGAATTTTTTGCAATTTCGTCTACAGTAGCCGTTATTTCTTCGGTGGATGCCGCGACCATGCTAATCCCAGTAGAGGTCTCTTCCATTGCTGCTGCAATCGAGTTGATACGTGATTTCATTCCCTCGGCTGAATCAGCCACCATATCGCTTTTCTTGGACATATTGCCTGCGCCGCCGGATAATTGTCCGGAAAGTTTCGACAGTGCTACCGCTGCCTGGGACAGGGTTTCAGCATTATCAGAAATTTCACGGATGACGTTTCTGATTTTTTCAAGAAAGAGGTTGAACCACTTGGACAATTCACCAAGCTCATCTTGTGAATCAACCGTCAGCCTTTTGGTAAGATCCCCTTCTCCTTCGGCAATA
>NZ_BAAHXV010000068.1:0-7130 GCF_054657895.1 Desulfatiferula olefinivorans | reverse complement strand
ACTTCCTTAGAAGTCAATGTTTGGAAGGCTTCGGAAAATGTTCGAGATCAAGGCTTGCGAATTCCGAGGAATGAGGCGTACTTAGGGTACGCCGCAGTGACGAGGGATGACGCGTAACGCAGATATCGGACTTTTTACGGAGCCGTCATGTATTGATAAAAAACGGTTTCACGGATATGATCCTGATTTACTTGAAACGTTTATCGAAATCCCGGAACGGAGAGATGCCATGAAACGATTGTCGGTACTTTGGGTTGTGTTGGTTGGATTGGTCACTTACGCATGGGCCGGTGACCTTGCGGACCAGGAAATGGACGCCTTTCTCAAGGAAAAAAATGAAACCCAGGCCCGGTTTGAGCTGGAAAAAACAGGCCGGACGAAGACCTCCGGCGAGGTTGACAACAAAACCAGAGACAAGGTTTACACACCCGGCCTTGCGATCGAAAAGGCGACGGTTGCGGCCATGCCCGAAGTGGTTGTGCCCGATCCCGTGGGCGAATATCTGTTCAGCGGCAACGCCGACGACTCTTCGGGTCATGCCAACCACGGGGAGGTAAGCGGAGCCCAGCTCACCGAGGACCGTTCAAGCCAACCCGAGTCAGCCTACATCTTTTACGATCGCGATCACCGGATCAAGATTCCGAGAACCGGGGCAAACACCTTTTCAGACGGCAGTTTCACCGTGAGCTTCTGGGTGAAAACCAAAGACGACGGAAGCACCATGAAGGGGCTGGTCACCAACAAAGGTGGCGTCGTCAATTTCTGGGGGTTTTTTCTCAACTCCAATGGAGATCTGACGTTCTTTATCAAGAACCAGGAAGGGCAGCCCGCCCTGATCAATACCCCCATCAATGACTGGAAATGGCATCATGTGACCGGGGTGAGAAATGCGGACGACAACACCCTGAGCCTTTACGTGGACGGTACGCTGATCCAGACCCGCGAAGGCGTCGTCGGATCGGTGGACAGCGGGAATAGAATCTGGGTGGGGGACGGACAGAACCGCATTTTCGTAGGCCGACTCGACGATATTCGTTTGTGGAATAAGGCCCTGGACAGCCGCCAGCTGGCCAAACTTCACGAAAACGGCCCGGTCACGCCCTTATTCCAAACCCCGACCCTAACGGCCATGCTTCCGGGGATGCCCGCTCCCATGGCCCGCTACCTGTGTGACGGCAATGCCGAGGATTCATCGGGCAACGGCAATGACGGCATCGTGACCGGTGCGGAACTTGTGGAAGACCGGGCGGGCAACCCCGATAGCGCCTACCTGTTTTACGATCGGCCCCACCGGATCAAGATTCCCTTGACCGATAAAAACACTTTTACCAACGGCAGTTTTACCGCCTCGTTCTGGGTGAAAGCAAACAAGACGCCCAACGCCATGGTGCACCTTTTGTCCAATGAGGTGTCCGGTGATCCCTTCTGGGGATTCCATTACAACGGTGAAGGGAAGGTGTCGTTTTTCCTGGCCAATCAGGAAGGGGACCATGCCTTGATCACCAGCCCCATGGGAGTGGACGCCTGGCACCATGTGATGGGACGAAGGAATGCCGAAAACAACACCATGAGCCTGTTTGTGGACGGCGCGCTGGTTCAGACCCGTTCCGGAGTGACCGGAAACGTGAACAGCCTGGGGCCCATTTATGCGGGTGATCACAAGAATCGCCTGTTCAACGGCCGCATGGACGAGATCCTGCTCTGGGACAGGGCCCTGCCCGACACGAAAATGGCCGAGTACTACGAAACAACCCGCAATCTTCCCCAGACCGTGTCTTACTCGGCGGACGATGACAATATCGAAGAGCCGGTGGGGCTTTACCATTTCGACGGAAACAGTGTGGATGCCTCGCCCCAGGGTAACGATGCCCAGGTTAACGCGGCCCGGCTGACCCAGGACCGGTCTGGAAATCCCAACAGCGCTTACAGTTTTTACGACCGGGACAATCGGATCAAGGTACCGCTGATTGCAGCCAACATCTTTTCCAAAGGTTCGTTTTCCGTGTCCTTGTGGGTCAAAATCAACGAGACCGGCGGCGGAGCCCAGAAGGGCCTGGTGACCAACGAAGGCACACCCGCCCAGAGATGGGGTCTTTTCTATTCAAGCGATGTCGGGCTTGTTTTTTCATGCAATGACAAGGAAGGCAAACACGGTTTTATCACCCATCCCATCGACCTGGAAACCTGGTACCATGTGGTCGGGGTGCGCGATGCCACGGCGAAACAACTCCGCCTTTATGTGGATGATCAACTGATCGGCAGCAAAGCCTATTCGGGCAGTGACCTGGACAGCGGGGGGGCGATCTTTATCGGAGACGGGAAGAATATGATCTTCAGGGGCTGTATCGACGAGGTCACCCTGTGGCGACGGGCCCTGGCGCATGAGGAAATCACGCAGGCCCATGCCATGGATCTTCATCCCTCGACGGCCATACCCCTGGATAAAAAGCCGGTGATTAAGGAAAAACCCATGAATTTGAATCACAAGATTCCCAAAAAAATCTGAAAATTCATTAATAATTGCATCCTGGCGCAGGGGCGTGTTAAGAGGCTGGGACACGGTTGACCGATTGAAAGCATATTTCGTTTTACTGATAAAACCAGGGCTGAACAATGAGTGATGATAAACATCCGTGGCAGGCGAAGCTGTCGGCTTTGCGCGACGAGATCGATGCGATAGACCGGAAGGTGGTGGAGCTTCTTTCCCTGCGTAAGGCGCAGGTGGACCATGTGGTCGAGCTTAAAAAGGCGCACAACCTCCAGGTCTATCATCCGGCACGGGAGGAAGACCTGATCTGGGCACGGCGCCGGCAGGCCACTGACGCCGGATTGTCTCCCGACTATATCGAGGAACTGTACCGCACCATCATGCGCAGATCCCGCATGGAGCAGACCGGGCAGATGACGAGAAAAGCCGTGAAGCCCGGTGCCAAGGTCCTTATTGTGGGCGGCACCGGTGAAATGGGCCGGTTTTTTGTCCGTTTTTTCGAAAGTGCGGGTTACGAGGTCCGATCCATGGGAAGCCGTGACTGGCCGAATATCGAAACCCTCTGCGAGGGGCTGGATCTGTGCATCATCTCCGTCACCATCGATAAAACGGCCGAGGTTATCGAAAAAATCGCCCCCTACCTTGGGCCGGACACCGTGCTCACCGATGTGACCAGCATCAAGAAGGTGCCCCTTTCGGCCATGATGAACGCCCACACCGGGCCGGTGCTGGGCCTGCACCCCCTGTTCGGTCCCACCCCATCGACCCTGGACAAGCAGATTGTCGTGGCCACGCCGGGGCGCGATGACGGGGCCTGCCGGTGGGTGATCGATCAGTTCAGGCTCTGGGGCGCCGTGATGGTGACGGCCACTGCGGACGAACATGATGAGATCATGGAATTCGTCCAGTCCCTCCGCCATTTCGCGACCTTCGCCTTCGGGCAGTTCCTGGCGGCCAAAAAAGTTCCCCTGGCACGATCCCTCGAATTTTCAAGCCCCATTTACCGCCTCGAACTGGGCATGGTCGGTCGGCTCTTCGCCCAGGATGCCGGCCTTTATGCGGAAATCATCTTTGCCACACCCGAGCGCAGGGCCCTGCTCAAGGACTATATTAAAAGCGTTTCCAACAATCTTGAGATGCTGGAAAACGGGGACAAGGACGCCTTCATCAGCCAGTTCAAAACAATCTCCGAATGGTTCGGCCCCTTTGGCGAACAGGCCATGCGGGAAAGCTCGTTTATCATCGACAAGCTGATCGAACGGTTCTGACCGCCTGATGTGACCCGATGAGCCATGCCCCTGAAGCACGGCACGGCTTCACCAAAGATCCGTCACACGTGATCCTTCGATGGGTGTCCCGGGGCAATCTCATGTGTCATTAACATGCTGTCGTATTCGCTACCGAACGGTGTGGATAACGATCCCGATACCGACAAAGATTCATCCGGCCACATCCGTGCGATTGGCCCGGCTGCCCGGACAAGACAGCGGCAAGAGCAGGCAGACGTCAACAGCGATTGTCAGGGTTTGGCGGCCTCGGCATGGTTCAAAATCAGCGGACAGTAATCCGCCCCGTACCGGTCAAGAAGTTCGCGATAGGCGGGTGAGGTCTTGAACGCAACCATGGCGTCGGCAAAGCGCCTGGCCAGGGCATCATGATGTCGGGCTTTCGAAAAGACCAGGTAGACCACCCTCCGGTCGGCCAGGAAGGGTTTCAAAAACGTGATCTGCTGGGAAAGGCCCATCTGTTTCGCATTGTATTTGATATCGTTGACGTAACCGA
This sequence comes from Desulfatiferula olefinivorans, assembly GCF_054657895.1. Classification (NCBI taxonomy): domain Bacteria; kingdom Pseudomonadati; phylum Thermodesulfobacteriota; class Desulfobacteria; order Desulfobacterales; family Desulfobacteraceae; genus Desulfatiferula; species Desulfatiferula olefinivorans. The sequence goes on along the minus strand of NZ_BAAHXV010000068.1, from coordinate 2,860 downwards.
CGGCAATCTTGAACCGTTTGGCCATCAGTTTCTGCAGGAGGGCCTTCTCATCGATGGCCCCGTCATCTTTCGTCAGATAATCCGCCGTATCGAAACCCTCTTCATAGGAATACCCCCGACAGGTTCCTATGGTATAGCCGGCCAGGGAGCCGAGGTCTCCGTTAAAACGGATGTCATCGTAATTCCTGTGCAGTACGAAAAAACCGATCTGTGAGGCAGAAAGGGCGTTTCCGTCAACAAATACGCCGTAGTGTTTTCGTTCCTCCGTCTTTGTCATGTAGGTAATCGCGTCGGCCTGCCCGTCTTTCAGCATTTCGATCGCCCGTTTCCACGGGTAGGTTTCGATGGTCACCGACAGATTGAGGGCCCGGGCCGCCTCCGTGACCAGTTCGATATGAACGCCCGTGAGATCACCGTTTTCCGAAACGATTTCCCAGGGCGGCCAGGAGCCGCAAGGCCGGACCACAAGCAGATGGGTTGGAGCATCCGCAGCAATGACGACCTCTGCCATTGCCGCAATCACCACGACAACAATCCCCCACCAATACCGTGACATCCCTACCTCCATGGTTGACAGGTCTTCAATAAAGCGGTTCGTTCCGTCTATCGCGCCGCCGAGGGGCGGGGCCGATTACGGATACGCATGGTACGATGGTTCATCCGATGAACCGAAACGAAATGAATGAGACGACGCCGCAGGGCGATATACACGGGCGATACGGATCACACGGCAAGTCACGTCACAGTCGGTCGGCATGTCGACCCCTGCCGTCAGGCGCTATGATTGTTTTAACGGATTTGACGGTAAAATGCCAGGCGAAACAGGGCCCTCCCATGGATTGGGCCCCTCTTCCACGGGATGGGAATCCTTACCCGATCATTTTCAAAAAATCACATCGCCCAGGGGTGATCCCGTGTTATGGCGGGCCTTGCCCCCTCAATCCTAAATCAGGAAAATCCCGTAAATCGAAAGACCCGAGGCCCCGTACAAAAAGGGCGTATCCCAGGTATGGGGGGCCATGGCTTCGAACAGGGTCATGAGCACGGGAACGATAACCAGGGCGACCAGGAACTGGGTATCGGAAAAGAACCCCCTGAATAAAACCATGGTGACCACACTGGTGATAAACACGCAGGCGCTGCCTTCGAGCGTGCGCACATAGCGTTTTGCGGTGAACAACGCGCGGGTTGTGTAATGATGTTTTCCGAAGCGGATGCCCACCGGTTCGGCCAGCCCGTCGCCAATGCCGTTGATGAGGATGGGAATGTAGATCAGTTGGAGCATGTTGATGGAACTGAAATAGATATAAAGGGGAATGATGACGATGGTTCCGGCAATAACCTGGGTCGTCAGCCACAAAAGGGTATAGGGCCGGTCCTCGGGCCGGTCGAACGACATAAAGGCGATCTCGATCCATCGGACGCGCGAGCGTATGGGTTCCGAATAAATCGCGAGGGTGACGATCATCACCCCCATCCCGATGACGGTGAACATCAGGGTATGGGTGTAGGACACAATGCTGTTTATAAATATCGGAAGAAAAAACAGAAAAAAATGGTTGATCTTACGGGTATAATTCACACGAACACCCCTGTGTTTCACAAGCATGCCGTTGATGAACGTTATCAAAAGGTGAATGGACACCGTGATGCCCTGGGCAACAAAAAAGTTTGCTTCCATCTTTTTCCTCCGCGTTCAGATTGCACCTAAAGGGTCACATCGGATCGTAAGATAATCGCCAGGCCCCGACTGGATGACAAAAGCGTGTCGCGGCCATGTCGCCTGAGGGCTCCGGGTCAACGGTCATGATTTTTTTCATGCCGACTTCCTTTTGTGATGAGTGATGAATTTATGTCGCAGCGTCTGCGACGATGCGTTCTATGCCTTTCCAATACATGGCATTGGCCTCCAGAAAATAGTCCATTATCCCTTGTTCCGTGTTCAGACCCGGATCGATTTGGCTGAGCGACGCCCCCAAAAGATCGGCGAACCCATGGGAAAAAATCCATCCATTCGCCATGATTTTCATCACCGTTTCAGAGGGGACCCCTTTGAACAAGGGATAATCTTCAAGCCGTTTATAATTCTTGAAAAAATTGTCCTGTTTGTAGCGCGTATTGAAATCCGTGTGCCTGCCGCCGTGCAGAAACTTGAACAACATGGGTTCGGTTTTGGCAAACATCACATAGCCGAGTCCCATATCAAGGTAGACATCTCCGCTGCGGGTGACGCATTGGGCGTCATAAAGCTTCTGCCAGATACGTTTTAAAACGCCCTCTTCGATCTCCTGCATGGTTGTGCCTACCGAGTAGATCGGCATGGTCGAGCACGACAGCTCTTCGGCAATCACCCGGGCCGACAGCTTTTCAATGCCGTGTTTTTGGACGCAGCGGTACGCCGCGTCGACGATGTCTTCAACCGAAAATTTTGATTTTGGCGGCATAGCACCCTCTTTTTTAATAACACCCGTTATATAACAGTCGTTATTAACATGTCAAAGCTTTTTTTAGTTGCCGAATAATTGCAGGTGAAAGCGAGCGGGGTATTGGAACAAGAGCAACCGCATGTCGCATTCGTTCACATGCATGTTCACGTTCACGAGCACGGGCACGGCAGGCCGAAACCGGCTTGACCGCCATCGTGAACGTGCGCGTGCTCGTGACCGTAAACGTGAACGGCATGAATCCGTCACGCAGGAGAGGCCCATGTGTTTTATCAATCATACATGCGATTGGATAGGTATTGGGCCGTCTTTGAAAAAACTTAGACGAATTTTTGCGCCCCAAGGGGCGGGGTATTAAACCCGCAGCTGCGCAATAAACCGTGCAGAGTCGGATTGGGCTAAATGGAAATTGCCAA
>NZ_BAAHXV010000067.1:0-7504 GCF_054657895.1 Desulfatiferula olefinivorans | reverse complement strand
GCGCGGTGTCTTTCTTGTCGGCACAGATGACGTGTTCAAGTCGACAGGATTGATCTGAGATCAATCCACTGAGATTATCACGAAGGTCGTTTTCTGCTTTTCTTGAAGGATATGAAACATGCGATTACCCTGGTGTTTTCTCCGATACCTCTTGACGGGTGGGCCGGGACGGCGTAGCATCGTCGCGTTTGCGGAGGCGGGGACAGAGGAGCGGCCTCATTTTCGCGCGATTTTTCGCCGTTTATCAGATCAACACATCAACGGTCGGCTTCGGGCCGGTTGAGGCATTGAGGGATGGTTGGGTTTCGTTCGGGGTGTCTTTTGATCGTTTTGGCTCTTGCGGGCTTTTTTACCGGCTGTGCCACCCCGGCCTATGTCCGCGGGCTGGACCGGATTCTTGCCGCGCAGTCCCTGAACAATCCCGGGTCATTGGATTACAGATGCACCGCAGGCGCCCACCGGGGGGCCTCGGTGGATCACCTTGAAAATACGCTGGACGCCCTGGTCGCCGCCGACCGCGACGACCGGTATGCCTTTGTCGAGTTCGATGTGCAGTATTCCGGTGACAACACGATCATGGTCTATCACGACAAACGCATGTTGCGACTCCATGGCCGCCTCGCGTCGGTGGGCGATACGCCCGCCTCTGAATTGCGTGAGATAACGGCAGGTGACATGCCTGAATACCGGGAGGTCATGGACCGTCTGACCAAGAAGGTCAACATCGAGATCAAATCCCAGGGCGACGAGGCCGAAGACGCTCGCCTGGTGGACGAGATCGTGGCCGACATCCGCGCCCGAAAACGGGAGCGGGACGTGATGATCAGTTCGATTTCAAAACACGTCGTCGCCTACGTGAGCGACGCCTACCCCGACATCCCCACGGGCCTGGTGTTCTTTCTGACGTCCTCGACCTATCTCCCCGTGGACGCCCTGACCCGGAACCTGTTCGACAGTGCCCGGGAGGTCCGGGCCGATTACCTGATTCTTTACAAGGCCAACCTTCGCAACATCGGCAACCTGATCCGGCTCAAACCCAAAGACATGACCATCATTTTCTGGGATTTCGACGACACGATCGTCATGATTCATAAAGATCTCTCAGACCGTCTCTGGGGCACCTCCGCCGCGGCCGGCCTGTATCAAGCACTTCGATACAGGCTTGCCGGCCTGTTTCGCTGAGAGGCCGAGCGTGAATCGCAAGGCCTCTCTTTTCCCCCTTACGGGATAAAGGCCTTGACACGGAAGTGCCCATTTTCTTATAACCATCAAATAAAAACAATGTGTTATCATTTGGAGGAGGGTCGGCCGAGCGGCATGGCATCGCACAATGCCTTGATATGATATGAGATATTCCGGAAAAAAAAGCGGGAAGGCCGTCGGTAGGCATCCCATTGATTTTTTTTTGTTTCATTGGACGGTTTTGGGACTTGTGTTATCGGCATGCTTTGTTTCGAACAGCCATGCCGGTGAGTCCGATGCCTGGGCCGGCATCCGGGGGACCCTTCTGGGAACGATGTCCGGTATTGCCCACGACGATTTTCAGAAACTTCCCAAGCTGGAGGTGGGGATCGTCACGGCCTCCGGAATCAGCCGAACCGTCGCCCTGGGGCCGACGGAGCTTCTTGATATCTACAAAATGATCACCCTGGCGGCCGACGGGGATTACGCGGGTGCCCGGGATCAGCTGATAGAAACCTCGGCCGGGTATGTCATGCCCATGCTGGGGTCTGCTCTGGCCATCCAGGGCGCAGCTTCGACAGCCATCGACGCCGCGATTGAAAACTGGTCCGAGGACCTGTACGACACCGAAGCCTACCGCCTGGTTCTCCATGAAGTGAACCGGCTTGTGAATGCCCCGTTCCATTCCGATGCCAAGCCCTACCTGCCCAGCCTGATGATAACGGATGCGGCCCTTAAACACGACATGGAAGCCGTTGAAACCCGGTATTATGAAAATATCTGGCAGCACAGTCATGCCGTGGTGATCGATCTTGCCGGGGGCGGGAATCCGGCCCGGATTCGCCGGCTCATCGGGTCAGACCCCAAAACCCCCCGGCCTGTGTTTCACCTGTTTTTGAAGGACGTGGTGCGCACCCAGGGCAGGGATCTGAAATTCAGGTTTGAAAAAGCCCTGGCCGCCCATGCGGCAAGCGTCAAAAAACAACTGGAAAAAGAAACGCAAAAGGCCGTCAAAAAGGCCATGACGGCACTCGCGCCGCCCAGGGATCTTCATGCAGAGGCCGTGCCCGTATCCGGGAAGCTCAAGGTTGACTATTCGTTCAAAGGGTCTCCCGTCACCACCTACCGCGCCAATATCTCTCTGGAGCGGCATGACGATTTCGTTTCGGAAGCCGTCTATAAGGACTTGAAGACACAAAGCGGTGTCGTGCACGGCATCGGGGAACTTCCGCTGCCCGAAGACGGCCGCTATGACCTGATTCTGATTGCCGAAAGCGGGTATGGAAACAGGGAATCTCTTCGCGTTCCACTGACCATCGAAATGGTTCGAAAGCCCCTTGACATTACAGGTCGTATGGGGACATACGACGGGCCGGCGCTGTCTCCCGGCGCGGCGGTTCAAAATGGACAGATTCTTGCTTTCGAAGCGGAGTTCAGGCGCCCTGTGATGCCGTCCGGGGTGATGTCCCATGTTTCCTGGCAGGTGGAAACCATGAACGGTGAAATTCTTCCGGGAATCGAAAAAAACGAGAAGATCTATGAAAAGGGCGGCAAAGCAACCAGTCGTTTCCGTTTTGTGATGGACAACGTTAAGGACGGAGACTACCGGGTGGTGTTTACCTGTGAGGCACCGTCCCGTCCCGGATCGAAGGAAACCGCCTTCTTTCCCGTTTCGGTGCGCAAAGCCGTTGCCGTCACCCGCGTTTTGGCAACACCCGACAAAGAAAGCCAGTCCCATCACCGGAACGTTTTTGTGGATGACCCCCTGTTTCTTTATGCCCATTACACCCTGGTCCAGGGCATCGACACCGTCACCGTTACGCTGACGGCCAGAGATGAAAAAACCGGCCAGATTCTTGATCAGGTTACAATCGATCGCCCGCGAAAACCCGGAGATGTCCAGCGTGTGGGGATTGCGGCCGACACGGCTCGGTTCAAGGCCGGCCAGAGAATCGTGTTCACCGCAAAAATTCAAACGCCGGACGGCCGGTTTGCCGAAGAGTCGGCCTCCTTTCGCATCAACGGATACGACATGTCCATCGATGCGCCCGACAGCATGACATCCGGGCAGTCGGCAAACACGTCCATTTACCCGCCGATGGGGTTTGAGCCTGTCGCGATCCGGTGCAGGTCCAGTGCGGGATTCCTGACCATCCGGCACCAGGGGCTTTCACGGCATCCGGTTCTGACGGCGGGCAAGGTCAAAGGCCGTAAAAAAGCCGTTGTCACCGTACAGGTGACCGATGCCAAAGGCCGTACCGCCCGGGCCCGTAAAGTCATCGTGGTGACCGGGCCGAAGCCGTAGGAATAATGAAAAAGGAGAGATCACGTGAATCGTTTGAAACCCATCGTCATCATTGTCTGTGTCCTGCTGCTCAGCGGCTGCGTGACACTGTCGCCCCGAAAGGCCGGTCCTGAGAAACCCCCTGCGGCGTATTATCCGCCGGTCATGGAGGTTCAGCCCACGGACAAACACGTCTTTGTGGAAAACTTTACCGACAACAGCCGGAACTGGCCCCTTGACGGGCAGAGAACCCTTGAAAACGGCAGGTACCGCATCAAAAACAGCGGACAGGCCACGGTGATCGAACCGGTGGATGTGGACTGGACCGGCGACTGGACGGTGTCGGCAACCCTGGAGCCTCTGGGTAAAAGCGGCGGCGTCTATCTTCGGATCGGTTCGGCTCAAAAGGGCTGCCTGGATTGTGGCGAGGCAAAACTGTCGGTGTATCCGGCAGGGAATCTCCGCTATGACGTGGTCGACCGCAGGGACAGGCGGAAACACGAATACATGAAAGATGTCGACGGGGTCAATCCCAGGGCTGCCAACACCCTTTCGATCTCCCGAAAAGCCGGGACGATTTCCTTTGCCGTCAACGGCAAGCCCATCGCCTCCGTACCCGGACAGTGCTTCAAAGGCGACGTTTCAGTCGGAACCACCTGGGATCACGACGGTATGGCGGTTTACAACCTTGCCGTTGTCCAGTCAAAAAGTCTGGGCCTTGCCCATTCCGGCTGCCTGGGGTTTATCCTTGAGAAAAACCGGCAGGAATGCATGCAGGGAGAGAAAAACGGACCGCACCGGGTGTCCGGGGATCTGGTTTACGATACCCGTTACAACCTGATGTGGATGAAAGAAACGCGGCACAGCTGGTACTGGAAAAGCAAGATAAGGCTTCCCGATCTGACCTATGACCGGGCCCTTGACTGGAAAAACGAAATCAACAACAAACAGTTCAAAGGGGTTTCCACTTGGCGTTTGCCCACTTTTTCCGAATATCACGACAGCTTTGATTCGTTAAAACGGGTCGGTATCGACGGGAAACAGATTCCCGTTCCCAAACATCCGACATCCAGCTTTGTGGTCTACCGCGACAACGGCGGCAAGGTGAGCTCCATCAGCCGGGCCCTGCTCGTCTGTGACGGACCCTTTGACTACCTCATGACACTCAAGGGGCTCTCCCAGATGACGGTTCCCGACAATCCGGATGCAGAGGCGGGCATTCAAACGGTGATCAAAGCGTTCAAGGCCGGCCTTACCGATATCGGGGACATGGAGATGAAGCGGCTGATCCGCTCCCATGCCCGTTATCTTTACGACACCCGGGCCTGGACCTGGATGTATGCGGAAAAGATTCCGTTAAGGTATTACGGTCTGGTGCTTCACGGCCTTTATGATTCCAAAAAAGACGACCCCGCGTACTGGGTGGAGTTTGCCCAGGTTGCCCTGCTGGCCGGCCGTCCCAATCTGGCTTTGTTCGGCATGGACCGGGCGGAGCCCCTGTTTGATTCAAGCCGGGTGTGGAAAGACCGCGAAAAGCGTTTCCCCTATCTGGCCTCGAGCCACATCACAGAGATGCTACAGGTGATCCGCGCACTGGCCCAGGCTGAAATCGCCTGGCAGACCGAAAGCCGTGAGCCGCTCAAAGAAGCCCAAAAGCTGATGTTCGGGCCGGAATGGACCGGCAATCCCTATCTTCTGCCCTACCTCAACGCCTTCGGGCTTCGATTGTTCCGGGACCGCTGCCTCGAGACTGAACTGAAAAACAAATACGGACAGAACGTCCTCCGGCAAGGACCTGAAACCCTGTACTACGAACCGATCCGGAAACAATGGGCCATTATTCTGGGTTATGACGCGGATCTGCTTCCCGGCCTGGAAACCATGATCTACACAAGGCTGAACGAGCAGGATTTCGTTCATCCCGAGACCGGAGATAGTGTGGCCGCGATGGGGAAGGACTCAAAAATTCAGGCGGCACCCGTCGAGCGGAAGCCCATGAAACCGGCCCAGGGGAGGGTGCTGGATTGATCTGGGCAGCCGACCCTCTCGGGGCTACCGTGAATGCGAGACAAACGTTGCCGGGGCCGCATGGACCGGGGACGGAGGCCGGGGCCCGGCCATGTTCGGCCTGGCCCCATGCCTCCTTGAAAGGTTGAATCCGACCTAGGCGTAAGGCTTGAAATCCACGCCCCGCATGCCGCCCCGGATCTGGAACCATTCGGTTTCTCCGGCCGGGGGCTTGACGATCTCGTCGGGATTTTTGCGCATCAGGCTGATGGCCTCGGACGGGCAGGTGGAGATGCAGACCCCGCATCCGATGCATTTATCTTTGATGATGCGGTAAGCGTCGTCGGTTTCCTCGATGGCGCCGACCTGGCAACGCTCATCCTTGCACAGCCCGCAGCTGACGCAGGCATCGGTGTCGATCACCGCGTAATAATGGGCGTTGACCACAAGGCCCGCGTCGATACCCAGGTCGTTGATGGACCGAAGGACACCGCAGCAGCAACCGCAGCAGTTGCAGATGTAGATGTGGCCGTGCTGATAATTGCTGGTCAGATGGACAAGGCCCGCTTCCTCGGATTTTCTAAGCACCTCGTAGGCTTCTTCCTTGGTGATGGGCCGGGCGCCCAGGGGATGGTTTTCGAAGATGCCGGGCACCGGCGCGATGGCCAGGCAGACCTCCATGGGCTTGTCGCAGCGCTTGCCCAGAAGTTCCTTTTCCTTTTTGCAGATGCAGTCGTTGACGGCAAAGGACTGGCCTTTTTCGATGATGCCTGACACCCGCTCGTAGGGCAGGGCCATCTGGGAGTGTTCGGCGTCGATTTCCTCCTCGATGGGCAACACCTGCATCAGCGGCGGCTGGTTCTCGAAGAACTGGGGCCCGAAGGTAGCGGCGTACTCCTCACACATTTCGGCGAATTCTTTGTCCATGTATTTGAGCTGGAATTCGTAGATGCCCATGACCCAGGGCAGCATCTTGAACATTTTCACGGTGCCGAAATCCACCCCGAAAATCTGGCCCCGGTGCCACATGGATACCAGTTTGTCCTCCAGCCCCTCCAGAGGCCGCCCGCTGCGTTTGGCGATCTGCTCGGGCGTTTCGAAGGTCAGCCGGAGATCGCAGAAGATTTCGGCGTCTTCGGGCGTGAAGACTTTTTTGAGAATTTTGAGCTCCACGCCGTTTTCCGCCTGCGGGTACCCGTTGGGAAGGGTGTCGAGCACCCCGGCCAGTTTCTTGTAGATGGTGTCGGTCATAATCGCCCCTTTTTTAGATGGTTCAGTCGCATCGAAGCCCCTGGTAAAGGGCCTCGGTGATTACGTATTTGAGCCGATCCGACGGATCGGTGATAAATCCGTCGATGATCAGCATGGCATGGCCGTGGACCAGAGACCAGGCCGCCATGGCCTGCTCGAAGGGATCGCCGTTTCGGATCAGGCCCTCGCGCCGGCCGCTGACGATGCAGTCGTAAAGGATGCCGAAGGCCTGGCCGGCCCGCTGATTGAGATCGTCCCTCAGCCGGTGCTCGCCCGCTGAAAACATCACCCGGTAGTGGGACGGCTGGGCGGCGGCAAAATCGATGTAGGCCAGCCCGCTTTGCTGGAATCGCTTGAGCACATCGTTCCCGCAAGCCTCGAACCGCCGTTTGGTATCGGCGATCACCATGTCGAACCCCTCGATGGCCACAGCGCAGAGCAGATCCTCCTTGTCCGTGAAATGGCGGTAGGGCGCCGCATGGCTGACCCCGGCCCGCCGCGCCGCCTCCCGGATAGTCAGGGCCTTCATGCCTTTTTCAGCGATCAGCGCCAGGGACGCGTCGATGAGCGCCCGCCGGAGATTGCCGTGGTGATACGACGAAAGAGAATGTGCGTCAGTCGATGTTTTCATTGTCAACATCGTTTACAGTAAAATGTTGACAATGTCAACACATGTCTTTTGAGAGGCCGCCGTTGATCTTCATGTCCCTTTTGATCAATCCAGAATACCAATCAATTTTTTTCAAGTGTATAAAATTCAGATTTTCCTCATAATTTTTT
>NZ_BAAHXV010000066.1:0-8222 GCF_054657895.1 Desulfatiferula olefinivorans | reverse complement strand
ATTCCGATAAATGTTTTCTATGATGCATTTCAACGAGTCAAAGCGAACAAAGGTGGTTATGGGATCGATTCTCAGTCACTGACTGATTTCGAGAAGAATCTCGACAACAACCTTTACAAGCTTTGGAACAGAATGTCGTCGGGCAGCTATCAACCTCCGCCGGTTATGCGAGTAGAGATCGAAAAACCGGATGGGGGTATCCGGCCACTGGGAATTCCCACGGTATCGGATCGGATAGCGCAAATGGTCGTCAAGATTCAGATTGAGCCGGAACTGGAGAGACACTTTCATCCGGACTCCTATGGTTATCGTCCCGGCAAGTCAGCGCATCATGCGTTGATAACAGCCAAGAAACGATGTGAAAACCGAGGGTGGATACTGGATATGGACATCAAAGGCTTCTTTGAAGAAATAGACCATGACCGGCTTATGAAGGCAGTCATGAAGCACGTCAAAGAACCATGGCAACTGATGTACATCAGAAGGTGGCTGACGGCACCGGTGCAACACGGAGACGGACGCCTTGAGGAGAAACGGAAAGGAATACCGCAAGGGGGCGTCATCAGTCCTCTTCTGGCGAACCTCTACCTGCATTACGTGTTCGATGTATGGGTGGTGAAGAATTGGCCTGGAATTCAGTTTGAGCGATATGCCGACGACATTGTATGTCATTGTGTCAGCGAACGTGAAGCTCTGGATTTAAAGTCACGGCTGGAAGAAAGGTTTGAGCAATGCGGCCTCCAACTTCATCCCGTAAAGACAAAGATCGCATTTTGCAAAGGAGGTCGAAGCAAGTTCAATTATGAAAAGGTGACCTTCGATTTTCTCGGCTATACGTTCAGACCCCGTTGGGTCAAGACGGGTCAAGGCAAGCAGGGATTGTTTTTCATGGCGGCCGTAAGTCAGAAAGCGGCAAAACGGATACGCCAGGAAATCAACAGCTGGCCTTGGAAGTATTGGCGCCATGAGGAGCTAACGGATATCCGGGAATACAGTCAAGCCCGGCTGAGAGGCTGGCTATCGTATTACGGACTGTTTGGAAAAAGTATCATCCGGAATGTCCTTTTTCATTTTGACAAGCGTTTGAGCCGATGGGCGAAAGCTAAGTACAAACAACTGAAAACATTAACACAGGCGGCCAATCGAATAAACCGTGCAAGGCAAATGAATCCGAGCTGGTTCCCACATTGGACCGCATAGAGCTGAAAAGTGAAACGTTGGACAGGAGGAGCCGTATGAAGCGAGAGTTTCACGTACGGTTCTGTGAGAGGCTGAGGGGGAGGTTCCTTCGGCCTACTCGACCATGCGCCCCCTGACTTGGAGCGTTTTGGATTAGCTACTTTTTGAATAGATCAGAGTGTGATCCGGTTCTTTCGAGGTATAAGTCTTCAGATGTGATTCGGTAGATTAAAATCCAGTCGGGTTCAATGTGACAATCCCGATGATTTTTCCAGTTTCCTGATAGGGGATGATCTCGATAGATTGGTTCCAATAGTTTACCCGAGCATAGCTTTTCGAGAACGGTTCTCAATTTTGAAAGGTCTTTGTTTTGCTTCTTGAGCCTCTTGTAATCCTTTTTAAATTGAGTTGTGTAATGGATATTCAACTATCAAGATCCTGAAATAAATCATCAATGGAATCAACTTTATGTAGACCTTGTCCATTTTCCGAATCCATTAGGACTTTTTCGGTGACATCATTGGGCAGTTTTATTTCAAATGGGATTCCATTATGTAAGGTTATTTGAGACAGGTAAATTGAAATAGCCTCTGACATCGAAATATTTAATTTATTTAATATGATTTGAGCATTTTGTTTTACTGTTGGATCAACACGGGTTTGAATGATTGCTGTTTTTGCCATAATAAGCTCCTATATTGTATTGACAATTGCACTACAATTAATATACGGCAAATTATAAAAAATTCAAATATATTTTTTCATTATGAACATTTTGACGCGAACAAGCCCCTTGCACTGGCTTAGCAGGAAACCACTTAATTGAGGCGGCGTATGTCATTTTATTTTGGTTTATTGCAGAGATTATTCTATGGAAAAAGAGCTCATGTGCTGATTCACCTCAAACAATGAGTAGGCTTCGTGTTGTTTGTCTGTTGTTTTTCATAATACCAATTATTGGCATTGCTGTATTTTATGATTCACTGAAAATTTGGATATTAAACATATAATTAAGAGGTAAATAAAATTCAGCAGGTGCAAAAAGTTGCGCTGCTAACCAAAACGTTCTTACGTTTTTAAAAAGTGACCTTCTGAGCAATTTTTACTGTTGAGATGTAAAGTATTTTAATTCTTCAGGATTAAACAATGGAACCATGAAAAAAGGTTAAAAATTAGGCCTAAATCACTTCTGATGAATCATCTGGCCACTAATTACCATATTACAAAAACTACCACATTTATCTATTAAAATACTTAAACGTAAGAAGAATATGTAATAATAAAATTTAACGCAAGTTACGTATTTATTCTATGTATTTATATTTACATCATTATTGCCACACAGCGGCATAAGGTGCGTTTCTTGCATGCGAACAAATAATTTTTTTTGATTATTTAGCTCTAAAAATAAAAGTGTGTTGCGCATAATTTTGCGTTTGAGTTTCGATGGTAAAAAGTTGGTGTTTTTTTCAGTGTCTTATCTCAAATGTTTTCATTTGAAATATTAATTATTTTAAAAAAATACATGGAGGCTCGTTTATGAAAAAATTATTTGTATCGATAGCGTTAACATTATCTTTATTTTCATTCGTAGGATGTAAGGTTAGTGGAAAAATAACTTTAAATGGTGAACCACTCTCGGGTGTTGAAGTTGTGTTAAGTGGGGATGCTTCGGCAAAAACAATAACATCAAGTAATGGCGAATATTGTTTTGATGTACATTCTAAAAAATCAGGAGAATACGTCATTACGCCTCAACCGATATGTTTTGATTTTTATCCTGAACAAATTAATGTTCAAGTTAATTATCAAACAAAAGATAATGATTTTTCAAATTTTAATTTTTCTGCAGAAGAGCGTGTATATAATGGAAATTACATCGTTTATGACGTTGAAGATTTAAACAATTTATCTGGCTATTCAAAAATTGAAGGTAACTTAATAATTCAACAAACCGAATTAGAAGATCTTTCTGGCCTTGAATGTTTAACAATAGTGGAAGGCAATGTTTATATTTTCAATAATATTAAATTGAAAAACATTGATGCATTATCTAATTTAACAATTACCGGTGGTTTTATCATAGGAAATCAACCAAATATTACTAAAGTTAATTTTCCCCTATTAGTACAAAACACAGGTAGCTTTGAGCTAATACGAACAGGATTAACCGATCTTACTGGTTTTGAAAATCTTAGCTATATTGGTAAATTTGTAAATATTTGGGATAATGATTCCCTAACAACGGTTGATGGTTTAGAAAATCTAATTAATATAGATGGATATCTTAGTGTTTGGGATAATGATAACCTTGAGAATCTTAATGGATTATCGAATATCTATTCGATAGATGGCGACTACAAAGTTACATATAATGACTCACTCTGTAATTCTCTGGCATATGAACTTAGATATTTAATTGATAGTCGAGGCGGTATTAACGGTGAAGTTGAAATAATTAATAATATGATATGTATAGAAAGTAATTGAATGTATGAGAACAAATGGCTGCACGGGACCTGCCGTTGTGTTTCAGGCCCCGTGAACCATGGTTTCGGCTTTAAATGAAGTGGTGCAATGAATAATAATCATTTAAAAAAATTGTTTTATTTCAGCATATTGGCATATCTGTATATTGGAATTGGTTGCACATCTAAACATGGCTTATACACATTGTATATAGGTAATGATGTTGCATTTATTAAACCTACTGACGGCATTAGAATTATTAAAGTTGACGACACATATTTAAATATAATTCCTGATGGTTACATGGCATTTAAAATGAGAAAACCAAAATATTCCAGTGTCTCTATCAGTCCAGGCCTCCATAAAGTGGTCGTCGATGTTGAGTATTTCGATGAGGGCTCTGTTTTTTTACTTGAAGCAAAGTTTCAAAAAAACATGCTATACAATGTGAAGTTTGATGTTATCAACCGTGTCGTAGGAAAAAATGAATGGATTTTAGACGTTTGGATTGAAGATTCTATTAATAACAAAAAAGTAAGTAAATTTATTAAGAATATATAAAGGCTGTATCATAACCGAACAATTGCTTCCACCGGACCGGGTTGCAGCTTGCCATTTTGTAAGTCTTTAGTTTTTCGACCTTTTTCGTCAATCTTCCCGGCGTACGATTCGCCACATAGCCGGTGAAGCATACGCTCTAGTTTAGGAATAAATTGAAAACAAACCTAATCTTGATCGCTGCTATTTGTTTATTGAGTTGTTCAGGTGATTCTAATGACATTTCATATCCATTATTAGGTGCCTGGAGAAGTCAATGTAATTTATCAGAAGATAGTAATTTTCAATTTGATTCTTATGTAAATTCATATGTATTTTATGATAATGGCCGATTTAATTTTATCAAATGTCAGTATGAAGGGACTAATTGTGAGGCAGATTATTGTATAGCCAATTTAGTTAACGGAACTTATACCATTGGTAACAATGTTCAAACACTATCCGGAGATACTGCAACAACTTTTATATTCACTGTTTATTACGACAATACGCCAGTATCTATAGAAGGAATTTATATAATAGAAGGTGACAACCTGATTTTTGGAAAAATTATTGACGGGCTGTATGTGATAGATCCCGATGATTCTTTTTTCAGAGATGAACAATAGAACAAGCCCCTTGCACACCGAGTACGGATAGTGTGCGGGTTTTTAACTTTAATTATTATTCGTTTGTTATCTTTCTACTGCCGGTTTTTGTAATTCGTCTCCCGCCGTGTGAAGGGCACGTTGTTGTGCGACACGGTGTCGCATTATTGGCTGTTTGGAGGGCCAGTCGGTCCCGACCAAACCCGACTTCTCCTGTCGGTACTTTAGGAGGCATGCGTTTGCCGGTGCATCCGGCAAGGGTATGAAGCCTTACCAACAAAGAACCGAATCCCGCAAAGGCAGGAGGGATGGAAGCCGTGAGGCAAAAACCTTCCTGGAAGCCTCATCCGGGTAAGGGCCAGGGTTAGGGAGCTTGATATTATTAAACCGGCAATTGAATACATCAACATTGGGCTGCATAGGCAATCTTCGGGTGTTTGAAGTAATTTTTAACACGGCTCGGCAGCTTCTGGAGCTTTTTCAGATGAGAAATCGCCTTTGCCTTCAATTCATCTGCGGTTCTTGCAGTAGTTTTGGAATGCACCCCGACCTTCAAATCGCAGTTCAAACAACAGAATCAACCTGTCCCTTGATCTTGATGTTTTTGATGTTTCTCGAAAATAAAGACGACAATACTAAAAAGATAGTTGAGCATCTAAAATCCGTATTTACTGGATGCACGCCATAACATTCTGCTGTTGGGGACGGCGAGGGGCGTGCCGCCCCAAAGCATGGGTTATGCATCTGACACGGAGGTAAGTTTGAATTCAACTCTTATAACAAATTTAACTCGTCCTTTTTGAGTCCTTCTTATATGCTAAGCTCAAGGACCGTGCGAACGAGTTCTGGGGTTACGTTCTGTCTTTCGCCCAGTTTGACCATGCCGTGCTGTTCGAGCCGTGACACCAGCACGGGAATGCTGTGGGCGGTGATGCCGTAATCGCTCAGCCGTGTCTTGATCTTCATCGTTTCGAAAAACAGACGGGTCTTGTCGATGGCGGCATCGATTTTCTGATCGTCATTGCCCTCACGAATTTTCCAGATGCGTTCCGCATATTGAAGAAGTTTCTCTCGTTTTTCCTGTTTGCGAACGGTCAGCATGGATGGCAAAACAATGGCCAGGGTTTGCGCGTGGTCCACACCATGCATGGCTGTGATTTCATGACCGACCATATGGGTGGCCCAGTCCTGGGGAACGCCTGCACCGATCAATCCATTCAGGCCTAAGGTGGCGCACCACATGAGGTTGGCCCGGACAGCATAATTTTCAGGTTCCGCAAGCGCCCGTGGCCCTTCTTCAATCAGCGTCAGCAGCAGGCCCTCGGCCAGTCGATCCTGAACCTTTCCATCCACGGGATAGGTCAGGTACTGTTCGATAATGTGGACAAAGGTATCGACGACACCGTTGCTGATCTGTCTGACCGGCAGCGTGTAGGTTTTCTCCGGGTCCAGCACCGAAAACCGGGGAAAGACGGACGGGCTGAAAAAGGGCAGTTTGGCCTGCACGGACTGACGGGTGATCACCGCGCCGTTGTTCATTTCCGATCCGGTTGCCGGAAGTGTCAATACCGTACCAAACGGTATGGCCTGACGGATATTCGAACCGTATTTCAGAAGAATGTCCCAGGGTTCTCCGTGAAAGAGTGCTGCTGCGGCAATAAATTTTGTTCCGTCGATGACCGATCCGCCACCGACAGCCAGTATAAAATCAATACGTTCAGACTTCACCAGCTCAACACACCGCATCAAGGTCTCATACGTCGGATTGGGCTCGATACCTGAAAACTCCGTCAGGCTGTATCCGCCAAGGGCGGCCTTCACCTCGTCAAGAACGCCGTTGCGTTTGATACTGCCGCCCCCATAGGTGATCAGCACCCTGGCGTCTTTGGGTATTTCCTTTGAAATATCGGCAATACGTCCTTTGCCGAAGATGATCTTCGTCGGGTTATAAACATTAAAATCCAGCATATGAAAAACTCCTTTATGTTTGCGTGATGGATACTGTTTTCATGTGGCCTAAATTATAACGCTTTGCACCGGACGGCAATACACGTTCATCCTAAAGTCTTGCCTGATTCTACAGCCATTCATATTATTATTGTTAAAATGGCTGATATTTGGGATATATTCTCCGGTTTTATAAAAATGAAAGGGTTAAAGCATGGCCATGGACACAGATATCAACGAAAAGAAAAGGCTTGTGGAATTATTGGAGCCCCTGGCGGTAAAGGAATGGTTTACCAAATCAGCCCTTAGGAATGTCCGGTTTTTCAGGTCCAACCAATACATGCCGAGGAGCCCCTGGGTCTATGAGCCAAACATCGTCATCGTCGCCCAGGGACGGAAGCTCGGATACCTTGGAGACGAGGTCTACACCTATGATCCCTACAACTATCTGGTGTTATCCGTTCCTCTTCCCCTTGAATGCGAAACCATGGGGAGTCCTGACGAACCCTTGCTGGCCGTCTATATCAGCGTCGATGCGACGATCGTAAGCGAACTGTTACTTGAGATGGACGACAGCAGCCTGCTGTCCGGTTCGGTTCTCCGGGGGATCTACTCGACGCCGCTGACCGATGAGTTGGCCGGCGCTACCATCCGGTTGCTGGAATGCCTCTCCCATCCTCAGGATGGCCGGATACTGGGGCCGCAGATCGTCAGGGAAATCATCTACAGGGTCCTGTGCGGCGATCAAGGGAGTGCGTTACGATTGCTTGCAGCCCGGCACAGCCGTTTCGGGCAAATTGCCAAAGTCCTGAAACGGATGCACACAGACTTTAACGCTGAACTTGACATCGGAACCCTGGCCGGTGAAGCCAATATGAGCGTGTCGTCGTTTCATAGCAACTTCAAGGCCGTCACCGCCGCATCGCCGCTGCAATATCTGAAAAGCATACGCCTGCACAAGGCACGGTTGCTGATGGCCCAGGACGGCTTGAATGCCGGCACGGCCGCCAATGAAGTCGGTTATGAAAGCGCATCCCAATTCAGCCGGGAATTCAAACGTTTCTTTGGCAGCACCCCGGCGGAAGAAGCGTCTAAAATGCGTGCGTTTTTTAATGTAAAGTGACGATCGATCAACAGGTTACGGATGTGTCCTGTTGAATATCGGCTCCAGAAAGACAGTCGTTGAACGGTGTTTGAAACATCTGCCGTTCCGGGAATAAAAGTGGTCAAACCTTGATTATTGATTATGACTGACTTGCTATGAACTATTGTGTATAAAGCGTCTTATGGCACGACAATGGAGAATAGAATATTCGAATGCAATATACCATGTGATGTCACGGGGGAATGGCGGTCAGGATATATATGGATCAGATGACGACCGGACGTTGTTCCTGGGACTCCTTGAAGAGATGTCGGCCCGTTTCAATATCGAGATTCATGCCTATGTATTGATGGGTAACCATTATCACTTGCTTTTAA
>NZ_BAAHXV010000065.1:0-8666 GCF_054657895.1 Desulfatiferula olefinivorans | reverse complement strand
AGACGGTTGCCGTCAGATCCTCGGGCGATGAGTATCCCAGAATCCGGGCGAGGGAGGGGTTGGCATTGACAAAGGTCCCCCGGGTCGTGATCTGGAAGATGCCTTCGACGGCGTTTTCAAAGATGCTGCGGAACTTTTTTTCAGCGTCCCGGAGTTCCTTGATCTGCTGGGTGATCCTAACGCCCATGGACCGGATCACGTCCACCGCGGGCTGGAATTCGATGTAGGGCAGCTGGGAGCGCCGGTCCTCGTAATTGCCCGAGGCATAGGAGTTGACGATTTCACTGAGCTGGGACAGGGGCTTGGCCAGGAACAGGCGCAGCAGAAAGCCGGTGATCAGGATCAGCACCGACAGGTTGATCAGCATGGTGATGATGCCTGACCGCAGGAGCTGCTTGATGGCGGCCCGGTATTTTTTCGAAGAAAGGGACACCCGGACCAGACCGGCCAGCTTGGTGTCGAACAGGACCTCGCGGCTTTCCGAGAATGTTTCGCCCGGATCGGGTTTTTCCATGTGAAACAGGGATTTTCCCAGAGAATCGATGATGGTGAGCCCCACGATGTCTTCGTTGTCCGCATACAGGTTGCCGATGTTTTCGATGGTTTCCTGGTCGTAGGTCCACAGGGGGACCTGCAGGATCTCGGCCAGGGCCGTGGCGCTCCGATCCAGGAGTCGTTCGAGCTCGATGCGGGATTTGCGTTTGACATCCAGGTAATTGGAAAAGATCGACACACAGGAGACCAGAGTGACCGTCAGGATCAGGCTGGTGGTCAGCAGAAAGGAGATGGACCGTCCTTTGGGGGCCGCCTTCTTGTCCGGGCCGGGTGACGCGGCGGGTTCAGGGCGCGGGGCGTCCACAGCTCACTCCCCGGCGACCTGGGGGTCGGCGATCACGCCGGCTTGCCTGAGCTTGTGATAGCTCGCTTCGAGACGGTCCAGGATGTTTTGGCCGTCCGGGGTGCTCCGGGAGATCACGATGTAACAGGGCAGGGCCGAGATCTGGTTGAACGACAGGTCGGGAATGCTGACACTCTGGAGGGCCATGTCCGAGGGTTCCTTGTAATCCAGCAGGTAGTCGGCCCGGTTGGCCCTGAGCATGTTGAAGGCCGCTTCGTGCTTGTTGGCCTTGATGTGGTTGATCTGATTGGCCGGGTCTTCGATGTAGGTGATCCAGCCGCCGTAGCTGTAGCCCCGCATCACGATGATGGATTTCCCGATCAGGTCCTCCTTGACCCTTATGGGCGGTTTTTTCCCCCGGGTGTAAGCCCTCAGAACCAGGGCGGCAATGGGCGTTTTGCCGATGAAGGCCTTGCCTTCGAATTCGGGCAGGGTTTTGAGTCCCATCCACACGTCGAGGTCGCCGCTGCCGATGTATTCGGCAAGGCGCCGGACCGGATAGGATTCGGCGGTGAACGACAGTCCCGCATCCGGAAAGATGTGATTGGCCAGATCGATAAATATGCCCGCCGGCGTGTCATGCCCGTCGGTATAGGTAAAGGGCGGAAACTCGATGTATCCGAGCCTGAGCGGCCCGGCAACGGCCGGATTCGGCCCCCAAATCACGATCAGAGTCCAGAGGACTGTCAGGACAAGTCGATACCTCGGGTTCATAAACACCTCGACGTCTAAGTCAGCAATGATTTATTTTCCTTGTAAAACGCCATCCCCGCCTCATAGCCGATGTCCCGCAGAACCCGGAAGTTCGATGCGCTCCAGTCCATGACGTACGGTGCGTGCTTTTCGGGAATGGTAAACCCCACCTTCAGAAGCGTTCGGCTCCCCTTGTGCTTGGCTTCAAACAGCTTTGTATCATCTTCCGCGATGGTTATAAAGGGCAACATGATCGACAGATTGTAGGCGTCGTACAAACTGTGGGGTGTGCGGATCAGGGCCTTCTTGTTCAGGATGTTCATGATCACGATGGTGTCGACCTCTTTTTCCTCCTCGAGAAGCCCCTTGTAGTTCAGGCTGTCCACGTACGAGCCTTCCCCGTACCATTTCCCGTCGATGCACTGCTGGGGGCAGATGAAGAACAGCGAGGACCCGGCGATCAGGTGCTGCATGGTGATCTGGTGCTTGTTGAAAATCTCGATCCTCTGATCGGTAACGTTCAGGGCGTTGATGTAGATGTCCTTGTCCGCGTTTTTCAGGTTGTCGAAGTCGATGAAGCTTTCAAGAAAGGGGGCGATCCGGCTGATGGACGACTGAAAGGGAAAAAGAAATCCCGGGGTCAGGGCGGTGAGATTGAACAGGAACAGGTCGCTGATCAGCCGCTGGATGTCGTTGGACGGGTCCAGGCTGAACAGGGGGTTTGCACCCGTCATTATCCGTATAAAGGCGTCGGAAAGGGGGTTCAGCATCCCGGCGTTTTTCTGGAAGACCTTGTAGTTGGATGGGCAGATCGAATGATAGATCGCATCGGACAGGCCCGAGGCATTGCACCACATTTCAAGGGCCTCCCGGCCGGTCATGCCCCGGGCCGGGCTGGTATAGGCCAGGGTCAGGACCGATCCGATGC
This sequence comes from Desulfatiferula olefinivorans, assembly GCF_054657895.1. Taxonomy (NCBI): domain Bacteria; kingdom Pseudomonadati; phylum Thermodesulfobacteriota; class Desulfobacteria; order Desulfobacterales; family Desulfobacteraceae; genus Desulfatiferula; species Desulfatiferula olefinivorans. The sequence continues at coordinate 6,147 of NZ_BAAHXV010000065.1, read as the reverse complement.
AGGCGCCGGATATGACATCAAACCGGACGCCCATTTCGTCAAGGGCGATGAGGGCTCCGGCTTCCAGGCCTCCCAGGGGGCCGCCGGCCCCAAGCAGCAACGCTTTCTTTTTCATACGTCTCTCCGTGTCGGGTCAATGCGGGTCGTGTCTGTGTCGTGCGGGTGACAAGACAATCGTCTGTGACTGGATGTCGTCGGCATGCAGGGAACATGCGAAACAATAATGTCCAAAAGTATACCAGAACGCTTAAAAAAACAACATGGGAAAAAAGGGGCACAGGGTTAGCCCGGAAGATCCGCGTTCATCCCGGTTCTCAATGAGCGGGCCATGCTCCCGGCGGTTTTGTAGCGACTGGCCGGATTTTTCTGCAGGGCCTTGTCGATGATCGAATCGGCAATTTTCGGGAGATCGGGCCGGAGGCTGGACGCCGGGGCGTGCTTGACGCTGGTGATCTGGTAGCCCAGGCTGGCCAGGTCCGTGCCTTTGAACGGCAGCACGCCGGTCAGAAGCTGGTAGAAGGTGACCCCCAGACTGAAGATATCCGCCCGGCCGTCGATGGCCTGTCCCTTGAGCTGCTCCGGGGCCATGAACGAGGGGCTGCCCACCACCACGCCGGTCCGGGTGCTCGAAATGTCGGCGATGCGGGCGATGCCGAAGTCGGTGACCTTGACGACGTGATTCGCGGGATTGTAGATGATGTTGCCCGGTTTGATGTCCCGGTGGATGACCTGCTGTTTGTGCGCGTAATCCAGGGCATCGGCCACCTGGGCCATGATGCGGAACACCACGGGGACCGGCAGCAGGGTGTCGGGACGGTTGAACTCGTTCAGGGGCTTGCCTTCCACGTAATCCATGGCGATAAAGGCCAGGTCCTGCTCCTCGCCGGCGTCGTAGATGGTGACGATGGACGGGTGGTTCAGCCGTCCGGCGGCCATGGCTTCCCGGAAGAACCGGTCTTTGACCTCGTCGAACCGGCCTTCGAAGGTCTGGGTCACATCCATGGTCTTGATGGCGATCATCCGGTTGATCTTGGGATCCCGGCCCAGGTAGACCACGCCCATGGCGCCCCGGCCCAGCTCACGTTCGATTTCATACCGGCCGAGAACGGTCCGGCTCAGGTTCTGGGCGGGGGCCGCAAGGGTCTGGCCGGTGGTGGTCCGGCCGAACAGGAGCTGGGCCAGCTGCCCGGCCCGTTCCCCGGCGTCCCGGTAGGCGGGGCGACGGTCCGCGATAAAGGCGAACACGGCGGCGGCCTTGTCGAACTGGCGTTTGCGCTCCAGGGAGACCCCCAGCTTGTAAAGCAGTTCGAGGACGGGTTCGTCGGGGCGGCAGCCCCGGAGGGTGTCGAAGGCCTGGTCGTAGCGGCTCTGCTCGTACTGAAAGCGCCCCAGCTCGAACAGCGCGGTCTGGGCCCGGTGATCGAGGGCGCTCAGCCGGGTGTGCACGCGCTGACGGATTCGGGCCGCCGTGTGCCCGAAAACCAGGAAGACCAGGGGCAGGGCCAGGGGCAGATACCCGTCGGTGATCAGGTGGACGCCCATCTGGCCGAGAATCAGGCCCGCCGCAAGCGTTGTCGACACAATGAGGGCCGTCCCGGGCCGGAAAAGGGGCACCAGGATGATCAGATACAAAAAGAGGACCAGAATCAGGGCCTTGCCGAGGAACAGCGCCTGCCGGGGCACCGCGCTGACGGCGCCCGCATCCAGGGAAGCAAAGGCCATGGCCGCGGCGCCGAGGGACGGGCTTCGGGCCGACCCGATGAACACCGGACGGTTGCTCACAAAGGACAGGTTCCGTGAGCTGAGGATTTCGTCTATGGTGTAACGCGGCAGGGTCAGGGCAAAGGGGCCGGTGGACCCGAAACGGGGTTTGACCAGTCCGGCCGGGTCCGTGCGGATAAACGTGAAACCGAACATCACCCCGGATTCCTCTTCCCAGACGGCCCGGGTTTTCAGGGTGCGGGCCAGCATCTGGGTCAGCAGATCCGGCAGGAACAGCCGGCTTTCTTTCCAGATCAGAGGCCAGTCCGATTGTTGATTGCCGCGACGGACCGGGAACAGGCGATTCCGGTGCAGGGGGGCGTCCGGCGGCGGAACAAGGTCGGGCATGCGGGTGGTCAGGGCGCTGTCGGGCAGGATGTCCCGGTGGCCGGCGGCCCTGCCGGGACTGGTTTGGAGCGCCTGGGCCGGCCCGAAGGCGGCGTTTGTCGGAACGGGGGCGTTTCCGACGGGATGGGTCAGGCCGATCAGGGTTTCGGTCTGTTCCAGGGCGGTCCACAGGGCTTCGCCGCGAAACAGGCGGGCCCGGGTAAAGGTGAGCAGGTCCTTAAGCGGGGCATGATCCTCGGCCGGTCCGGCCGCCATGGCTTCCCGGATGTGATCGGAGATGGCGGCCACCGCCGGGTTCGCCGCGAAAACCGGCGGTTCGTCGAGAATCAGGGCCATGGCCGACGGGCCGGCCTTTTTGAGTGTTTCGAGCAGGGTGATAACATCCTCACGGCTGTCCGGCTCGTGTTCGAGGGCGGCTGCGGTGCCGGGCGGGAGGGTGATGATCACGGGGTCGGAACGATCCTGGGGGACGGTTTTCAGGTACAGGCCGACCCGGAACAAGGCCTGGTCCAGAATGTCCGTCCACGGCACACGGCCTTCGAACAGACAAAGGCCCAGGGCGGCCAGAAACAGAAGGACCCGGAGATCGACCAGCACAGACACTGCGGCGGGCAGTCGGTGTCCGCGCCGGGTTTTTTCTGCGGCGCCGGGTGATGATGCGTCTGTCAGGGCCATGGACGTTCCCCCCTATCGTGTGCAAGATGGCCAAACGGTGATGGCGCATTGTTACATGAAAGGCCGCCCGGAGTCAAAGCAAGAACCGGCGGCCCGGCCCCAAGGGCAATGGCCTGTATGATCTTTAAAACACCTGGTCCTCTTCCTGCGGGACGGATCATGCCGCTCACGTTTACGGTCACGAGCACGAGCTCGATGACGGCCGGCAACACGTGAACGCAACCGTCAGACGGTTCAACCGGCGTGGGATGAGACGGTCGAGTAGGTCTCGGCCTGCCGTGCTCGTGCTCGTGAACGTGAACATGCACGTGAACGAACAGGACATGCGATTGCCCTGGTCATCGCATGTTTCATATCCTTGAAGAAAAGAAAAAAACGGCCTTCGTGAGAATCTCAGCGGATTGATCTCAGATCAATCCTGTCGACGTAAACACGTCTCCCTGCCGGCAAGAATTACACCGCGTGCACACACGACACCCTCTCTGCGCCTTTGTGTCTCCGTGAGAAATCACATAGACCCTCCTCTTCAAAGACGCCGGTTTAATCGCTCTCACAGAGTCACAGAGACACAGAGACACAGAGAACGCCGGACATGCGGGGCATGTCACACGGCAACGCTCCTGTGGGCATCCCATGCCGTGACGGAAAGAGCCCCGCCTCGTTTTCGACATGGTCAAACCATTCAACCACCCGGTCGCTGCGCTCCCTGAAGGACACGAAGGAAATGGGGGGTGTCAATCTCTGACACACGGCATTTCATGGACCGCTGTCCCATGGGTCGTTCGGGATAGACATGCGATGGCCCTGACCGACGACCCGGCCCCCAGGACAATGGCCTGTATGATCTTTGATGAACTCGTAAAAAGTCATCACATGACGGCAAAGAAAAAAGTTCGAGTTCAAGGCGCCGTAAATCCCGAGGAATGAGGCGTACTTAGGGTACGCCGCAGTGACGAGGGATGAAGCGCAACGCAGAAATCGGACTTTTTACGAAGCCGTCATCTTTAAAACACATGGGCCTCTTCCTGCGGGACGGATCATGCCGTTCACGTTCACGTTTACGGTCACGAGCACGAGCACGAGCACGAGCACGATGCCGGCAACACGTGATCGTGAACCTGCACGTGCTCGAACAGGACATGCGATTGCCCCGGCCCGGCCCCGCTCTTCGTTCAGTCGTCCGGCGCCGGTTTGCGGGCTTTTTCCGGCAGGTGGAAAACCAGGGTCCGGTTCACGATCCGCCGGGCGATCGTGTGCTCGTCGATCAGGTACTGGAGGGTCAAAAGAATCCATCCCCGGGCGAGGAACCGTTCCTTGAACGAGAGGGACGGATACAGATGCGTGAACAGTTGGTCGAAGGAGATGCCGTCTGAGCCGGCCTGTCTGATCAGGTTAATGATTTCAAGGGTGCGCTTGCGCCGGTGGTCCGAGGCCTGGGCCAGCCGCTGATACGGCTCGTCGATCGGGCTTCCGTGGGCCGGGAGGATCAGCGACAGGCCGGGCAGCGCCGCCAGACGGTCAAGGGTCGCCATGTATTTTCTGAGGTCGGAACGGGGAGGCCCCAGCCAGGTGTTGACGGCCCGGAGCACGATGTCGCCGCAGAGCAGCAGTCCCCGTGTGCGGTTGAACAGCACCACGTCGTCGTCGCAGTGCCCCGGCATGGCCATCAGCTCCCAGTCCTGGCCGCCGATGTGAAAGACCGACGGTGTTCCGATCAGCGTCACGGGGCCGGTGACGAATCGGACCCGGTACACCGCGAAAAACAGGGCATCCGCCAGGGCCTGACCCAGGGTGCGGGACCATCGCCGGTAAACGGGCATGGGCGTTTCGATGACGGCGCATTCCTTTCGGAAGCTTTTCCGGTACCGGACCCTTGAGGTGATGGTGTTCTGCATGGCCGGGGTGGCCAGGACCTCAAGGCCCAGACGCCGGCTAAGGCCCTCGATGCCCGAGAAATGGTCCCAGTGACCGTGGCTGGGCAGCACCCGGGTGATCCGGCAGGCCTGACCCCGGCTCCGGACCAGCGTTTCGATTTCCCGGATCTGCCGGGCCAGCCGCTCGGCGTTTTTCCGGCCGCCCATGCCCGCGTCGAAAACCAGCCCGTTTTCCCCGGCGATCACGTAGATGTTGACGGAAAACGGCGCGAAACGGGTCCGTTTTTTCTGGGTGATCAGAAACACCCCCGGAGCGACTTCCCGTACCATGGCTCACTCCCCGATGATCTTGACCAGGACCCGTTTTTTTCTCCGACCGTCGAACTCGCCGTAGAAAATCCGCTCCCAGGTCCCGAAATCCAGCCGGCCGCCGGTGACGGCCACCACCACCTCCCGGCCCATGATCTGGCGTTTCATGTGGGCATCCGCGTTGTCCTCCCCCACATTGTGCCGATACCCGGCCACCGGTTCGTGGGGGGCCAGTTTTTCCAGCCAGATCTCGTAATCGTGATGCAGCCCCGCCTCGTCATCGTTGATGAACACCGAGGCCGTGATATGCATGGCGTTGACCAGACACAGCCCTTCCTGAATGCCGCTTTCCCGCAGGCAGTCCTCCACCTCGGTCGTGATGTTGACAAACCCCCGTCGCGCGGGGACGTTGAACCAGAGTTCCTTGCGATAGCTTTTCATGATGCGTCTCTTTCCATGTATTCCTGTTTGAACCGACGGATAACCGAATCTGCTCGTATCAGCTTTTTATCGAATGATGCTTTATTCTGTAATTGAGTATCTTGGGCGACTGGCTGAGCAGTTCAAGCAAGACTTTCGTTGGGCCTGTCGGATAACGCTTCCCCTGTTCCCACTGCCTGACGGATGACGGGCTGACATTGATAAGCTTGGCGAATACCACCTGACTGAGGTTTGTTTTTTTTCGGATCGCCCTGATTTGATCCGACGTCAGAATGACCTCCGGAATTTTGACATCCAGTTCATTCAGTTCCCGTTCCGTAAAAGACGTTTTCAATCCGGAATCAACCATATCTTGAAGTGTTGACCCGATGGCCTCTTTTATTGTTCGTCTCATGGTGTCTCCTCCAGATTGAACAGCACGTTGTTTGACAATGCGTCTTCAAGCTCTGCGGGAGTCAATGCTAAAAGATCTTCCCCCAGCTTCCTGAAGTATTTCAGTTCAGTTTTATCAATATTGTCTTTTTCGTTCTTCCCGAATCCATAAAGAAAAACAGCTCGATCACCCGGTTTATAGAGAATGATCGTTCGAAACCCTGAACGTTTTCCTGTGTTCTCGCGACGGACACGGACTTTGAACAGGCTATGCCCTAAATCAGCCGTTGAAAGCCCATCCCCTAAATGTTCAATAGCCTCCAACAGGCTTTGATTATTAAGCTTTACACGCTTTGACCATTTATAT
>NZ_BAAHXV010000064.1:0-11016 GCF_054657895.1 Desulfatiferula olefinivorans | reverse complement strand
CACATGGTACACCGTGGGCTCGCCGGAGTTCACGATTCGAGACTGTCTTGGCATGGGGCCTCCTTGGCCGATGGGCCAGCTACCGGATCGGACGCACCGGATCAAATCAACGGGTGCATCCGGTCCGCACGGGTTGGATGATGGGGATGAATCACGTCGATCATTCTATGGGGTGGGGATGGGTGGTGTCAAGCATTAAATTTTGCCTGTCCCCTGTTTCTGTTTTGCCTGTCCCCTGTTTCTTTCGAAATAGGATTCGGTGGCGTTTCCGATAGTCCAATACTGAAGAATATTTTTGAAATGGATTTTTCCGGCGGCCCCCTCACGATCGACCTCCACGAACAGATGCCAATGCGGATATCCATCACGATGCCATTCCAAGACCCACAACCAGTTATGGATAACGATATTTTTTGTACGTCTGAGGTTGTGGATAAGCTGTGGTAAAAGCTTTTTCTCTTTGACATATTCGTAGGCGGCTTGGCCTGATGTAAATTGATTACGGTCAATAGTCAGGACGATTTGCCGGGTTGAACGCCAGAAAAATTCATTCAGACGTTCTGCAACGCCCGGAGCCCAGCGCTGTTTTGAACAAACGGGACACCAAGACGCCCCGCATGCGCATTTCATTGCAACAAGCCGAACATCATCCGTTTTTGGTGTTGCAAACAAAGATTCATTTTGTTTGCAACTTTGCGTTGCTTCTAGAACAAGTTTAGGGGCCGTCTCAGGTTGGGGGTTTTCTCCCTCTGCCAACGGTAATAAATCTTCTTTAAAAAAAGGAAATGTTTGTTGCTCCATGCTGTCTCCTTGAATCAGGTTAAAATTCGTTTCCTGATTTCTTTTTTAGGTGGAGAGGGAAGGAACGTTTTTTGAGGCACGGAGGGGGAAGGTCTGAGTTTTTGATTCTAAAAAATAAAAAGGAGGCTGAGCCTGTGGCCCGACCTCCTTTATTTACAAGGCATTCGCAGTTTTTAAATTAAATCAAGGGGGGTACTATGTTTATTTTTCTTAAATTGTTTTGGACAAAAAACAAAATTATTTTGGAAGAATATTTTTTTAAAAAAGAAAAAGAATACTGGACGGGGTGGCCTGAGATCCTTTGTTTACGGGCCATTCAAAGATTTTAAAACAAATCAAGGGGAAAAATCATATATATTTTTGAGCAAAAAACAAAAACCATTTTTTGACGCTTTACAACCGGTAAAAACAAAAAGCGGCTAAAGAAAAATTGTTTTTTCTTTAGCCGCTTTTTTTTATTTTGTAAGGTCGTCTTATTTATTATTCAAGATCTGGTACCATTTATATCTTGGTGCCACCAATGAGAACATCCATCTTTACATTGGTTATTCATTCTACGTTCATCAGCTACTGATAATAAAGATAGCAGAAGGATGAAAACCTTTATATATTCGACCTTTGGTAAATTAAGAACCTTTGCCAATTGGACCTTGAGGTTGCCCTTACTAACCAAGATGCAAGGCGTGTAAGTAGATTTTAGCCCAGATTTATAAATTGCGTTTTGGACATCAGATTCTCTCACGCCAGCTTGTTGTGCATAAACCGAAATCTCTCTTAATATTTCAAGTTGTTTTTCAAATGATAATGTTTCAAACCAATCCGTACCCTCTCTTATTGGGCGGATGCCTTGCGCTAAACTATTCAGAAAAAGGCTTTCTTTTTTATCTATCATTTCAATATTTATCCTGATGCTACTGTGGTTCAAAAACCACATGTGGCTTGCTTGTATTTAGAGGGCTATAACCAGGTCCGCTGGGGTTATAATCTTGAAAGACGTCAATGCCTGTTTCTCGTCCCATTGAGTTTATCTCACCACCCTGCGTCCCCCTTGGGACTGAACTTCTTGCAGAATGTCTCTGGCTCGATTTTCCTGACATAATATAATCCCAATCTGAAGTGGCTTTAGCTGTCCCCTCAGCACGACTACCAACAACTGTAATCCGTTGATTGGTACGATTTGCTGCATTCTGGAGCCTTGTTGCATCAGCAGGTGAAATACCCGCTTCACTTGCCGTTCTCAGTCCACTGTTTGAGGCATTACCGTGAAGCCAATTTTTTTCTCAAATCCCATAATTCATCATTTGAAAATTCAAACTCGGGGCCTTCTTCCATAGCCATTAAGCTCAATAAAATTTCATCCAGATCAGGAGAAAGGTCACGCCCATGGTCATGATACACATTAAAAGCCATGCGTGCTATTTTCACCACGTCATATCCGCTCTTCAATTCTCGCTCAAGAGCTTCCCCCAACATCACAGAAGTGTAGATCATAACCCCAATTCCTTTCCTGTTGGTGGAAAATGCTGAGAATTGAGCACTTGCCCATTCATGCTTTTTGGATGAACTCGAATTACATTACCAGCATGATCGTAACTCTCCATCCATTGTCTTACTTGTCCTGTATTTGGGTTATACTCTGTTGCAAAAGAAGCCCCTCTTGTGGGACCTGCCGTCCGAGCTGAAACTTCTTTTGTATAATAGCGTATACGTCCATCAGAAAGAGGTCTGACATTTGCTGCTGTTTTTTGAGCTTTTTCAAGCCCTGAAAGTTTGGATTGTAGTGCGGCTTGTGCATTAACACTCGATGCCTCAGAGCCTATTCCCTTTGAGGCAAAATTCTATTTTAACAGCTTTTTTAAATGAGTGACTGCCCTTTTACACATACTATCCATATCCTTTTCATCATATAAGTGAGGTCCCCCTTCGGGTCTATACAATGATAAATATTCCTGCAATTCGTCTAAAACCTCATCAAGCACATCAAATTCATCAAGAAGGGACTCTGCGTCTTTTGCCCATTGAACAGAGACATTCCTCTTCATGATAAATATTTCCAAATGATTTATAAGTGACTCAATAATCATGCCTATTTCTTCACCTTTGGGTTTATAACCGTAATAATTCTATTTCCATCGACCGGAATTTGCGCTTTGGGATATTTCGAATTTAATAAAGTCACTGACGTGCCTTCATTAGTGATTTTTATCTTTTTAATCGAATCAGCAGTATCAATAAAATCATCAACTTGAGTGGCATTCATTGGTACACGTCCTTTAGGTGGATTTACCATTCGATCTGCTGCATGAAAATTGATTTGTTTTCCACCGGGCGTGACAGGGTCATGACCAAGAACTTGTTTCGCAGCGAACTCTCCATCCCACTTAACAGGCAGATTGTCTATATTCTTTGAGGCACCAACAACATCTTCAGCAACCTTAACCCCATCACTTACATTGCCAACAACATCCTCAACTTTATCGACGGTTTTAGCAATATCACTGCCTTTATTTACCGCACCGACAGCTTCGGCTCCGTACTTAACACCCTTACCCGCCCACGATCCGGGCACATAGGGAATCATACCCACAACATCCCAGGCCAACCATCCTGCATTTGACCATGACGGATCTTTACACATGCTGTGAACACTGTCAATCAGGGAGGCAATATCTAAAATCGTTTCAACGGGAACATGCCCATCAGGATCGGTGTACTTTAACGGATTATTCCGGCAATACGCATACCGATTCAAACTCAGCGGATCATAATGATCAGGAATCACACTATCGGCCGTAACAAACAACCCCAAGAGCGGGTCATAAAGCCGGGCATCATAATTATAAAGCCCCGTCGCGCGGTCGAGTTCCTGGTCCGTAAATTTATACGTTGCCGTACGGGTACCTGTTTGATTTCTCTCAATCCCGTAGGGCAAATACCCGGATGTTTCCACCTTCGCGCCAGTCGCATTTGAGACCACACTGGAGCTTCCCAAATGATCTTTATGAAAATAGACTACCCCGCTATGATCTATTCTCGCAACTCTGAGGTTTCCGGCAAATATATATTTAACCGGATTTCCACTTGGATTTCCCGACGTAATATCCGTAGGGTGTTGGGGTCAAACCTTGACTTGTGATTATTTAAGGTGGGGTTGGATAACCCCACTTAATTCATTTCATTCTAAACCCTGACAAGATTCATCAACGGTTCAAAAGAGTATAACGCAGCCTTTCTGCCGGACGCTTCTTCCAATGTCACAATGAGACCCTTTTCTAACAATACCCTGGTAAATCGTGATGCGGATGGCCCTGGGATACCACTTTTCGCGGTGAATTTATTGTTTCTAAATACGGGGTTCGTGAACATATAGTCCAGGGCGTTGACACTCCATTTTGAGCTAAGGGCATCGGCGAAAACAGTTTTCATCTCTTCGTAAAGCGACCTGATATCCTCTGCGATGGAAAGATTTCTGATGGCCTGTTGTTCGACCGCTTCGAGAAAAAAACGGCACCAGCTTTCCCAGTCCCCATGTTCAGAGACTTTCCGCACCGTGTCGATATAAAGATCCTTATTGTCTTCCATGTATCCGCTTATATAAAAATGAGGTGCGGATATTATTTTTGACGTCCACAACATCAATGTGATCAGCATGCGTCCGATACGGCCATTGCCGTCTTTAAAAGGATGCAAGGCTTCAAATTCAACATGGGCAATACCGGTCTTGACCAATGGCGTGTGTGTGCTTTGATCGATGTATTGAAACAGCTTGTCCAATCCATCCTGGAGTTTTTCCGGGCTGATGGGGATGAATAATATTTTTTTCTTGTTCTTGTCAGCCAGGTAATTTTGCTCGTTTTTAAACTGTCCGGGCGATTTGGAAGCACCACGGCCTACATAAAGCAGCTGCTGATGGATGCCCTTAACAAGAGACTGGGAAAGCGGGTAACCATCCGATAACGCTTTTTGCGCATTGGATAACGCTCTTTGATAGAGAATGGTCTCGATCACTTCGGATCTTACCTTCGAAGTGTCATGGGTCTCAGAATCATGATCAGCCTCATATTTAAGAATTTCATCCATGGTACTTATCGTACCTTCCATTCGTGATGATATAACAGCCTCTTGATTACGTAACGGGGCTAAAAATATTTCACTGTTGTGCATATTTTTTAGCATTTGATCGTAACGGGCTACCGCATCCGCCGCCCTTACCAAGTGATCTACAAATTGTCCATAATCCAACTCGGTGGGTGGGAACTTGTCGTAATGATAGTTGACCGCATTTTCTAAGCTTAATTCCATGAACTGCCTTTTAATCCATGTAGACGTTAATATAATGGTTGCATGATAACGACAAGCTCAATAGAAGTCAATGGCAATGCTTTTTTGATAAACAAACAGGTTTTGCGTTAATAGATTTACCTCAAAAGTTCTTGTCTATCATATTTAGACGAATTTGATAAACAAACAGGTTTGACGTTAAGAACTTAACGTCAAAAACCGTTGTCTGTCATATAAAAGCAAATGTGATAAACAAACCCTATTGGGAATTGGGCATAGAGGCTTCATCCTTAATTTCCAGGCCTCGTCGCGCACCTGCAATTAGGATGCGTATCCTCAACCGGCACCGGACACTCATCAATCCCATACTCCCCAGCCGGCGCCCGGCAAATCGGGCAGACATCCGGTGCCGGGAAGAACTCCAGCTTTTCAATTCCCCACTCTTTCCATTCCGCCTTTTTGGCTTTCTCGGCGTCTATTGCCGGTATGAAGCATTCATTTTCACAAAACGCTTATGAAAGCAACGCCTGCGAATGAAAAAGCGTAAGCCATGATGTGGTTCGGATGGTGTAATGATTTCAAACGGGGTCGCGTTTTGTGATGGTCCTCGCCTCGGCATTCATGCCGTAAAGGCAATCACGATCTTCTCCGGCCTGACAAATTGAATTGACAAAAAAACACGTTTCATGTAAAAAAATCAAGCTACTAGGATAGGTTGTGGGCCTATCCCAAAACACGTTCTCTGATCGGGTAATATTATTAAGGATTCTTAACATGACAGGAAAGAGACATTATGAAACAGGTTGAAAAACTTATTGACCGGGTCATCAACCGGGTGAACATCAATCTGCGCGAGTTCGACTTTGATGTGACGCCTTACGCGAAAAAGATGATCCCCCTCAAACAGATGATCAATTTCAACGGCTTCTACGGGATCACCTCCCACCACCCCATCCACTTCAATTTCATCCATTCCAACCTCGCCGGGTCCTACTTTCTGGGCAAATGCACCACCGATCACGCCCTGGTGTACAAGACCGACGTGCGGGGGGATGAGCTGAAGAAAAAGGGGGATTACTACAATTTCCAGGGCATCAAGATTCCCATCGACAACGACGAATGTATCCGGATCTGTGACAGTTACATGATCAAGACCCTGATCCACAGTTTCTCCCATGATCCCGAAGCGCCCGAGGAGTTCCTGATCCGGAACAGCATCTCGGGATTCTACGCCAACATCCACGGCTCCCCCATCGAAGGATGCTACCTGGCGCCCTTCTCCACCGTGGATTTGACCACCCTGCATTCGTGCATCGTCGGCACCTTCAGCTATGTCTGCGCCGGAGACCTTTACCACGCAAGAATTCCCGACGGCACCATCTGGCTCAAGGACGATCAGTTTGAGTTCAAATACACCTACGACCCTGCGGTTCTGTCAACCTATATTTCGAACAACCCCAACGCCCGGCCCACCGGCGTCCTGATGGATTTCGTGGAAAACCGGAAAAACGATTTCCAGGCCGTGTTCGATTCGGCGGCCTCGACCAACACGGGCATCACCATTCCCAGCCAGTCGGCCGTCAACCGCTACGCCTATGTATCCGGCGACACCACCATCGGAGAAAACGTGCTGGTGTCCCAGCGCGCGTACCTGGTCAACGCCTGGATGGGGCCCGGCACCAACGCCCAGGAAAACTCCTACATCATCAACTCCCGACTGGAGAAAAACGACATCACGGCCCACGGCGCCAAGATCATCAACGCCTGGCTGGGCGAGAAGGTGTTCGTGGGTTTCAACTGCTTCCTCCAGGGTAAACCGGGCCTGCCCCTGTCCATCGGACCGGGCTGCATCGTCATGCCCCACACGATCATCGACCTGGACGAGCCCCTTGAGATCCCCGAAAAGAGTGTGATCTGGGGCCTGATCCGCACCAAGGCGGACCTTCAGCAGAACAGTATCCCCCTTGAGGAGCTCAAAAAAATCGACAAAACCGTCGAGCACAACAACACCCTGTTCCGGGGCAGCGGCCGGGCCCTGGTCGAGAAATTCGAACAACGCATCGACCATATCCTGGAAGCCAACGGGGCCTATTTCACCCCGGCCAACAAGAAGGTGGGCCATGCCCAGAAAGGCCACATGATTTCGTACAACATCATTCAGCCTTACCTGACCGGCAAGGACAAGGGCATCTTCCCGTCCATCGTCATCCGGCCCTGATCCGTATCATTCATAAACCATAAAAAAAGGCCTTTCCGGAGACGTCTCCGGAAAGGCCTTTTTGATTGATCGGCGGCGGGTACGGTGCACCGTACCCGCCGCAGCCGATATCAGTTGGCGTGGTTGAGAATGGGAATGTAATTGGCCAGCGGACAGGCCGCGCATTCCCCCTTGTCGTGAATCTGACGGTAAATGGACGACAGGGCCTGCTCGCCGCTGGGGTAGATGTTTTCCTCACCGATCTTGTCATACAGATGGGTCCGCTTGAACACGGCGACGACCTCCTCTTTGAGACCGCTGAACGAAATCCCGCGACCGCTTTCCCTAAGGGACTGAATCAGAATGGCCAGGGCCTCCTCCCCGGACGCGTCCACATCGTTGATCCCGCTGGATTCGATGAGCACGTGCTTGAGATCGGGTTTTTGGACGATGTATTCCAGAACCTTGTCTTCCAGGTAGGTGGCATTGGTGAAAATCAGAGGGCCGTCAAAACGGACCACGGCGATGTGATCACATTTCTTGAGGCCGAACTTGTCGGCGCTTCGCAGGGTCTGATCCTGGGATTTGGACAGCACGGCCACCCGGGGACGCAGGTTCTTGTAGATAAAGACCAGAAAGGTCAAAAGCACACCCACCATGATGCCCTCTTCAAGGGCCGGGGCAAAGTACAGGGTGCAGACAAAGGTGATCACGGAAATCACGCCGTCGGAACGCTTGGCATGCCAGGCGTGGACAAACCCCGAGGTGTTGATCAGGCCAATCACCGCCATCATGATGACCGCCGCCAGAACGGCCTGGGGCAGATGGTACAGAAGCGGGGTGAAAAACAGCAGGGTCAGGGCCACCATCAGACTGGTGATCACCGCCGATACGCCGCTGGTGGCATTGGCCTGGAGGTTCACCGCCGACCGTGAGAAGGACCCGGACACCGCGTAACTCTTTCCAAAGGCCCCGATGATGTTGGCCAGACCCTGACCGATGAGTTCCTGGTTGGGGTCGAGCTTCTGACCGGTTTTGGCGGCCATGGCCTTGGCGATGGCGATGGCTTCCATGAAACCCAACAGAGAAATGATCATCGCCACGGGAAGAAGCTGAAGGATGACGGCCAGATACTCGGCAGGTCTGTAATTACCGGCCGGCGTTTTCGGAAGTTCAAGCTTCAAGCCCTTGGGAATGGTCCCCACCACGGCGCCCGCACCGATCATGGGAATCGTGTCGAGGGTCAACGCCTTGTTACCCATCTTGAGGCGCCAGGTCCGTCCATCGGTGTCCATGCCCTCAGGGAGGGTGTCCGCCGTATAGAACACAGGGTTCTCCTGGTTTTCCTTGGCCGTTTTGAAATGAACCAGACGGAGATGCTCCCGTTTTTCATGGGCGGCTTCAGACGATTTGTCCATATCCGCCTGGATCACCGCCAGTTGGTGCTTGATGTCCAGCTCTTCCATGGTGGGAACGCCGTGCCCCCCGGCTTCTTTTTGAAGATCCTTGAGCCGGAGATTCAGCTCCGTGCGTGTTTTACCCAAAGCTTCGATGTGGGCCACATCCGCGTTGAAGGACTCGATCGTCCGGACCACGTCAGGCGCCGCGATCTTATCAATGCCCACCGTGGTGTCGTGGTTGAAATTGAAGAAATAGGAGATAAGCGTGGTCAGGGCCACGGCCACCAGCACGTTGGGAATCTTGGGATTCACCCGCTTGAGCACCACCATGACGGCAATGGCGAAAATCCCCATGGCCAGGGTGGGCAGGTGGGTGTAATGGAAGGCCGACCTGCAGACCTCGATAATGGTCTGATAATGGTGAGGCGCCTTGTCCACGTAAACCCCGAACAGCTTGGAGAACTGGGACGAGGCGATAATGATGGCCGCCGCGTTGGTGAACCCGTTGACCACCGGATGGGACAGGAGGTTGACCACGAGGCCCAGTCGGAACACACCCAGAAACAGCTGGAAGCAGCCCACGGTCAGGGCGAGAAGCACCGAATAGGCGATGAACTGTGTGCTTCCGGCCGTTGCCAGGGGTTCCAGCGACGCGGCGGACATCAGCGAGACCACCGCCACCGGCCCGGTGGCCAACTGACGGCTGGAGCCGAACAGCGAGGCGACCATGGGGGGCAAAAAGGCCGCATACAGGCCGTAATAGGCCGGAAGCCCCGCCAACTGGGCGTAGGCCATAGACTGTGGAATCAAGACCATGGCCACGGTGATCCCGGCGAGAACGTCGGTCGACAGCTTCTCACCGTTGTAATCCTTGAACCAGAGCAAAAACGGAAAAATTTTCGTTAACATCGTGTCTCCCTTTCACATTTTACGTAAACCCTGAACCCTATAAAAAAACACACGGTTCGGTGTGTTTTAGAAACTTACGCAATGTCACCCCAGATTATATATATAAGGTAAGTTCAATATATGAATGCGGCGGGTTTGTCAATTTGGAACTCAAGGAAAAAACAGCGACCGGTTCTTCCGTGAATGTGCTATAGCTCCCATGACCCATACCCCTTTGCCTCGGAGGACGCCATGCCTGTTTATGATTTCGACCGGACCATCGACCGCACGACCACCGCCAGTCTCAAATGGGAGGCCTACCGGGGAAGGGACGTGATTCCCCTCTGGGTGGCCGACATGGATTTCCCGGCGCCGGCCTCCGTGATCGAGGCCCTTCACCGCCGCGTCGACCACGGGATTTTCGGTTACACCCTCATGCCCGGAGCCCTGACTGGCGCCCTGGTCCGCCATCTTCAGACAGTGTATCTCTGGACGGTTGACCCGTCCTGGATCATCCCCCTTCCCGGTGTGGTCTCGGCCCTTTTTCTCTGCTGCCGGGTGGTGGGTGATCCAGCCGGCCGGGTGATCGTCCCCACCCCTGTCTATCCTCCCTTCCTCGACGCGCCGGGCGCGGCGGGCCGCATTCCGGTCCGGGTTCCCATGGTCGTCCAAAACGGCCGCCTGACCTTCGACTGGGAGCGTCTCGACGAGGCCGTCACACCGGACACCCGCCTGTTTCTGCTGTGCAGCCCCCACAATCCCGGCGGCACGGTCTTTCAGCGCGACGAGCTGCGGCGTCTGGCCGATCTGGCCCTCCGTCACGACCTTATCATCTGCTCCGACGAAATCCACAGCGGCCTGGTGTTTTCCGGACGCCATCATCCCCTGGCCGCCGCCTGCCCGGACATCGCAGACCGGGTGATCACCCTGATGGCCCCCAGCAAGACCTTCAACATCCCCGGCCTGGGATTTTCCTTTGCCGTCATCGCCGATCCGGTCCTTCGCAAAACCTTTATGGACCTCAAACGCGGCCTGGTCCCCGAGGTAAGCACCCTGGGTTACACGGCGGCCCTGGCCGCTTATACCGGCGATGATCCCTGGCTGACCGAGGTTCTGGACTACCTTGTCATCAACCGGGATCTTGCCTGCGACCGCATCGCCGCCATGGACGGTCTGTCCGTCCTGCGCCCGGAAAGCACCTATCTGGCCTGGATCGACGCCCGGGGAACCGGGCTGGATGATCCGGCAGGCTTTTTCGAAACGGCGGGGGTGGGCTTGTCCGACGGGCGCTATTTTGGCGCACCGGGATTTCTGAGGCTGAATTTCGGCTGTCCCAGGTCCCTCCTCACCCAGGCCCTCACTCGCATGGAAAGGGCACTGGCGCAACGGAGCTGACCTTATTTTTTAATCTGGTTATGCACTTCCCTCAAGTTGGAGGTAAACTTTCTC
>NZ_BAAHXV010000063.1:0-11059 GCF_054657895.1 Desulfatiferula olefinivorans | reverse complement strand
CGATCACTACCGGATGTTCAGGCACGTCTTCCAGTCCCGCCATGAGAAGAAACCCAAGCCCATTAAAGGGTTGGACGGGATGTATTCCCTCAAGCGATTGCCGGCCTGACGATTTTTTCAACCTCTTCGAGATTTCTGATACATTCCGATGTCGCGTCATCGGAACGCCTGCCCCTGTTTCTCATTTTCATCTTTTATGCGTGTATGTGATTCCCATCCTTCCTGATTATTGAGTTACGATCGGAATGATCAGGTACATCGATTCCAAATGACTGTGTCCGCAACGAACAGGGTGTTGCCGATTGGATTGATGTGACGTTATGGGTTTCTATAACTTAATTTGCATGTCCCCTATAATGAAAATTTATCGATTGAATTTTATCGGGGGGCGGCGTAAGATGGCGAAACCATGTGAGCCGTACGTCTCCGATGTGATCGATCCTGAAACCGGGCACCTGTGGGTGTCTTTTTCCAAGAAGGAGGTTCCATGCTTACCTTGCTGGCCAAGTGCCTGAAAATCCTTAATTCGGAATCCGAGCCCTGGCAGATCAGCCTGGCGCTTTGTTTTTCCATGATGATGGGGTTCACGCCGCTGTTCAGCCTGCACAACATCCTCGTTCTTCTGTGCGTGCTGTTGATCCGGGTGAATATGTCGGCCTTTATGCTGGGGTGGGCCGGGTTTTCACTGATCGCCTACGCCCTGGATCCGCTGTTTCATCCCCTGGGATTGATGATTTTGACCGCTTCCTCCCTGGAGGGTCTGTTTACGCTGATGTACAACATTCCCTTTATTCGGGTATTTCATTTCAATAACAGCCTGGTGATGGGAAGTCTGATCGTTTCCCTGCTGCTGTTTGTTCCGGCCTTTGCGGTGATGCGCATCCTGATATTCCGATATCGGGAAGATGTTGTTACCTGGGTTCAAAAGGTCCGACTCATGCAGATTCTGAAATCGAGCAAGCTGTTTTCCATTTACGATTCACTGTCCTAATCGCGGCGGACGGCTGACGACGCCGTTTCTGGGAGGCCATCATGAAAACGTGGGTTCGCTGGAAAGGACTTGCGGCTTTTGCCGGGGTTCTGGTTCTTCTGGTCGTGTTTTTTAAATTCTATGCCGGTATCGTGGTCGAAAAAACCATCGAATTTGCCGGAACCCGGGCGGTGGGCGCCCGGGTGGATCTGGCCGATGCCGATCTGTCCCTTTTTCCGCTGGGCATAACCCTGACGGGCCTTGAAGTGACGGACCCCGACGCGCCGATGACCAACCTGTTCGAGGTGGCCACCGCCCGGTTCGCGCTCGATCCGGGGGCGCTTCTGCTGCGCAAGACCATTGTCGACACCATGAGCGTCAACGGCGTTCGTGTGAAAACCGATCGCAGGGTTTCCGGTGAAATAATCAAAAAAGACCGGACGACACCCAAACCCGCTTCACCTTCCCCTGAAAAAAAGGCCTGGTCCATGCCCGCCCTGTCCATGCCGGACGTGAAAACGGTGCTGGAAAGGGAGACGCTGAACAGTGTGGCCGAGGCCAGGGCCATCAAAAAGGATCTGGAAAAAAGCCGTGCGGATTTTGAAGGCAAGCTGATGGGTCTGCCGGACAAGGAGAGCTTCGAAGCCTATGAGGATCGGCTCAAAGCCCTCAAGTCCGGCAAGGTCAAGTTGAGCAACGTGCTTTCCCGTGCCGAAGACCTGAAAAAGCTCAAGAAGGATGTGGACGCCGATCTGGCCAAAATCAAGGCGGTGCGAAAAGAACTGAACACTCAGGCGGCGTCCTACCGGGCCCGGATCGAGGCCCTTCCCGGTCTGGCCCAGGCCGATGTGAAACGGATCAAAGAAACCTACGCACCGAACCCAAAGGGCATGGGTAACGTGACGGCGATGTTTTTCGGTCCCACCCTGGCGGCCTGGGTGGAAAAAGGCCTGACCTGGTATAATAAGCTCAAACCCTATTTGCGGAAAAACGAGTCACCCGAGGCAGAGGCCGCCCCGGACAACGAAACCGTTCAGCGGGGAAAAGGCGTGGATGTGGCCTTTCGTGAAAAGGAGCCTCAGCCGGGCTTTCTCGTGCGTCACGGCGATCTGTCCCTTTCTCTGGCCGCAGGGGAGATGACGGGCATTGTCCAGCAGGTGACGGCGGAACAGCATCTGACCGGTCAACCCGTCACTTTGGAACTGGGCGGGACGAACCTCACGAATCTTTCGGAGGCCCGCATCGTGGGCGTGATCGATCGAGTCCGGCCCGATGAGGACCGGGATCGCCTGATGGTGTCGCTGAAGGGCCTGGGCCTGGACGGCAGGGATCTGGCCGCAGACAGTGCGATGGCCGTTCGCCTTGACAAGGGCCTGGCCGATTTCAACCTGGTGCTTGACATTACGGACGGATCGCTGAACGGCCTGTGCAAGGTGACCTTGACGGATCTGTCACTGGTTACGAAAAACGCCGACCCTTCCGATCGCCTGTCCCGGGTTTTTTCCAAGACCCTGGCCGATGTCAGGACGGTTGAGTTGAATTGCGCCTTGTCCGGAACGGTGGATGCGTACAAGGCGGACCTCGGGTCCAACCTGGACGATCTGCTCAAAGACGCGGTTCGGGGAATCGTCAAGGATCTGTCGGACGAATTCACCAACGAATTGACCGCCGCGATTGAGGAACGGAGCGCCGTCGGGGCCCAGGGGCTTGCCGGGGAACTGGATCTGTTTTCAAGCCTTGACCAGGATCTTGAAAAACGCCTGGACGTGGGCCGGGAGGTGCTGAAGGGAATCTGATCGCTTTTTTTGTTATGGTATCAGCCGGGGTCCGGAATGTTTCGGACCCCGGCTGTTTTTTTGGGTCAGGGCAGAAACACGCAGGTGTCGGGTGTTTCAGCGATGGTGGCGACCCGCTTGCGGATCATGCCGGCGAGCTGGTCCAGGGGCATGGCGGATTCGATGGCGTTTTCCGGACATTCCCTCATGCAGCGAAAACAGCCGAAGCAGTGAGACAGAAATACCGGATGGGGATCGAGTTCGATGGCCGACACGGGACAGGCCTCGGCACAGAGACCGCACTGGGTGCAGGTCTCGATGTTGACGGTTTTCCCCATGGCAACCCAGGGCTCGCCGATCCGGGCTTTGGCGGGGTCGGTCAGGGCGGCGGGCAGATAAGACAGAACCTCCAGCTCAAGCGTTTTCACTGTATTGGCTTCGATGGCGGCAATCAGGTCGGAAAGACCGCCGGCCAGAATGGCGCGGTCCTCGTCTCCGGGGTGGCCCTTGCCCACAGGGTCGGCATCCCGCCACATCATACTGTGGACACCCAGCACCTTGGCGGCTCCCACAAGGTTAAATCCCCGATTTATCAAGGCCTGCCCCATCTGCCAGAGAGCCAGTCCGCTGCACGCCTTGCCCCAGGTGACAAAGGGCAGGGCCCTGGCGCCGCCGGTGCTGAGGGCATCGATAAAAGCGGTGACCGGCGGAACGGCCAGATCTTTGTACACGGGGGAGCCTACGCACAAAAGGGCATCGCTTCCGGCGGCAGCCAGCTTGGAAAGAAAGGGCGCCGGATCGTCCTGGCTGCCGATATCAAAGGTGTGGACGGGTACGCCCTTATCCGAGAAAACATCCCCGATCATCCGGGCCGCGGTCCGGGTCGAGCCGCCCGGTGAGCAATAAGCGATAAAAGCGGAAAACGACATGACTACCTCCATCTGGAATTGATTGGAAAAAGACATTGATCCTCATCGGGCTTCGGCGTACAGTGTCCGATTCGAACCATCAGGGATGGTGATTCATATCACGGACGGGAGATCATGGCAATGAAACGAATCTGTGTTTACTGCGGTTCAAGCCCGGGCAAGGACCCGGATTATCTGGCGGGGGCCCGGGCCCTGGGACGGGTGCTGGCCGAAAACAATCTGGAACTGGTGTACGGCGGGGCCCGGGTGGGCCTGATGGGCGCGGTGGCCGATGCGACCCTGGCCCACGGGGGTACGGTGATCGGGGTGATTCCCCGGATGCTCAACAGCGCCGTGGCCCATGAGGGGCTGACCACACTTCACGTCACCGACACCATGCATGAACGAAAAACCATGATGTTCGATCTGGCCGACGGGTTTATCGCCCTGCCCGGCGGTCTGGGCACCCTGGAAGAGCTGTTCGAGGTGGCGACCTGGGCCCAGATGGGGTCCCACAGCAAGCCCTGCGGCCTGTTGAACATCCGGAACTATTACGACAAACTGATTGACTTTCTCGGCCACACGGCGGATCAGGGCTTTGTCCACCGCGAGCACCTGAGCATCATTTCATTTTCCAGCGATCCCGGTCTTCTGCTCGATCAATTCCGGACCTACAGCTCCCCGGCCGATCTGGGACAGGATAAGCTGTCCATGTTCGCGAGAAACGGCGGCGTGGTGTGAGTGGGAAATCCTTTTATAGGGATGGGGGCCAATTGTCGGGTTTCGTGCCTCAACCCGACCTACGATGGGCTGCGGTCTGAACAGCGACGGGGGATAACCTTTCGGTTCGTGCACGATCCTTGTTGAAACGCTGACCCCGCGCCCGGAAGGAGCGGGATCAGCGTGATTCGTCGCCGTGAGGCTAGATGGCTTTCATGTTGGTCATGAACTGACGCAGTTTTTTTCCGATCACTTCGACGGGGTGGTTCCGGATCGCGTCGTTGACGGCGATCAGCTTCTTGTTGTCCACGGTGTTGTCCGCACCGGCCATGCCTTTGCCGATCACATCGGTGTCGATTTTGGCCATGAAGTCTTTCAGAAGGGGAACGCAGGCCTGGGTGAACAGGTAGTTGCCGTATTCCGCGGTGTCTGAAATGACCACGTTCATTTCGTAGAGTTTGTTCCGGGCGATGGTGTTGGCGATGAGCGGCGTCTCATGGAGCGATTCGTAGTAGGCGGATTCGCCTCGCATACCGGCTTCGGTCATGATTTCGTAGGCAAGCTCGACACCCGCCTTGACCATGGCGATCATCAGGATGCCGTTGTCAAAGTATTCCTGCTCGGCAATGGCCTTGTCCGTCAGCGCGGCTTTTTCAAAGGCGGTGTTGCCGGTTTCGGCCCGCCATGTGAGAAGGTTCTTGTCGTTGTCGGCCCAGTCCTTCATCATGGTCTGAGAGAAGGTGCCTTCGAGAATGTCGTCCATGTGTTTCTGGTAAAGCGGACGCATGATGGTTTTCAGTTGTTCGGACAGCTCGAAGGCCTTGACCTTGGCCGCATTTTCCAGTCGGTCCATCATGTTGGTGATGCCGCCGTGTTTCAGCGCTTCGGTGACCGTTTCCCAGCCTTTCTGAACGAGTTTGGCCGCGTAGGCGCTGTCGATGCCTTTTTCGACCATTTTATCGAAGCAAAGCAGTGATCCGGTCTGAAGCATGCCGCAGAGAATGGTCTGCTCGCCCATCAGGTCGGATTTGACCTCGGCCACAAAGGACGAATGAAGCACGCCGGCCCGGTCTCCGCCGGTTCCGGCGCAATAGGCTTTGGCGATTTCAAGGCCGTCGCCGTTGGGGTCGTTTTCAGTGTGGACGGCAATCAGGGTGGGAACGCCGAAGCCGCGCAGGTACTCGGCACGGACTTCCGAACCGGGCGACTTGGGGGCCACCATGATGACGGTCAGGTCTTCACGGATTTTCATGCCTTCTTCCACGATGTTGAAGCCGTGGGAATAGGACAGGCAGGCCCCTTTTTTCATCAGGGGAACCACGCGGTTGACCACGGGCGTGTGGTATTTGTCCGGCGTGAGGTTCAGCACCAGGTCGCCTGTGGGAATCACCTGCTCGTAGGTGCCGTAGTTGAAGTTGTTTTCGGATGCCAGCTTCCAGGGCAGAAGTTTTTCGGAAATTTCTTCGTCACGAAGGGCATAGGTCACGTCAAGGCCGCTGTCGCGAAGGTTCAGGCCCTGGTGAAACCCCTGGGCGCCGCAGCCGACGATGACGACTTTCTTGCCTTTGAGTTTTTCAACGCCGTTGAATTCGGCAGGGTCCATGAAACGGCACTGCCCCAGTTGTTTGACTTTCTGAGAAAAGGGAAGCGAGGTAAAAAAGTTCATGATGGTGCTCCTTCATTTATGTGATGTGAATGACACGGCGGATAGTATATGAATGCATGGTGTTGCGTAAAGTGATTTATTTCGAACATTAAATTGCGTATTATGCAATCATGATGAACTCGTAAAACGTCATCAAAGGATGGCAAAGAAAAACGTTCGAGTTCAAGGCGTCGCGAATCCCGAGGAATGAGGCGTACTTAGGGTACGCCGCAGTGACGAGGGATGACGCGCAACGCAGAAATCGGACGTTTTACGAAGCCATCATAGGCCCATGCGGTTTCAGGGCCATACATAGGGGATTTTACCATGAATGTCAACCGCGCCTGTGGGCGCAACGGTACGGTAACGTTATGAATATCCATGACATGGACCTTTTTCTGGCCCTGTGCAGGACCCGCCATTTCCAGAAGGCCAGTGCACTGTGCAACATCAGCCCCTCCGCGTTCTCCCGCGCCATCAACCGGATCGAGGAGGCGGTGGGGCGGCAGCTGTTTGAACGGAACAACCGGGCCGTGTCCCTGACCCCCTCCGGGATGCTTTTCAAGGACTATGCGGAAAAGATGGTCCGGCTCTGGAAAGAGGGCAAATACGCCTTGGCCCATGGAAAAGAAACCATTGCGGGCGAGCTGAGCATCTATTGTTCCGTCACCGCCGCCTACGGCATCCTGCCCGATATTCTGGACGTGTTCAGGCGGAACCATCCCGATGTCTACATCACACTGAAAACCGGTGACGCGGAAAGCGCCCTTGAACAGCTCAAACACGGGGACACCGACATCGCCATTGCGGCGATTCCGTCCCCGGTACCCGATTTTATCGAACACATCCCCGTGACCACCACCCCCCTGGTCTGGATCTCGTCCAAAAAAAATGCCGTCGGACAAAGCGCCGTCGACTGGCAGACCACCCCCCTGATCCTTCCCAAGCAGGGCATTGCACGGAACCGCTTCGACCAGTGGATCCGCCTGATGAACATCACCCCCCATATTTACGCCGAGGTCACGGGCAACGAGGCCATCATCGCCATGGTCCACCTGGGCTGCGGCATCGGCCTTGTCCCTGAACTGGTCCTTGAAAAAAGTCCGGTGGCCGATATGATTGCCGTGCTTGATGTCGACCCGCCGCTATCCCCCTTTACCATCGGGATATGCGTCAATCGCAAGCGGCAGGGCGTGATTACCGGCGCGTTCATGCAAACCGCCCATGCCTTTGCCTGAGGTGCGTCCGCCGCAGAGCTTTGAATTTGTATGAATTTTATGGTGCACGGGCTTTTTCAGGAACAATATATTCGTTTGCGCATGGCGAGGTCTGTTTCTGGCGTGGGTTAGGTGGGAGGCCAATTTATGAACCTGTCCCGTATTCTTTTATCGTATTCTTCTATTGGGGGCCGCCATCGCGGGTGCTTAGATCAAGACTCGTAAGATCACGAATCTGATCAGCTTATTTCTGTTTCAGGGTATAGCTCAAAAAAGAGGTCAGACCTTAAATGAACGCATCAGGGTTTTTAATTCCTGGGCCAGGCCGGCCAACTGTTCGGCCTTGTGTGACAGGTTTTCTCCACTTTGGGAAAGTTCATTCACAGACCGGTTGACCGAATCCGTTTCACGGCTGATATCCGCCACAGCCGAAGAACTTCTGGAAAGGCTCTCGTTGGTTTCAGCCACTCCGTCGGATAGCTGAGAGATGTTGGTCGAAATTTCCTGGCTGGTAACGGTCTGCTCTTCGATGGCTGCGGCAATGGATATGATCAGTTCGTTGATTTCATTGATAATGGTGTTTGTTTTTTCAATATTTTTGATAGACTCGCCAGTGGCATTCTGGATTCCCGAGACCTTGTCATTGATTTCAAAGGTCGCCTTGGCCGTCTGATTGGCAAGCTCCTTGATTTCACTGGCGACCACGGCAAATCCTTTTCCGGCCTCTCCGGCCCGGGCGGCTTCGATGGTGGCATTCAAGGCCAGAAGGTTGGTCTGTTCGGAGATTTCGGTGATCGATTCCGTCACCCGGCCGATTTCCTGTGCCGAGGTTCCCAATGCCTGGATCTGGTCTGAGGTCGCAAGGGACAAAGACACGGCATTCTGAGAAATCGTACTGGCGTCAGCCGTTCGTTTACTGATTTCACGAATGGTGGCGCTCATTTCTTCCACGCTGCTTGCAATCATGGAGATATTTGCACTGGCCTCTTCCATGGCGGCCGCCACGGCCCCGACGCCTGCGTTGACATCCTCGGTGGAATGCGCGATTTTCTCTGTCATCTGCGATGTCGCATCGGTTTCATCGGACACCGATTTTGATATCTCAAGCATACCCGTTGAGGCATCGCTGACCTTTGAACTGTGGCCGATCCCTTCTTTGATGATGGCATGAAGTTTGTCCAGAAACAGATTGAACGAGGCAGCGAGTCCGCCGATTTCGTCTTTTGACATGACTTTAAGGCGATGGGTCAGGTCGCCTTCTCCTTTAGCGATGTCGTTCAATGCTTCGGCCGCTATCCGTATTGATTTCAAAACAACGTTCAGGGTCAGGTTCAGGATAAAAATCAAGACCATAACGAATCCAGCGAGCATGGCCATGGAAACCGACGTTATTTTTTCAAGGCCTTTCCCAAGCTCTTTTTTTGGGGTCTCCAGGATGACTTTCCAGCCGGTGGACGGTATGGTTTTATAGACGACCAGCATATCGATCCCCCGTTTATTGGTGTATTCGACATTGCCTTTGTCCGTGCCTAAAACTCGATCCGCCACAGTGTTTCGATACTGCTCATCATCCATGTCTTTGATGTTTTTCCCCTCTGTGATGAATGACGTTTCCGGGTGGGCCTTGATGACGCCATCCCTGCCGATCAGGTAACAGATGCTGTTTTCCGTGAGCCGCATGCCGGACAGCTGCCCTGAAAGTTCATCAAGATTGATCCCGCATCCTGCGACTCCGACAGGAGATGATTCTGGCCCCATAAGGATGTTGATGTATGCCATCAGGATGTTCGTTTTTTCAGCGATATCAATGTTGATGTCGATTTTCTTTCCGCCTTTCAGGGTCGAAAAAAACCAGACGTCCCGGGGATTGTCTTCGCTGACGGTTTTGAACAGGCCGTCATGGGTATAGTACTTTTTACTGTTCGCCGTAACCATGAAGACAAAATCTGCGCCCTGCTTCTTGACTTCTTTTAAAAAATTCATGGCATCGTTCGTGGCGCCGTCCGGCTCTCCGGCATTGAGCCATGATATGAGGAAGGGGTTGTCCGCCACCAGTTTCGAGATGCTGACCGCTTTGCTGATTTTTGATTCAAAGGTTTCAGCGATATAGTTGACACTGGTTGGCGCCTCTCGTTCAACGATCCGGTCATAAATGGTGTTAAACGAAATTCGTGTGCTTGTTATCACGGAGACACTCATCATGACCACAACAATCAGGACGATACTCACCATTAATTTGAGTTTGATGCTCATGTTTTTTAACATCTCGTGCCCCCTGTGAATGGTTCGATACGAATAAAACGATTTGATTCAGTGTAATGGTCTGTGTGGTGGATATTGAGAAAAATTTCTATTAAAATATCAAATATATAAAATGACGTCAATCGATAATGATCCTTTGGAATGAGTTGCTGGAATGATCAACAATATGAAAAATCAGCCCGTGTTTTTGGCTGTAAGGAGAACAGGGGGAATTTTTACTGCCCGATATTCTGGACGTGTTCAGGCGGAACCCTCCCGATGTCTGCATCAAACTTAAAAACCGGTGACGCGGAAAGCGCCCTCGGTCAGCTCAAACACGGCGACACCGGCATCGCCATTGCGGCGATTCCGTCCCCGGTGCCCGATTTTATCGAACACATCCCCGTGACCACCCCCCCCTGGTCTGGATCACGTCCAAAAAACAGTCCGTCGGACGCGCCCCCGCTTGATATCGCCCCGCCCCTTGCCCCCTTTACCATCGGGATATGCGTCAATCGCAAGCGGCAGGGCGTGATTACCGGCGCGTTCATGCAAACCGCCCATGCCTTTGCCTGAGGTGCGTACGCTAAAGAGCAATGAAGGGAGCCGGGTGCGTCACGGTGTGACATCATGATTGTTTACGTCCTCGCGGCCGAACACGTGAGCGGCATGAACGAGTCCTAAACACTGGCAAACCCTTCAGAGCCGGCAGCCTTGCTTCGAGCGGGGTCTTATGCTAATTTTCGAGGGGTTAATTAAACGTTGATGGCTTCGTAAAACGTCCGATTTCTGCGTTGCGCTTCATTCCTCGTCACTGCGGCGTACCTTAAGTACGCCTCATTCCTCGGGATTCGCGACGCCTTGAACTCGAACTTTTTTCTTTGCCATCATTTGATGACTTTTTACGAGTTCATCAAACGTTGACAGGGAATAAACGACACAATGGAAAGGTGATTTATGAAAAATGTGAGACGTGTCAGCTTCTGCTCGTTTGTGTTGGCGCTTGTTTTTTCAAGCGCCGCGGCCTCCGCACAGCAGATTGAACTGGATAAATACCTTTATTCTCCAGGTGAAGCCATCACTGTTTCTTTTAACGCGCCGAATAATTTCGCCGACAACGCCTGGATCGGCATCATCCCCTCCCATATTCAGCACGGCAGCGAGGCGGTCAATGACAGCCATGATCTGGCGTATCAGCATCTGAAAAAAAGAACCTCCGGAACGCTCACGTTCAAAGCACCGTCAACGGAAGGCTCCTACGACTTCAGGATGCACGACACCGACAGCAACGGACGCGAAGTCGCATCGGTTTCGTTTACTGTGACATCAACGATATCTGCCGGATATCCCACGTTGACGCTGGATAAAACCACCGTCAAACCCGGACAGGACATCCAGGTTCATTTTACGGCGGCCGAAAATTTCGCCGACAACGCCTGGATCGGCATTATCCCCTCCCATGTCCGGCACGGCAGCGAGCCGGAAAACGACAGCCATGATCTGAGTTATCAGCATTTGAGAAAACGAGCCTCCGGCACACTGACGTTCAAGGCGCCCTCAAAGGAAGGGGCTTACGATTTCAG
>NZ_BAAHXV010000062.1:0-13270 GCF_054657895.1 Desulfatiferula olefinivorans | reverse complement strand
AATGCATCCTCCTGTGAGATGAAGGCACGGTTATGTAAAATCAAGATTGAACATATCAGAGATGACGAGGCGTTGTAAAGAGGGATCGATACATTATTTGTCTGTCCCCTTTTTCTGTCCCCTTTTTCTTGTTCGGTGTCCGACAATGCCCCGGGTCCCCGCTCATGCAGTTTTTCCCCGGGGCGGTCGAAGGTATAAAGGTCTTTGACACGATTCATGCTCTCCTCCTTTGCCGGTCCTCTTTTTGCCTGCCTTCACGGATACACAAACAGGCCAGAAGGGCGATGCCCGAGGCGGCCCAGAGAACGAAAAAAGCCGCTTTGTATCCGGCCGGGGTGAACAGACCGTCCTGTCGGCCGAAACGTTCGAGAATCAGGCCCACCACCGGCTGGAAAAAGGCCCCTCCGGCAAAGGGGAACAGGTTCACGAGACCCGTGGCCGTTCCGGCCATGGACACGGGAAAAAGTTCCTTGTTGAGTGTAAACCCGATGCCCGCCACGGCGTTTGAAAAAATGCTGAACAGGAAAAACAGAAGATAAAGCGACGAAACCGAAAGACCTCCGGTGTTCAGGGCGAACACGCCCATCAGGACGACCATCACGCTTCCGGCGGCAACCATCACGGCCTTGCGCCGGTGTACGACATGCTCGGCCAAAATGCTGAACAGAGGGTTGCCCAGCACCAGGCCCAGGGCGATGGTCGACAGAATCCGGCCCGCCTGGGCCTCATCCATATGATAAACCTGCTGGAGATAGGGACCGCCCCACAGCCCTCCGATGGCGAAAAACACACCCACATTGCAGAAAAACCAGACCGCCACCGGCCAGAATCTCAGATCGGTCAGGACCCGCCGGGCATTGTCGAAAAAACGCCCTTGGACCGGAGCCTCGCCGGGCATGGCGGGATAGGGATCGGACCAGCCGAAATCCGCCGGGCGGTTGCGCACCAGCAGCCAGACCCCCGCCGCCAGAACCAGGGTCAGAAGGCCCACCACCGAGAAGGTGCTGCGCCAGCCGATCAGGACGTTTAAATAAACAAGGGGCGTGGCCGCCGACAGGGTACCCACCCCGCCCATGGCCAGAAACACACTGGCCGTGATGGAAAACTCCCGGGCATGAAACCAGCGGGTCAGAATTTTCATGGTGGGCACGAAGACCATGGCTACACCCAGCCCCACCAGGGTCCGTCCGATCATGGCCACGGACACCGACGGAGCAAGGCCCAGCATCAGCGACCCGAACGCCGCCACGATAAAAAACAGCGTGATGGTTTTCCTCGGCCCCCAGGAATCGGCCAGGGCCCCTGCAGGCAGCTGCATCAGGGCATAGGCGTAAAAATAGGTGGAACTCAAAAGCCCCGCCAGCATGCCCCCGGCCGAAAGGTCCCGCATCAAATCCACCGCCAGCACCGCCGGACAGAGCCGGTGGAAATTAGCCAGCACATAGCAGGCGGACAGAATTCCAAAAATCACCCAGCGATATCGCCTGGCACGGACACCCTCTTTGTGTTTCGTTACCGCTTCGTTCATGTCAGTCCGTTCACCCGCAGGCGGAGTGTTCCGCCGTTTGGCGCTCAACCCGGCAGGGTTCAACCGGATGGATTGTCGTCGCATTTACCGCCATAGCCCTCCGTATTGAGGCTCGCCGTCAGAAACGGCTGGGAGGCGAAAGGTGACGGTCTCGTAAAAAGGTGATGAATCTTACCCAAAAGCCTCTCGTGTTTCAAGGGATTAGTCCCTTGATCCGTTCTCGGCATCGACCTTGTAACCCGTGATACGGACCGGTATTCCACCTGTTCCCCAGGGGTCCGACTGATCACGCCGATGCCCTGGGGCTCACGGAATATCAATCATCCTCAGGCGTCATGAAACCCCTCGCATGAAAGCAACCGTGTGACACGGCGCAACACATTTTCGGTAGAAATTTATCGCCCGATGCACTATAGATGGAACTGATCGATGTCGCCCGTAAACACGCGCCCTGCATCCCGTTTCTATCAACATATAAGATGTGATGGTCTCATAAAATTTTTTTTTGGGACGGCTTCGTAAAATGTTCGAGATCAAAGCTTGCGAATCCGTAAGGAATGATGCGTACTTAAGGTACGCCGCAGTGACGAGGGATGACGCGTAACGCAGATATCGGACGTTTTTCGAAGCCGTCAAGGTGTGATCCTGATGGAACTGCTGCTGATCTTATTGGTCTTCGCCTGTCTGTTTCTGAAAATCAACATATCGTCTCTGGGGAAAAAGATATCGCGTCTCCAGTCACGGGTCGATGATCTGGACCTTCTGGAAAACAGGATCAGCCGTCTGGCCGAACGGCTGGACGCCCTCATACCCCGTGACGGGTCAGCCTCAGGCGTGACGCCGGCCCCGCCCGAACCGGACGAAGAGCAAAAGGCGGACGTTCCGGATGGGGAGAAAACAGACCCCAATGCGCCGACATTCCCTGCTGCCGCCCCGGCCACCGCAGGTCCTGACTGGGCTCCTGCCGTTCCCGATCCACACCCGGAACCGGCAGGGCCGCCGCCTCTGCCGGAACCCGTCGAGGTCATGCCCGAGACCCCCTTCGCGGAAGTCCCTGCCGCATCGTACACCGATCGATCCGGTACAGGAGAACGCCCTGCATCCGCCTTTTCGCCAAAAACGCCGGACCGGAAGAACGGGTTTTTCGAAAAATGGCGCGCCTTGACGAAAAACGTGGACTGGGAACTGTTCACCGGCACCAAGCTCTTCGCCTGGCTTGGCGTGTTCGCCCTGTTCCTCGGCATTCTGTTCTTTGTGAAACTGTCCATGGACCGGGGCTGGTTTCCGCCGGCCTTCCGCCTGGCCCTCGGCGCGGTCACCGGCCTTTTTCTCTGCCTGTTCTCCGTGAGAAAAACCGAGGAGACCTACCGTCTTCTCCGGCACACCCTGGCTGCGGCGGGGGTGGGCGTGCTGTACGGTGTGGTGTTCGCTGCCACCCTTTATTACGACTATCTGCCCAAGCCCGCCGGATTCATGCTGCTGTCGTTGATCTCCGCCACGGCCTTCGTCCTGTCGGTGTATCACCGGGCCTTGTCCATCTCCATCCTGGGCGCGGTGGGCGCCTTTCTGACCCCGGTTCTGGTAAACACCGGGTCGGGAAGTCTGGTGATGCTGTTTGTCTACCTGGCCCTGGTCAACACGGGCCTTTTTCTGGTGGCGGGACGTCTTTGCGCCCCGGTGCTCGTGCTCATCGGGGCGGCGGGCACGCTGGTGTCGCTGGGGCTCGGCACCCTCTCCATGATCCATCGCCTGACCGGCTATGACGCGGGCGGGGCCTGGGCCGCCAACACCCTTTTGTTCACCCTGTTCCTGTATGCCCAACGGCACCTGTCGCCCGATGAGACCCGGAGCCTTCGCCACACGGGCTACCTGACCTTCGTCCCCGCCCTTCTGGTTGCCGTGGCCCTAACCCTTTCCAAACCGGGATGGATGCCCCTTTTTCTGATCACGGCCTGTGTGTGCTGCGCCCTTGTCGTCACCTGGTTCCACAGGGGATGGCTCGACCGTCTGATTCCTTTCGCGGCGATGTCTTTTGCCGCCGCGCTGACCTGGACCGTTTTACGGTTCGACATCCGAAGCGCCTCCGTGTCCTTTGCCCTGATCTTCCTCTACGGTGCCGCCGGCTCTCTGGGCCCCCTTGCCCTAGTCCGAAAACACGGCATGACGCCGCGCCTCGCCCTCTGGTTCAAAGCCTTTCCCACGGCGGTGTCGGCCCTGTGCCTTTTGGGGCTGTTCCGGAACCCCGGTTGTTCGTTTCTGTTCTGGCCCGTCATCTTGGGCGTCCAGGTGCTGGGGCTCTTTGTCAGCCTGCTCATCCGGGCCTTTTTCCAGGTTCTGATCCTCATCGTTCTGTTTGTTTCAGGGGGTCTGTTCTGGATGGCCCATATCCCCGAAGGCGGCATGGGTCTGACCTTTTTCATCTTCATCCTGATCGCCGGATTTCTGGTCACGGGTCTGATCACCCTGGCCGCGGGAAAACTGCCGCAGCTTTTCAGGATGCTCCATATAGGCGATGCGGGAAACACGATCTCTCCGGCCTACGAATCCTGGCTCACGGCGGCCCCGACAACGGGCATCGCCGTGCTTCTGGGCGTCGCGTTCCTGCTGCCCTTTCCCCATTATCCGCATCCGGGCATGGCGACCCTCTGCTGTTTTCTCGTGCTTGCCCTGTTTTTCAGCCGGCGGACCGGGTTCGAACCCACGGCCGTTCTGGCCCTTCTCTCCGGCCTTTTGGCCCAGGCCGTCTGGGTGCTCCTTCCCGTGAGCGGACAGGCCCATCCGGGCGGGGACATCCTCTGGCCTGCCCTGTTCTGGAGTGCGGGTCTGTTCGTGGCAGCCCTCCTTGGCCCGTTTATCGTTTACAAGGATCATCAGACCTCCGTCAAAACCTGGAGCAGCCTGGCCCTGTTCGAGGTGGTCCAGTTCCTGTTTTTCTTCGTTTCGGCGAAAAACCGGTTTTCCGATCCCTGGGTCCACTGGCTGCCCCTTGCCCCGGCCCTTTTCAAACTGCCCTGTGTGGCCCTTCTCTTTGGGCGCCTCAAAAACAGCCCCTGCCGGAACACCCTCCTTGCCTTTCACGGGGGCGTGCTTCTCTTTTACGTGTCGGCCCTTCCCGTTCTGCTGCTCGACCATGGCCGGCTGGGCCTCTGCCTGGTGGTGGAAGCCACGGCCCTCCTCTGGCTGAAGACCCGCATCGACCATCCGGGGCTTCAGAAGACCGCCGCCGTCATGTCGCCCGTCGGCCTTGGGATCCTTCTTTTCAACCTGCCTCTCCTGAAAAGCGCCGAGAGCCTCGTGCTTTTGAATCCGGCGGTTCTGTCGGTGGCCGCCGCAACCCTTGCGCTTTCCGCCGCCGTCAGGCTGTCGGACGATTCCAGATGCGTGATGAAAACGCTTTCGATCCGGAGCTATTATCGCTGGCTGGCTCTGCTTACAGGATTTTTCCTGGTGAATCTTGCGGTGGCAGACGTGTTCGCTCCGGCAGGGACCCCCTTCCGGGTCCTGCCTTCGGGGCGTTTCATCCATGCCGCGGCCTACGCCCTGTCCTGGGTTCTTTTCGGCGCCGCCCTCTGGAAATCCCGCGTCATGCCCCGGGTCATGCGCATGACCGGTCTTGTCCTCCTCACCGCCGGGGCCCTGTCCCTGATCGCCCTGCCGATTGTGATGCCGCGCAGCATCGCACCCATGGGCGTTTTTTTCAACACGGCCCTTTTCGCCTACGCAGCCATGCTTTCCATTCTGTTTTTCCTGTTCCTCAGGGAACCCTGGGACGACCGGATCAGCCTGTTCAAGAACCTGTTTCTCGCCCTGTTCCTTGTGACCGTCTTCATGGCCGTCAAAACCCTGAAATTCACGCTGTTCCAGAACGGCGATCCCTTTGCCCTGATCACGGAAAAAACGGCCCGCCATGCCCTTTCATCCGTCGTCGCCACCGTCGTTTACGGCACAATCCTGCTCATCTGGCCGCGCCGCCTCGACCGGCCGTTCCGGCTGGCGGGGTTCGTGCTGGTGTTTGCCGCCCTTGCCAAGGCCCTTCGCTTTCCCATCATGTATGCCCATGCCTTCGGGCAGATGCCCCCGATCGTCAACGGGCCGACCCTTCTCTACCTGTGCCTTACGGCCATCCTGGTCTTTTTTTCCATGCGCACCTGGAACGAACCCTGGCCCCTTGACAGGATCCGGCCCCGCCCCCTGTGGCCCGTGGTCCTTGCCCTGTTCACCTTTTTTGTGATGAACGTCGAAATCGCCAGTGTGTTCGGCCGGGGCGCCTTTTCCTTTTACCCGGACGGGAACTGGGGCAAGTCCTTCGGATACAGCCTGGGGTGGCTCTTCTTCGCCATCGGCCTCCTGGCCGCAGGGATCCGTCTCGGGTCCGGAAAGACACGCTGGGCCGCCATCGGGCTTCTTGCCGTCACCGCCGGCAAGATCTTCTTCAGCGATCTCTGGGCCCTGGGGCAGCTTTACCGGGTGGGTTCCTTTATCGGCCTTGCCGTGGTATTGATCCTCGTGTCCTATCTGTATCAGCGGTTCATCGCCTCGGACAGGAACACCGCAGAACCATCAACGAAAGAGAGAAACGAACCCGCATGAAAACACGTTCAATCACACTGATTCTGATGTTCCTTTCCGTCTGCCTTACCCCCGTCGTCCTTTTGGCCGATGTAAACTGGGAAAGCCGGGCCACGCTCACCGTTCCGGAAAACGGACTGATGGAGGCCCGCCTGTTGCCCGGCCTTCACCGGCAAATCGCCGACAGCCGCTTCGACCTGACCCTCACGGGGCCGGACGGTCGGCCGCGGGCCTTCGAACTGTTCATGCGCGACCGCTATGAGCGGAAATCCGTCGATCTTTCCCCGAAAACCATACGGCTGACCGATTCGGGTGCCTTTGTCTGGGAAGCCAACGGACCGGCCATGACCGTCTCGACCCTTTCGGTCACCGCATCCGAGTCACGGTTCGTGGCCACGGTCCGGGCCGAAGGGTTGACCGGCGGCGTCTGGAACGTTCTGGCGGACAACGAGGCCCTGTACCAAAGCGGCTCGGTGTCCCGGGCCCGATTCAACGTGCCCCCGGGGCGTTACGACACCCTGCGCCTGACCTTTGCCGCCGTGGACGGACGCTTCGAAAAAAAGGCATTGCCCATCAGACGGGTCATCGCAGAATCCGTCGAGGAGGAATCCGCGTACGCCGAACAGAACCTATCCCTTCCTTTTGACCCCGTTGAAATCGATGACCGGGTGGAACTCAAGGCACGGCTCGAGGGTTCAGGCCTTTTCATCAGACGCCTTAAGCTCTCATCCGAGGCGCCCTTTCTGGGACGGTTCGAACTGGGCCGGGAAGAGGTGCGTGACGGGCGTCTGGTGTTCGTGGGAATGATAAGCGGAACGGCAGACACCCTCACGGCGGACGGCCCGCGTCTGGGCATCGATGTCAACCGGAGGTGGCCCGGTCAATCGCTGATCCTGCGCCTCTATCCCCAGGGTGCCGTCATCGGGGCCCGGGAGCTGAGTCTTACGGTTCATCCGCCCCGTGTGCTGTTCATGGCGGACCGCCCCGGCGACTACCACCTTTCCACCGGTCTTTCAACACCCCGGAATCTGAACGAATTTTCACGAAGCGACGATACGGAACACCGTACGACGCTTGTCCCGTCACAATTCGAAACCCGTCCCCAAAACCGGGTGGAGCGCCTTCTTGCAATGCATCCGGCCAAGGGCGGCCCCTTCCAGGCCAAGGGCTACACGTTCAGGTCCGCCGTCACGGTTCCCGAGAGAGGGTATTACCGGCTGACACTCCATCCCACGGCCGACCTTAACAACAACCGCGATGCCCTTCGAATCGTCCGCGAGGGCGTCCAGGTGCCCTTTCTCTTCGGTTCGGAGGCCGACAAGACCCTGTCACTGCCGGCCCGGCCGGAGTACGATGCCGCCTTGAACCGGACCCAGTGGACCCTCACCCTTCCCGCACGGTCGGTTCACTGGAAATCCCTGAAATTGAGCGCCGAGGGCCTGTTCACCCGGAACGTTTCCGTCCTTCTTAAAAAACCGGGCATCAGCGCATGGGCCCCCTTTCGAACCCTTCCCTGGACCAACGGGGGGGCAGGGAAAGCGACGCTGACCCTTCCCCTCGGGCGCTCCGCCGCCGAAACCGACACCTTCCTCATCCGCATCGACCATCAGGACAATCCGCCCCTTGACCTGACCGCCGCCGAGGCGGTCTACGGATCGGTGAGCCTGCTCTTTCTTGCAACGGAGGCGGGGGAATACCAGGTGTACGGCGGTCATCCCGAGGCCGGGGCGCCGTCCTACGACCTCGCCCTGATCAAAAACGACCTGCTTGCCGCCATCCCCTCGGCGCTTTCCATGCCCGACCCCCTGATGCTCGACAGCGACCCGCTCATGAGCACCCTGACCGGCCTCTTCCAGGGGAAAAGCTGGGGGCTTTATATCATCCTGGGCCTGGTCACCCTGGTTCTCATGGGGCTGGTGGCCAAACTCTTTCCCAAAAACATGAATTCCGGCGGCCCTGACGGGGGGCCAAACGTTTGACAAACGGGTATGAATAAGGTCTGTTATTGCTCACACTCAAATCCCATTTGTCCGGATTTTTAAAATCCGGTCCCCCGGAAGGGCCGCCGGAGGCAATGATAACGCACCTGATTATGGAGGTAGATCATGCAGTCCGTAATGGTTGATTATGATGACGCTAAAGGTGACATCACAACCAGAGAGACGGCCCGTGAAGAGCCCTGGGAGGCGGTGTGCCGAAGGTTCAATGACGATGTTCACCGGCTGAGGGACGTGACGGACATGGGCAAATTCACCGGCCTTTACCGGTGTTACGATGATGACAACCGGCAATGGTATTACATGGTGGAGGAAGACGATACCCTCTACCGCCTCCGTCACAGGCATTTTCTCAAAAAAATCGGCTCGTGATCAGACAGAAATGCCGGACAGGTAGGCTTTTTTGAGGGCCATGATCCGCTCAAGGCTTCGGGCCGCATGGGCGCGGGCCGTTTCCGAGGATTGGATTTCGCGCACAAAGGCCCGGAAGGCCCCCTCGATGTCCGGCCCCTGGTGACAGATCAGGGCCAGATCCACCTGGGCGCGGACGATGCGGTGGACGGATGTGTCAATGGGAACGCGGATGGCTTTCATGTCCAGATCGTCGGTCATCACCAGCCCCTGGTAGCCCAGGGTGCTTCTGAGAAGCCCGGCGACGATGACCTCGGACAGGCCGGCGGGCCAGTCCGGATCCAGATCCCTGTAGATGATGTGGGACATCATGATGCCGGATACGCCCCGGTCGACGGCGGCGGCGAAGGGCACCAGATCGGTGGCCGTAAGAAGAGCCTTCGACGCATCGAGGACCGGCAGATCCAGATGGGAGTCCAGCGTGGTGCGGCCGATGCCGGGGAAATGCTTGGCCACGGCCATGATACCCGCCTTCTGGAAGGTATCGATCATACGTGATCCCATCGCTGCGACGACATGCGCATCCCCCCTAAACACCCGCGTATGCATGATGCCCTCAAACCCGTCGGGTTCCACATCCAATACCGGAGCCATGTTCATGGTCACTCCGATGCGCTGAAGTTCGGCGGCGGTCACCGCCGCAAAACGGGCGGCGTCGTCCGGCCCGGCCATGCCCGGATTGCCTGCGGGAAATGCTGCGAAATGCGGGGGCCGGAGCCGGGCCACCTTCCCCCCTTCCTGATCGATGGCGATGAACAGGGGGGGCAGGCCGCAGGCGGCGGCCCAGGCCTGTGCCGACCGGCAGAGGTCCCGAACCTGATCCGGTTCCTCGATGTTTCGTGAAAACAGAATGATCCCCCCGACCTTCAGATCCCGGATCACGGCTTTCAGGTCGGCATTGAGCGTGGTCCCGTCAAACCCCACCATCATTCTCTGGCCTGCGATGTGCTCCACACAATCGTCTGTCATGCATCCGCCTTTCCGGTAAAACAGGGTGTCATCGTCTCAACTGGTATTTCCGGACCGCGTTGATATGGTCCCGAATGTTTGCGGAAAACTGATGGGTGCCGTCCTTGCGCGAAACAAAGTACAGGTAGGGGCTGTCCTCGGGGTACAGCGCCGCCTCGATGGCCTTGAGGCCGGGGTTGGCGATGGGGCCGGGGGGAAGGCCCTTGCGCTTGTAGGTATTGTAGGGGGTTCGGGTCCGAAGGTGCTCCCGGGTCAGGTTGCCGTCAAAGTCCTTGATGCCGTAAATGACGGTGGGGTCGGTTTCAAGGCGCATGTTTTTGGCCAGCCGGTTGTGGAAGACCGATGAAATCAGGGGGCGCTCATCGGCCGCTCCCGTCTCCTTCTCGATGATCGACGCCAGGGTCAGCACCTCGTGCAGGCTCAGCCCCAATTCCTTCGATCGTTCAAACCAGATGCTCTTGAATACGGATCTCAAACGGCTGACCATGGCGTCGATGACGGTATCGGGGTTCGTTTTACGGGCAAAATGATAGGTGTCGGGAAACAGATACCCCTCGAAGGTCTCCGCCGGTTCGGCGATGGCGGCCTTTCGAACCCGGACAGGGTCGGTTGCGGCCGTGACAAAGGGGCCCTCGTCACAAATTCCGGCGGCCTGAAGGGCCTGGCCGATCTGATACAGGGAATACCCCTCGGGAATGGTGACTCTGTGCAGATACACTTTCCCGGTGGAAAGATCCTGAAGCATGGCCCAGGGGGGCATGGCGGCGTCGAAGCGGTATTCGCCGGCCTTGATTTTTTTGTCCCTGCCCGTCAGGGCGGCGAGAATTCTAAAGCGGTTCGCCGAGGAGATCAGATTTTCCCTCGACAGTTTCTGGGCCGTGGCGCTGAGGCCCTGGCCGGGGCGGACCGTAATCAGCACGGGCTCGCCCTGGGCCGCCATGGGAGTCAGGGCAAAGCGATACCCCAGATAAAACACAATGCCCGAAACGGCCAGGGCCAAAAAAAACAGGGCCAGGAAGAATCGAACCGCGTTTTGCCTCTGATCGTTGTGATGAATTGAAGGGTAGTCGTCTCTCATCTGTCCGTCAGGGCCGTCAGGACGACCCGATTGATTGAAATGTGACCGATTATGGTGCCACACTATATGTCAACCTCCCGGCCCTTGTCAAAGAGCTTTTTCCAGATGGGGTCAAAGGCGAATGACCGCTATGGATTGCTTTTGCGATCAGAGGACTTATATTGATGCCGTATCGTTTTTTTTCACGCATCACCGCGTCGTCCTGCCGACGCATCACATACAAGGGAGACCCACGATGAAACAGACTCGCGCCACACAAAACGCCCCCTACACCGGCTTCGAACAGGGCCCCATCCGCCCCCCCAGCGAGGCGGGAAGCCTTCTCCTGCGCCTCACCCGCAACTGCCCGTGGAACCACTGCACCTTCTGCCCGGTTTACAAGGGCCAGACATTTTCCCTGCGGCCGGTGGACCATATCCTCATGGACATCGACACCGTCTCCCGGCACGTAACGCGGCTGAACGAGTCCATGGACGGCGGAATGATATCACGGCAGCGCCTGACCGGGCTTCTGAACGAGACGCCCGAAAACGAGATGGACGCATTCCACGCCGCCGTCAACTGGATGCAAAACGGCATGAGCTCCATCTTTCTCCAGGACGCCAACAGCCTGATCATGAAACCCGAAGACCTGATCCTTGTCCTTGAAAAAATCAGCGGCTGTTTTCCCTGGGTAAAACGCATCACCTCGTATGCCCGGTCCCACACCATCGCCCGGATCAGTGACGAGAATCTTGCGGCCATGCGCACGGCCGGTCTTTCACGAATCCACATCGGCATGGAATCGGCCTCAGACACGGTTCTTGCACTGATCAGAAAGGGCAGCACCAAGGCCATGCACATCACGGCGGGACTCAAGGTCAAACAGGCCGGCATGGAACTGTCCGAATACGTGATCCCCGGCCTCGGCGGCGTGGCGTTGTCCCGTGAGCACGCCCTTGAAACCGCCGACGCCCTGAACCGAATCAACCCGGATTTCATCCGTCTGCGGACCCTGGCCATCCCCGGCCATGTTCCCCTCTACGACGACTGGCGCGAGGGCCGTTTCACCAAGGCTTCGGATGTCATGGTGGCCGAAGAGCTTCTTTTGTTCCTCGACACCCTGGACGGCATCACCGGCATGGTGAAAAGCGACCATGTGCTCAACCTGTTCCAGGATCTGGAGGGCCGCTATCCCGATGACAAGGCCCGAATGACCGGTTTGATCCGTGATTTTCTGGCTCTTCCGCCCAAACAGCGGATGATGGTCCAGGTCGGACGGCGCATGGGCCTGATCCGCACGGCCGCCGATGCGGGCGATCCGAAAAAAATGGAGCGCATCGCGGCCCTGTGCGCGTCCCACGGCATCACCCCGGAGAACGTGGACCGGATGATCGACGATCTCATGCGGCAGTTCATCTGATGAACGGACTCTACATCCATGTGCCCTTCTGCGTGCAAAAATGCCCGTACTGCGATTTCTATTCGGTGACGGACCTGTCCCTTAGAAATGACTGGGTGAGGGCCGTCACCATAGAAATCCAGCGGGTCGCAGCCGCCGAATGCCCGGAACACCGCACGGTTGACACCGTGTATTTCGGCGGGGGGACGCCGTCGGTGCTTTCCGCAACCCATATCGGCGCCCTTCTTATGGCCGTAAGCAAGGCTTACCACCTGACCGCGGACGTTGAAATCACCCTGGAAATGAATCCGGGAACGGTAACGGCGGATTTTCTCAAAGATCTGATGGCCATTGGCGTCAACCGCCTGAGCGTGGGGGTTCAGTCCTTCGATGACCGGAGCCTGTCCTTTCTGGGGCGCATCCATACGGCCGGGGAGGCCGAAGCGATTCTTGGGGCGGCCCGGGATCAGGGCTTTTGGAACGTGGGCCTGGACATCATCCACGGCCTGCCCGGCCAGACGCCACAGGCGCTGGAGAAGGATCTCGACCGGGCGCTTTCTTTCGAACCGGCCCACCTGTCCTGCTACATGCTCACCTACGAGGACGGCACCCCGCTTTTCAAACGCCTCGAAACCGGCCTCATCACGCCCCTTGCCGAGGCTCCCGCAGCCCGATTGTTCACCATTGTCATGGACCGTCTCGGACGGGAAGGCTATCTTCATTACGAAATATCCAATCATGCAAGGACACCCGATACCCGCTCGCGCCACAACATGAAGTACTGGGACGCCCTGCCCTACCGGGGCTTCGGTCCCTCGGCCCATTCGTATCGGCCGGGCGAACACAAACGGTCCTGGAACGTCCGGGATATCGGCAGTTACCTCGACCGGATCAACCGGGGCCTGTCGGCCGAGGAGAGCCATGAAATCCTCAGCCGCGACCAGGAAATCACCGAAGCGGTGTACCTGGGCCTGCGGAAACGATCGGGCATCGATCCTGGGGCGTTTCGCGCACGGTTCGATGCGGAGTTTCACGCGTTGTTCGGGGAGGCCATGGCACCCGTTCAGGCACAGGGCCTGCTCGAGGTCGCCGACGGGTCGGTGCGCCTGACGCGGAAGGGCCTTCTGCTTGCCGACCACATCACCGCCCGGCTGGTCCGCCACCTGAATTGACGGCTTCGTAAAACGTCCGCTATCTGCGTTACGCGCCATCCCTCGTCACTGCGGCGTACCCGAAGTACGCCTCATTCCTTACGGCTTCGCAAGCCTTGATCTCGACCATTTTACGAAGCCGTCTGAAATTCTACTTTCTGGTTATGCACTTGGTTCCAGTGACTC
>NZ_BAAHXV010000061.1:0-13383 GCF_054657895.1 Desulfatiferula olefinivorans | reverse complement strand
GCTGAGTACATAGCCGCCATCCTTCTTCGGTCAAATGAACATGGGATCAGCCTTGCTGAAAAGGACGGCAGGGCTGTTTGTTTTTTGGGGCTTCGGAGATGGGGAGCCGTGGGGGGGATGCCTGTTATGATGATTTTTCGGTCATCATAACAGGCATGGGGGATGGATTCAGCCGGTTCAGCTGTTTGTGGGGGAGTGAAACACGAAAGATTCGGGGGGTGTTGCGGCAGTGTTACATTATTTGACTGTCCCTATTTAAAAAGTTCCCTGGAATTATAAAAATTGAGTTTGAAAACGTTGGGGAGAGTGGTATAAGTAAACAATAAATTCAGATGTTTATTTTTTTATTAAGCCGGTGTTTCATCGGCCGTCATTTCAGTCTGTCCGGGGTCGGGCGTCGCGGGGCATGCGGCGCAATGTATGGCCGTTTCCTGTCGATCCGTCCTTCAAGATCAGTATCACTTCCTTTTTCAACCCATCGGTTCGATACCGTGCTTTAAGCGGGGCGGTATCATTCAGTGAGGGCTTTATGATAAAATCGTCGAAACGTTTTCTGGGACATATCGAGAACAAAGATCAGTTGATTACCGGTGTGCAGATTATTGACCGGACCATTGTCTGGTTCACGCCGCTGATTCTGATTCTGGTCACGACGGTCATTGTCCGTTCGATCCGTCACGGGGCCATGGGAACGAGCCTGATCCAGTGTGTCTTTCTGATGGGGATCTGGGTCGCGGCTCTGACCGCACGCTATACCCGTCCCGTGTTCCGTCTTTATGTGTATATTCTGGCCATGTCCGTCAACGGGGTCTTGGGCATAAACCGCTGGGGACTGTTGGGAACGTCCCAGATTTCCATTGTGCTGTCGTTTCTTTTGGCGTCCATGCTGGGGTTGAGGCGCTGGCTGGTCATTACGGCACTGAATCTTCTGATGATTGGTGCGGTGGCCGGATCATGGGTGCTTGGAGAACGTACGCCGATATTCGATCCCGTGGTGCTGATGCATTCGGCCTCCGCCTGGACCATGATGATCATGGCCCTGGGAGCCGTAGGGGCGGCGTCTCTGGTCTGGGTCAGCATCAATCGACACCTGTTGATGACCGTGAAACAGCTGGCCGAAAGCGAACGGACTTACCGGGATATTCTGAACGCTACCAGCGACGCCCTGTTTATTCATGATGAAACAGGCACAATCCTCGATGCAAACGGGGCGGCCCGTTCCTTGTTCGGCCTTGGCGATGAGCCCCTTGACGGTTATGCCATTCAAGACCTTAGCGGCAGTTGTCCGCAACACAGCGACGAGGACATTCAGGTAAATATAAGGCGGGCCTTTCACGAGGGGACTCGGATGTTTGAGTGGAAAGGGCGACGATTAGACGGGACCGAATTCTGGTCCGAGGTCGCTCTAAATGGGTCTTCCATCAATGGGCAGCCCCGGTTGCTGGCCTCAGTGCGGGACATCACGGATCGGAAAGAGGCGGAAGAGGAAAAGATCCGTCTTGAAAACAGCCTTCGACAGTCCCAGAAAATGGAAGCGGTGGGACGACTGGCCGGGGGGGTGGCCCATGATTTCAACAATATGCTGGGGGTGATCCTTGGGTTCACCGACATGGCTCTGGAACGAATCGATCCCGGAAACACCCTCGCCGGGGATCTACGTGAGATCCGGATTGCCGCCGAACGATCGGCCAACCTCACCCGGCAGCTTCTGATGTTTGCCCGCAAACAGATCATTTCTCCACGGACCGTGGATCTCAACCGCACGGTCGACGGCATGCTTAAAATTCTGACCCGGCTGATCGGCGAGCATATCCATTTGATCTGGCTGCCCGGCATGGAACTCTGGACGGTCAGGATCGACCCCACCCAGGTGGACCAGATTTTGACCAATCTGTGTGTGAACGCCCGTGATGCCATCGATAACGTGGGCAACATGACCATCGAAACCCGGAATGTCACGCTTGATGAGGCCTACTGTCTGGATCATGCGGGTTTTGTTGCCGGTGATTATGTGCTTCTGGCCGTCAGCGATGACGGCTGCGGCATGGACAGCCATACCCTTGACAATCTGTTCGAGCCGTTTTTTACCACCAAAGGTGCCGCCCACGGGTCGGGCCTGGGCCTTTCGACCCTTTACGGCATCGTCAAGCAGAACAAGGGATTCATCAACGTTTACAGTGAAGTGGGATTCGGCTCGACGTTCAGGATCTATCTGCCTCGGGACAACGGGGCATGTGATGAGGGCCAGACGGTGATCAACGTGCCGGCAGAGGCCCGGGGGCATGAGACCATCCTTCTGGTCGAAGACGAAAAGGCCATCATGAACATGGCGGCCGCCATGCTGGAAAAGGCGGGGTACCGGGTGATGAAAGCGGCCCGGCCCACCCAGGCCATCCGGATGGCCCGGGCCTCCGCGGACCCCATTGATCTTCTTATCACCGATGTGGTGATGCCGGAAATGAACGGGAGGGAACTGGCGGGCCATCTGATGCCCCTTCATCCGGATCTTTCGGTTCTTTTCATGTCCGGGTACACCGCCAATGTCATCGCCCACCACGGCGTCCTCGACGAAGGCGTCCATTTCATCGAAAAACCGTTTTCAAAGCAG
Organism: Desulfatiferula olefinivorans; assembly: GCF_054657895.1. Classification (NCBI taxonomy): domain Bacteria; kingdom Pseudomonadati; phylum Thermodesulfobacteriota; class Desulfobacteria; order Desulfobacterales; family Desulfobacteraceae; genus Desulfatiferula; species Desulfatiferula olefinivorans. The sequence continues at coordinate 10,775 of NZ_BAAHXV010000061.1, read as the reverse complement.
GATTTTCTGGCCAAAGTCCGTTTGGTTCTTGCCTGAGGGTTATGCACAGCAGATCCGGTTGCGTCCCAGGCGCTTGGCTTCGTAGAGCGCTTCATCCGCCTTTGCCAGCAGCGCGTCCATGGCCTGATCGGCAGACCGGGCCGCAAGACCGATACTCACCGTGACCGGGATGGGGCCCATGCGTGTATCGAATGGGGGCTCTTCAATGCTCCGCCGGATGGTGTCCAGTATTTTGAGGACCTCGTCCGGGTCTTTTCCGGGGATCAGGGCAAGAAACTCCTCGCCGCCGTAGCGTCCCAGTGCATGAGATTCTTCAAGGCCCGATGCGATGCGTACGGTGAAAATCCGCAGGACATCGTCACCGGCCTGATGGCCGTACCGGTCGTTGATCTGCTTGAAGTGGTCGATATCGAACATAGCCGCCCACAGCGTTTCGTCCGAATGATCGGTTCGGTCCATGTGCTGTTCCAATTCCGACAAAATGGCCCGCCGGTTGAGGATGCCGGTCAGGGGATCGTGCCGCGCCTCCCAGGCCAGGGCCTGTCGGGCCGCTTCCAGTTCCTGCTGGGTCGTGACCATCCGTTTCCCCACATGGACCCGGGCCCGGATTTCGTCCTTGTCGTAGGGCTTGACGATGTAATCGTTGGCTCCGGCGTCGAGACCCATGATCAGATGGGTCTTGTCCACCCGGGCCGTCAGGATGATGATGTAGAAGGGGGCCAGCGGATAACGTGTCCGGATGACTTTGCAGACCTCGAGGCCCGTCATGCCCGGCATGTTCCAGTCGAGAATCACCAGTCGGGGCGGGTCGGGTTTTTCAAGGGTTTCAAGGGCCGCGATGCCGTTGTCCACGGCCGTGACCTGGAATCCCCATTTGGTCAAAACCGCCGCGAGCATCATTCGGGACGTGGAATCATCTTCGGCGATCAGGACGTTCATGGGGCCTTTACCTCCATCATCTGTTTCACCATGCGAAACGCGTTTTCAAGCTCCGGCATCATGTTTTTCAGCCGATCCAGATCACCGGCGTGCCCGGCATCTTCCATGATATGGGTCAGTTCCCGGAGCAGGCTGCTGCCGATATTGGCGGCGGCGCCCTTGATTTTGTGGGCCTGCTCACCCGCCCGTCTGGCCTGGCCCGTTTCGATCCGTTTGGCGAGTTCGGCGATTTGAACGGGCATGTCTTCAAGAAATCCGGTGATGACGGTTTCCACCAGATCGTCGTCGTCCATGAGTCGGTCCCTCAGGATTTCCCGGTCGAAGATCCGGGTGGCGTCGCCGGATGCCGTTGATTTGACCGGCCGGCTGTGCCTGTCCGTTCGGCCGTGATCACCCGAAAGGGGGACGGAAAGCCATTGCTCGAACACCCGGCCCAGTTCCCGGGGCTCAACCGGTTTGGTCAGATAGTCGTTCATTCCGGCATCAAGGCATTTTTCCCGGTCCCCTTTGAGGGCATGGGCCGTCATGGCGATGACGGGGACATGGGGGTTCAACACGCAGCTGCCTTTGGCCCGGATCAGCCGGGTCGTTTCGTAGCCGTCCATTTCAGGCATCTGGCAATCCATCAGCACCAGATCGTAGGGCGTTTTTGCAAGGGCGTCCAACGCTTCACGGCCATGGTTGGCCACATCGGCCCGATAGCCCATTTTCCTGAGCAAGCCCAGGGCAACGGCCTGGTTGGTGGGCGTGTCTTCGACCAGAAGAATGCGGGCCAGACTCTTTCGGGCTTCGGATACCGTGTGCCGGGTGATCAGCCCCGGGTCGTCGGATGGGGTCTGGGTGCCGCGGTCCGTGCCCAGGGCCAGAACCAGGCAGTCGTGCAGGTTGGATTGGCGGATGGGTTTGGTCAGATATCCTGAATAACCGGCCTCTCGGACGGCTTTGGCATCGCCGCGTCTGCCCAGGGAGGTCAAAAGAATCAGCACCGTGTCGGCAAGGGCTTTATCCGTCTTGATTTTCCGACCCATGGCGGGGGCGCTCATGCCCGACAGGGGCATGTCGATGATGACGGCACGGAAGGGGTCCTTGTCCGTCAGGGCCTGATGGAGCACGGCGAACATGGCCGGGGGGGAGTCGACCTCGTCGCAGCGACAACCCCAGGCCTGAAAAAGAGACATCAAAAGGCGCCGGTTGGTCGGGTTGGCGACGGCCGTCAGCACGCGGATGCCCCTGATCTCCGTTGCCACGCGCATGACGCCGCCTTCTTCTTCGGGCAGTTTTTTCAGTCGGACCGTAAACCGGAAGGTCGATCCCTGGCCGCTTTCACTTTCCACGTCGATACTGCCGCCCATCAGTTCGGTCAACTGTCTGCAGATGGACAGGCCCAGTCCGCTGCCGCCGTATTTCCGTGTGGTGGAGCCATCGACCTGGGTGAAGGGGGTGAACAGGGTGTGGAGCCTTTCCGGCGGGATTCCGATGCCCGTATCCCGGATCTGGAACCGGATCAGGCAGCCTGACTCGTCATCGTTTTCCACGCAGACGGTCAGACACACCTCACCCTGGTGGGTGAACTTGACGGCATTGCCCACCAGGTTGATGATGATCTGGCGCAGGCGGCCGGGGTCGCCGCGAAAGCGGGTCGGAACATCGGGGTCGATGAAAAAGGTCAGCTCAAGATTTTTTTCATGGGCCCGGACCGCAAGGACGTCCATGGTGTCTTCAATGGTGGTCCTGAGATCGAATTCAAGATCGTCCAGATGGAGTTTCCCGGCCTCGATTCGTGAAAAATCCAGAATGTCGTTGATCAGCGCAAGAAGCGATTCGCCGCTGTTGCGGACAATGCTTGCGTATTCATGCTGTTCCTCGGAAAGGGGGGTGTCGAGCAGCAGGCCCGTCATGCCGAGAATACCGTTCATGGGCGTGCGGATTTCGTGGCTCATGTTGGCCAGGAACTGGCTTTTGGCCATGTTGGCGATTTCCGCTTTGGCCGCCATGTCGTTGGCCCGGGCGATGGCCTGCTCCAGGTCCCGGTTCGCCGTCAGCAGATCGGATTCGAACTGTTTGCGGTCACTGATGTCCTGATGGGTGCCGGACATCAGCAGGGGACGGCCCTGGTCGTCCCAGCTGTGAACGCGCCCTCTGTCCAGGACCCAGACCCAGTGCCCGTCCTTGTGTTTCATGCGGCTTTCGCATTCGTAAAAGATCAGTTCGCCGGCGAAATGCCGATTCAGGCGGTCGTTTGATCGTTCCAGGTCGTCGGGATGGCACAGGGACGTCCAGGTGTCGATGCTCAACGGTTCGAGGTCGGAAAGGGTATAGCCGATCATGTCGGCCCAGCGTTCGTTGAATGATGTTTCACCGGTCCGGATGTTCCATTCCCAGGTGCCGATGTTCGTTCCCGTGATGATGTCGGCCAGTCGCCGTCGTTCCTGGCGCAGCGCATCTTCCGCCAGCCGTCTTGCCGTGATGTCGTTCATCATGACCAGGCGGTGCGATTCGCCTCCGATATCGATGATATGACTGGATAATTCCTCATAATGGATATGGCCCTGTTTATCTCTGATCTGAAATTCAACGGTTTTGGTCACGTCATCGGCCAATGCTTTCATGAACATGTCACGGGCCTCCTGATCCTTGAAAAAGCCCAGATCGATGGAGGTTTTTCCGATGACCTCCTCCGTGCGGTAGCCCAGGGTTTTGAGGAAGGCCGGGTTGACATCGATCAGGCGACCGTCCGCAAGCCGGGAGATGCTCAAGAGAGACGCGCTGGACATGAAGGCCTTCGAAAATTTTTCCTCGGACAATTTGAGGGCCGAAATGTCCCGGCTGCCGCCGAACAGGGCCGGTTTCCGGTCCCAGGTCCCCTGGACGATCCGTGTTTCAACGGGTATGTGACGCCCGTCTTTGGCCAGAAGGGGCAGGGGGCAGGCATCCCGCCTGTTCGCCAGCATGTCCTCGACGATGCGGGCGGCTTCGTCCCGGACTTCGGGCGGATGGAGATCAAGAACGGATCGCCCGCGGAGTTCCTCGTCGGTCCAGCCCAGACGTTTTCTTACCGTTTCGTTGACCAGGAGCACATGGCCGGTCTCGTCGAGGACGAACAAAAAGTCCATGGACAGATCAAAAAAGGATTCAAAGTTGATTTTACCGGTCGCAATGGAGTCTTCCATCTGTTTGCGCCAGGTGTTGTCCCGGCTGATTCCCAGGATGCCCTTCATCGCGCCGTCCGACGACCGGAACGGCGTTTTCAGGGTGTCGAGCAGAACCTTTCGACCATCGGGATAGGTGACCCATTCATCGTTGCGGCGGGCCTTTCCGGACGCGAGCATCAGCCGGTCGTTATCCCGGAAAAATTCCGCCACATCCGGTGGGAACAGATCGTAATCCGTCAGGCCGAGGATCTCCTCCCGGGACCGTCCGACAAATTCGGCAAAGGCGGGGTTGCAGCCCAGATAGCGGCCGTCGATGTCCTTGAAGAAAATCAGGTCGGGGATGGCGTCCAGAAGGGAGTTGATCACCCCGGCCTGCCGTTTGATCTCTTCGGCGGCATTGCGTCGTTCGGTGATGTCCCGGGCCGCCGCGAAGATCAGGTCGCCGGAGGGCCGTGATCGCCATTCGATATAGCGGTAACTCCCGTCCTTGCAGCGGTAGCGGTTGACGAAATTCAAGACCTCCTTGCCGACGGACAGCTCGCCCATGGTGTCGAGGGTGGCCTGGGTGTCGTCGGGATGGACGAAGTCGAGAAAGAGCCTGTTTTCAAGCTCGTCGACGGTGTAGCCGAGAATGTCTTCCCAGGCCCTGTTCAGCCGGATAAAGGTGCCCGACAGGCTGACGATGCACAAAAGATCAAGGTTCACGGTAAAAAAGTTTTCGATTTCCGAGGTTTTCTGGGCCAGGGCGGCTTCCGCGGCCTTGCGTTCGGTGATGTCCTCAAGGGAGCCGATGACTTCCGGGCGTTCACCCGACGCATGCATCAACCGCCGGTGGTCTTCGACCCAGCTCCAGGTTCCGGTTGAGCGGGCCAGCCGGTAGATCCGTTTCAGAACGCCGGAACCGCCCTTTTTGAACCAGTGATTCATGGCCTCAAGGGTCGGATCACGATCGTCCGGGTGGATGAAATCGACCCACCGGTCCGGTTCGGAAAGGATCTCGTCGGCAGAAACGCCCAGAATCTCGCGGGTGTTCGAACTGGCGAACGTCAGCCGGTGGGTGGCGGGATCGGCGGTGTAGATCACCACGGGACTGCCGCTGATCAGCTGGTCCAGGCGGCTGCGGGAGGTGTAGGCCTTCTCCATGGAGGCGATGGTGTCGTTGAACACGGCGGTCAGATGCTGAATTTCCAGGGGGCCCGAGGACTTGAGACGGGATGCCAGATCTTTTTTTCGGGACAGGGCGGTCAGATCCCGGCTGAGGGCCGCCACGGGCCGGGCCGTCAGCCGGGCAGAGACCACGATGGCCAGAAACACCGAGGCCAGGGTGAAGGTGAAAAGCAGCGACAGATGGATTTTGTGTTCGGACATGACCGAATCAACCTGGGACAGCGGGATGCCCGTGATCAGCCGGAGGGCGTTGGCGCTCCGGCTTCCGGGTTCTTCGATTCGTGTCAGCCAGTCCGGGCTCTGTTCGATGCAAAGATCTCCGGCGTTTTGTTTGAAGTAATCGTTGGTGTGTAGAATCGTCCCGTCCCGGTCGGTCAGCGCCACGGCAAAATCCAGGTGATTCCAGGCAGACAGAAGGCGGGGAAAGGCCTCGGGTTTGAGAGACACGCAAACAGCCCCTTTGTAAACACCCTGAACGAAAACCGGTGTCGCGAAAAAAAGGCCGGCGGGGTTCAGTATAAACAGTTCTCCGCCGGCGGCAAGGACGGCCGGTGAATCAGCCTTTATGGTGAAGGGGCATGGCTTTCGGTCGCTTGAGATGATTGCATTGCCCTGAAAATCAAGCAGGTCAAACCGGGCCATGGCGTTGACCCCACCCGTGCCGATCAGCGACCGGAACAGGAGGGGCAGGTAGCGCGACCGTTCGCCGTCATCAATCAGTCCGATGCTGATCAGATCATTGGCCGCCAGCATGCGCGTCTGTTCTTTCAGATTATCGATCCCGGCATTGAGAAGATCCCGGCTTCGGTCCCCGAGGGATTCCAGGCGATGCCGGGTTTCGGTGTGAATGGCCTGGCGGTTGAGCTGGAACATGACAAATCCGATGATGAGCATGAGGCCCAGCATCACGGGGAAAATACGGATGAGGACATGATTGTGCAGTTTTATCGGTTTTTTACGGAACATGCCGGTGTCCTTTTCGGTGAGCGGCACGGTGGTCATCCACCATACGGGGCCATGATGCAGGACGCCGCGATCAGGCCGTCGGGGTTGGTTCCGGTGAAGCACACGAAAGACATGAAGAAACAAACGTTTCTCTATGAACCCTCGGCGAATAGCGTGCTTTTGTAACGGATTGCCTGTCTTTTGGGCATATTACCCTGGAAAGGCTGTTTTCAACATGAGGACCGTGTATAACATCGTGTATAACCATGATGAATAATATCCGTATGATACGCCACCACCCCCGCTCCGTCAAGGTCTTTCCCAACGGGGACAGACGCCCACGATGCAACACGGCAGGCGGCGTTTCAAAAAGGGGACAGACTAATTTCAAATAAAAAGGGAGGCTTTGGAAACGAAGGCGGGAGCAGGCAATCAGTGCATGAACGCATAACCCCAACAGGGGCGATTGACGATTGACAAGGGAGTTTCCGTCATTATTATCTGTGTACCAATCGACTTACCATTCTGTTAATCATCGGAGGAACCCATGCGATTTGACAAATTCACGATAAAATCCCAGGAATTGATCGAGCGGGCCCATGCGGCGGCGGTGTCCCGGGAAAACCAACAGATTGAGTCGGAACATGTCCTGTGGGCCATGCTCGACGATAAGGAAGGGATTGCGTCTTCCATGCTTCGCAAGCTGGGGGTCGCTCCGGATCAGGTCCGTGAGGAGGTTGCAAGGCTCATGGACCGCCTGCCGAAGGTCAGCGGCGGGGACGGCAATGCCTATCTGTCTGCCGCGCTCAAAAAGGTTCTGGACAAGGCCTTTTCCGAGGCGGAGAAAATGAAGGACCAGTATGTGAGCATCGAGCATATTCTCCTTTCCATTCTCGATGAACGGAAAAAAGAAATTGCCGCCCTGATGGACCGGTTCGGCATTACCCGTGACACGGTTTTGAAGGTGCTTCTGGATATCCGGGGCAACCAGAGGGTAACGGACCAGAATCCCGAGGAAAAATACCAGGCCCTGGACAAGTTCAGCCGGGACCTGACCCAACTGGCCCGCATGGGCAAGCTGGACCCGGTGATCGGCAGGGATGAGGAAATCCGACGGGTGATCCAGGTGCTGTCGCGGCGCAGGAAAAACAATCCGGTGCTCATCGGTGAGCCCGGGGTGGGCAAGACGGCCATTGTCGAGGGCCTGGCCCAGCGTATCGTGGCAGGCGACGTTCCCGAAATTCTGAAAAAGCGGCGTCTGGCCGCCCTGGATATGGGGGCGATGATCGCCGGCGCCAAGTATCGCGGCGAATTCGAGGACCGTCTCAAGGCCGTGCTCAAGGAGGTGGAAAGCGCCGAAGGCGAGATCGTTCTGTTTATCGACGAGTTGCACACGGTGGTGGGCGCCGGCGCGTCGGAAGGGGCCATGGACGCGTCCAACATGCTCAAACCCGCCCTGGCCCGGGGGACCCTGCGCTGTGTGGGCGCCACCACCCTGAACGAATACCGGAAGTACATCGAAAAGGATGCGGCCCTGGAGCGGCGTTTCCAGCCGGTGATGACCTCCGAGCCCACGGTGGCCGACACCATTTCGATTCTGAGGGGGCTCAAGGAAAAGTATGAGGTGCATCACGGCGTACGGATCAAGGATTCGGCCATCGTGGCGGCGGCCACCTTGTCCAACCGCTACATCACGGACCGTTTTCTGCCGGATAAGGCCATCGATCTGATCGACGAATGCGCCTCGCGGCTGAGAATCGAGATCGACAGCATGCCTGCGGAGATCGACGAGATCCAGCGAAAGATCACCCAGATGGAAATCGAGCGCGAGGCCCTGAAAAAAGAGACGGACAAGGGGGCCAAGGATCGCCTTGCCGCCCTGGACAAGGACATGGGGGCCTTGAAGGAAAGCATCAACGGCATGAAAGCCCACTGGATGAACGAGAAAGACACGATCCAGAACATCCGGAAGATCAAGGAGGAGCTGGAACAGTTGGGCGTGGAGGAGCAGTTGGCCGAGCGCAAGGGGGACTTGGCCCGGGTGGCCGAAATCCGTTACGGCAGGACCCAGGCGTTGAACCAAAGGCTCGATGACGCCAACAAAAAACTTTCCGAGCTTCAGGCCCAGCGCAAGATGCTCAAGGAAGAGGTGGACGACGAGGACGTGGCTGCCGTGATTTCACGCTGGACCGGCATCCCCATCCGCAAGATGCTCGAAGGGGAGATGGAACGTCTGGTGCACATGGAAGACCGGATCGTAAAACGCGTCATCGGTCAGCAGCGGGCGGTTCATGCCGTGTCCGATGCGGTCCGGCGTGCGCGGTCCGGGCTTCAGGATCCCAATCGTCCCATTGGCTCCTTTATTTTCATGGGGCCCACCGGGGTGGGCAAGACCGAGCTGGCCAAGGCCCTGGCCGAGTTCATCTTCGACAGTGAAAAAGCCATGGTCCGTATCGACATGAGCGAATACATGGAAAAACACGCCGTGTCCCGCCTCATCGGAGCGCCTCCGGGCTATGTGGGTTACGACGAGGGCGGTTACCTGACCGAAGCGGTCCGGCGCCGTCCCTATTCGGTGATTCTGTTCGACGAGATCGAAAAGGCCCATCCGGATGTGTTCAACGTGCTGCTCCAGATTCTGGATGACGGACGGATGACCGACGGACAGGGACGCACCGTGAATTTTACGAATACCATTGTGATCATGACCTCCAACCTGGGCAGTCACATCATCCAGGAACTGGGCGGAAGCGACCGGAAGGCCATGGAGCAGCAGATTTCCGACCTGCTCCGGCGGAGTTTCAAACCGGAATTCTTAAACCGGATCGATGAAACCATTATCTTCGACAACCTGACCAACGAGCAGATCGGGGAGATTGTGAGAATTCAGGTCGAACGCCTGGCCAAACGCCTGGAAGACCGGAAGATCACACTGAATCTGACCGATCGGGCCCTTGCCCTGATCGTCGTCAAGGGCTATGACCCGGCTTACGGGGCGCGACCGCTCAAACGGGCCATCCAGAAGCACATTGAAAACCCCCTGGCCATGGAAATTCTCAAGGGGGTTTATCCTGAAAACAGCACGGTGACGGTGGACGCCGAGGGCGATGCCGTCGTGTTCCGCTGATGTCTTCGCTCCGTCCGGTGCGTCAGGCGCCCGGACGGAGCATGGTTTTTTCCGTCATTAAAACGTTACGATTTCAAATCCCTTGTCCCGGTATGCGGCCATGCCCGGGTGGCCGGTCATGTCGTCCAGCAGCGTCAGTTCGTGGGCTTTGGCCGCCTCAAGGGTCCCCAGTTTGTTCGAACAGGCTTTGCATACCCCGTCCACCAGCCCGGCATCCAGACATTTTTTCCATAATCCGTACAGGGGATGACCGTGTGTGAAAAGATCCGGAATCAGTTTAACGGCGGCGCCTTCGACGACGATTTTCGCCTCATGGCCCTTGGCCGTCATATCAAGGGCGTTGAGCAGGACATGGATGAAACACATGGGATCTCCGTTGAAGACGAACAGGGCGAATTTTTTCATGCTTGACTCCTTGGGTGTGTGATGGTTTGGTGATCGATCAGGAACATGGAACCTATAACACCGCGGGCGTGCGGGTTTGTCAAACGAAAAGGACATGAGCCATGGGTATTATCCGGTTTGAGGACGAAACGGGTCGGGTTCGGACGGGGGTGGAAGGGAAACCCGGTGCGGCCGGGATCATCATGGAACACGGAGCATTAACCGGAGAGACGGCCCGCATCGGGCGGCGCCTTGCCCCGGTGGATCCCCGGGCATTGATCTGCATCGGTCTCAACTACCGGGATCACGCCCGGGAAACCGGTGCAGCCCTGCCCGACTTCCCGGTGGTGTTCATGAAAAATCCGGCTTCGGTCATTGGCCCGGGTGAACCGATTGTCCTGCCCCGGTCCTGTCGCGATCCCCACCAGACGGATTACGAGGTCGAACTGGCCGTGGTCATCGGCAAACCCGCGAAAAACGTGTCCGAAGACGAGGCCTTGTCCTATGTGAAAGGCTACACGGTGGCCAACGACGTGTCCGCCCGGATCTGGCAGAAAAAAGGCGGGGGCGGCCAGTGGGTGAGGGGCAAGAGCTTCGACACCTTCTGTCCCCTGGGCCCTGTTCTGGTCCCCGCAAAAGATATTCCCGACCCCAATTCCCTGTCCCTGTCGCTGACCTTGAACGGTCGGGTGATGCAGCAGGGCAGTACGTCGGACATGATCTTTTCCGTGAAATCCCTGATCGCCTACCTGTCCGAAGACACGACCCTTCTGCCGGACACGGTGATCCTGACCGGAACCCCAGGCGGCGTCGGCTTCACCCGCACGCCCCCGGTGTTCCTCCGCCCCGGCGATCACCTGTCCCTGACCATCGAATCCATCGGCACCCTGGAAAATCAGGTGGTCTGAAAAAATATAATCTGGTTATGCACTGCCCTCAAGTTGGAGGTGATTTTTCAATTGTTAAACCACCCGTTCGCGTTGCTCACTGAAGGGCACGAAGAGCACGAAGAAGTAAGTAAATAGTGGGCTTTTCTTCGTGATCCTTCGTGTTCTTCAGTG
>NZ_BAAHXV010000060.1:0-13503 GCF_054657895.1 Desulfatiferula olefinivorans | reverse complement strand
TGTCCTCTCAAATTTTTCCTTTGCCATGATCTCCTCCTCCGGGAACCAAATATATACCGGAAAATCAGTTTCAAAATTAAATTGCGTTAACCGTCACCTGCTGACGACATAGAGGGGCCGGCGCTCGGCTACCATCTGTAATGAGCAAACGCCTTGTTCGCATCAGCCATTTTATGGGTGTCTTCACGTTTCTTGACCGATGACCCTCGGTTGTTGGCCGCATCGAGAAGTTCTCCCGCCAGTTTTCGGGCCATACTTTTTTCAGAGCGTTTTTTTGCGTATTCGATCAACCACCGGATCGCCAGCGCGCGCCTCCGGGAGTGTCTTATTTCCGTCGGGACCTGATAAGTCGACCCGCCCACACGGCGGGATTTAACCTCGATCGCGGGCTTGACATTATCCATGGCTTTTTCGAACACTTCCAATGGATTTTCACCGGTCTTGCTTTCAACGATATCAAAGGCTCCGTAAAAGATTTTTTCCGCTGTGCTTTTCTTGCCTTGAGTCATGATACAGGCGATAAACCGAGAAACAAGTTCACTGTTGTATCGAGAATCCGGCATGATCTTCCGTTGCGGCACTTCCCTTCTTCTTGGCATTTTTCTAGCTCACCTTCTTAAGTTTACATTATAATCGGCTGAATCTGTCTACTTGGGTCGACGCGTTCCGTATTTGGAGCGGCCCTGCCTTCTATCTTCAACACCCAGGGTATCAAGGGTACCACGAACGATGTGATAGCGAACACCGGGTAAGTCCTTTACACGGCCGCCACGAACGAGAACAACGGAGTGCTCCTGAAGATTATGCCCCATACCCGGGATATATGCGGTAACTTCAACACCTGTCGTCAACCTTACCCTCGCTACTTTACGGAGAGCCGAGTTCGGTTTTTTGGGCGTGGATGTATAAACACGTGTGCAGACGCCCCGCTTCTGGGGCCCGCCCATAAGTGCCGGTGTATTGGTCTTCTTTTTTGTTCTCTTGCGTCCGTTACGCACCAGTTGATTGATTGTCGGCATGACAGTTAAGTTCCTTTATAATTTACAAATAATTCTCCCGTAAACGCAAAATACGGTATAATACACACAGTCTTATTGGTTGTCAAGGACTTTGTTATGGCCCTTTTTTTCTTTCACGGCAGGGGGTAAAACGGCTCTTCAGCCCACCCCCCTGTCGTGCTGATCGTCTATAGATCGATCGTCACATTTTCCTCCCGGGACACTTCGATTTCACTTTCAATCTCGATGTCACGGTACATGCGCACGCCCGAACCGGCAGGAATTAGCCTGCCCATGATCACGTTCTCCTTGAGTCCGGAGAGGGTATCGACTTTACCCCGAATACCCGCCTCGGTGAGAACCTTGGTTGTTTCCTGAAAGGATGCAGCCGAGATAAAGCTGTCCGTGGAAAGAGACGCTTTGGTGATTCCGAGAACCAGGGGTTCGCCCGTGGCCGGTTCGCCCCCTTTTTCGACAACTTCCCTGTTTACATCAGCAAAGCGCTGTCTGTCAACCTGTTCTTCAGCAATAAAATCGGTATCGCCCGCATCGATAATCTTGACGCGCTTCATCATCTGTCTGACGATGACCTCAATATGCTTGTCATTGATGCGAACACCCTGAAGTCGGTATACCTGCTGCACTTCGTCCACAAGATAGCTGGCCAGGGCAACCTCGCCCTTGATGCTGAGAATATCCTGGGGATTCTCACTGCCGCTGGTCAGTTTCTCACCGGCACGCACGTAGTCCCCTTCGTATACGTTCACATGACGTCCCTTGGGAATCTGATACTCTTTCTTTTCACCGACGTCCACCGGGGAGACGGTGACTTTCTGCTTGCCTTTGGTCCCCTTGGAAATGGACACAAACCCGTCGATCTCGGACAGAACGGCCGTTTCCTTGGGCTTTCTCACTTCAAACAGCTCGGCGACACGGGGAAGACCGCCGGTGATGTCCTTGGTTTTGGTGGTGGCCCGGGGGAGTTTGGCCAAAATGTCCCCGGCCTTCACTTCGTCGAACTCTTCCACAAGCAGAACCGCATCGACCGGAAGCGGGTATCGGGCTAGCCCGGAACCGAGAACGGCCGTTTTGTTGTTCGCATCCTTGATGGAAATCCGGGGCCTGACATCCCCCAGACGACTTTCGATGATCGTCCGGCTCGATTTCCCGGTCACCGGATCGAGTTTTTCCTGCATGGTCTTTCCCGCTTCGATATCGCCGAACTTGACCCGGCCGTCGACCTCGGTAATGATGGGCACCGTGAAGGGGTCCCATGTGGCCAGCACGTCACCGGCCTTGACCATCTGGCCGTCGGCGACGTGAATGCGGGCACCGTAGATAACCGAGTTCTTTTCACGTTCACGACCGGCTTCACCGACAATGGCGAACTCACCGCCGCGCCGGCTCATGATGATGCGATCACCCGAAGCCGTCTGGACGACGTTGAGGCCTTCAAGATACTTGATCTTGCCGTCGACCCGGGCTTTGATTTCGGCGACTTCAACCTTACGACTGGCCGTACCGCCGATGTGAAAGGTACGCATGGTCAACTGGGTTCCGGGTTCACCGATGGACTGGGCCGCCAGAATCCCCACGGCCTGACCCATTTCAACGGTCTGCCCGTGGGACAGATCCCGGCCGTAACATTTCGCACATACGCCCGTGGTGGCCTTGCAGGTCAAAACGGAACGAATCTTGATGGACGTGATCCCGGCGTTTTCGATGATTTCGAGGATATTCTCATCGATTTCAACGCCGTGCGGTACAAGAATCTCATCGGTAAACGGGTCGTACACGTCTTCTAAGGTCACTCGGCCCAGAATACGTTCACCCAGACGCTGAATAACTTCACCGCCTTCCATCAGGGCTTCGACTTCGATACCCATCAGCGTACCGCAATCGTATTCAACCACGGCACAATCCTGGGCGACATCGGCCAGCCTTCGGGTCAGATACCCCGAGTTGGCGGTTTTCAACGCCGTGTCGGCCAGACCCTTTCGGGCACCGTGGGTCGAGATAAAGTACTGAAGCACCGAAAGGCCTTCACGGAAGTTGGCCTGGATGGGCGTCTCGATAATCTCACCCGAGGGTTTGGCCATCAGACCGCGCATACCCGCCAGCTGACGCATCTGATCCTTGCTGCCTCGAGCCCCGGAATCGGCCATCATAAAAATGGAGTTGATGGTGTCTTCGGTTTTTTCGGCCAGTCGAAGGTCCTCGGACGGCTCATTGCGTTTCATCCGCATCGACGGCCTGTTCATGGACTTCATCATCTCATTGGCGATATCGTCGGTGGCTTTGGCCCAAATGTCGACCACTTTGTTGTATTTTTCACCCTGGGTGATCAGACCTTCCGAATACTGCCGGGCGATCTCGGTCACTTTGTCTTCGGAATCCTTGATGATATCCCACTTCGTTTCGGGAATGATCATATCGTCGATACAAATGGACAGACCACCCTCCGTGGAGTAACGGTACCCCATGTTCTTCAGCTTGTCGGACAGGATGACCGTGGCTTTGGGGCCGATATTCCGGTACGCGTAATCGATCAGCGCACGACAGGCGCCCTTGTCGAGCACCTTGTTGACCATGGCAAAGGGAACCCCCGGACGGATTCGGGTCACCTGGAAGATATAGTAGCGGCCGTCCATCTCGATCACTTCGCTGTAATCGTCCTTGTCCAGGCTGAACAGGGCATCAAGATCGGGTTCGGCGATTTTAAACGCACCGTCGAATTCCTCTTTGTTAAGGAAACCGAGAAGCCCGCCCCGATCCTTGTCGAGACTGGTTGAATGCTCGACGATCATCGCGGCAAAATCGGCTCCGTCGTTCAGTTTCCCGTAAACCGTGGCGGCCGTGTCGGCGTCTCTCAACAGAATATGCCGGAAAGAGTAAACCGGATCACTGGGGATGATTTCCCAGAGAATCACCCGGCCCACGGTGGTTTCAACCAGGCTTCCGTTCAGACGGACCTTGATGGCCGAGTGAAGGGATACCACGCCGTCATCATAGGCGATCCGGACCTCTTCGAGGCTTGCGAACACACTGCCCTCGCCTTTGGCCCCCGCAACCTGCCGTGTCATGTAGTACAGGCCGAGAACGATGTCCTGGGTCGGCACGATGATCGGCTGGCCATTGGCCGGCGACAGGGTGTTGTTCGATGCCAGCATCAGAACCCGTGCTTCGATCTGGGATTCAATGGACAACGGCACGTGAACCGCCATCTGGTCACCGTCGAAGTCGGCGTTGAACGCCGTACACACCAGAGGATGAAGCTGAAGGGCCTTGCCTTCGACCAGAACCGGTTCGAAGGCCTGGATACCCAATCGGTGCAGGGTGGGAGCACGGTTGAGCATCACCGGATATTCCTTGACCACTTCGTCGAGGGTGTCCCAGACTTCCGGCACTTCTTTCTCGACCATTTTTTTGGCGCTTTTCACGGTCGACACAAACCCGGATTTTTCCAGACGGTGGTAAATATAGGGTTTGAACAGTTCCAGCGCCATTTTTTTGGGCAGACCGCACTGATGAAGACGAAGATCCGGGCCCACGACGATAACGGTACGTCCGGAATAATCCACGCGTTTTCCAAGGAGGTTCTGCCGGAACCGGCCCTGCTTTCCTTTGAGGGTATCGCTGAGGGACTTCAGCGGCCGTTTGTTCGTTCCGGTGACCACGCGGCCGTGGCGGCCGTTGTCAAACAGAACATCCACGGATTCCTGAAGCATGCGTTTTTCGTTACGGACAATGATGTCCGGCGCCTTGAGCTCGACCAGGCGCTTGAGCCGGTTGTTCCGGTTGATAACCCGGCGGTACAGATCGTTCAAATCGGACGTGGCGAAACGTCCGCCTTCCAGCGGGACCAGCGGACGCAAATCCGGGGGAAGCACGGGGATGACATCCATGATCATCCAGGAGGGATCGATGCCCGAATTCATGAAGGCGTCGATGATCCTCATGCGCTTGCTGAGCTTCTGACGCTTGGCCACCGACGTCACGGAACGGACTTCATCACGCAGTTCGGTGTAGATGGTCTTGATGTCCAGTTCTTTGAGGAGGGTTTTCACGGCCTCGGCCCCGATACCCACCGTAAAGTTGTTGGCGCCGTAAAGATCCATGGCGTCCTGATACTGATCTTCGGTCAGCATCTGGCACCTGGTCAGGCCCGTGTCTTTCGGATCAAGAACGATGTAGCTGTCAAAATACAGAACCCGTTCCATGTTTTTGAGGGTAATATCCAGCAAATTACCGATCTTGCTGGGCAGGCTTTTCAAAAACCAGATGTGGGAAACCGGCGTGGCCAGTTCGATGTGCCCCAGGCGCTCACGACGCACCTTGGACTGAATGACTTCGACCCCGCACTTTTCACACACAACACCACGGTGTTTCATGCGTTTGTATTTACCGCAATTACACTCATAATCCTTGGTCGGCCCGAAGATCTTGGCACAGAACAACCCTTCGCGTTCGGGCTTGAAGGTCCGGTAGTTGATCGTCTCGGGTTTTTTTATTTCACCATGAGACCATTGTCGTATCTGCTCAGGAGAGGCCAGTGAAATCTGGACCCCTGAATAAAGCTTGGGGTCGATCGGTTTTGCGAAAAAATCGTATAATGTTTCCACGTTCCCCTCCTTAGTTCCCTTCAATGAGGTTGATATCCAGACCGAGACTCTGAAGCTCTTTTGTCAACACCCTGAATGATTCGGGCAAGCCCGGTTCAAGGGCCGTCTGGCCCTTGACGATTTTTTCGTACATACGGGTCCGGCCGGCCATGTCGTCGGACTTCACCGTGATGAACTCCTGCAGGGCATAGGCCGATCCATAGGCTTCCATGGCCCAGACTTCCATTTCACCGAGACGCTGTCCGCCGAACTGGGCCTTGCCGCCCAGAGGCTGCTGGGTGACCAGCGAGTAGGGTCCGATCGAACGGGCGTGGATTTTGTCGTCAACCAGATGGTGAAGTTTGAGCATGTACATGGTGCCGACCGTGACTTTGCCGTCAAAGGGCTCCCCGGTCCGACCATCGAACAACTGGGCCTGACCCGACGGGCTCACGCCGGCCTCGGTCAGAAGGTCCTTGATGGTTTCTTCCTTGGCTCCGTCGAAGACGGGGGTGGCCATGTGCACGCCGTGTTTGTAATGGCCCGCGAACTCGTATGTTTCATCATCATTCAGACCGTCGATGAACGTTTGTTCAGACGCCGATGAGAATATCCGTTTCAGTTTTTCCTTGATCGCTTCCTTTTTTTTCTCTTCGATCAGGGCGTTCAGCTGATTGCCCAGACCCTTGGCCGCCCGGCCGAGGTGGATTTCGAGAATCTGGCCCACGTTCATACGAGACGGAACACCCAGGGGATTGAGAATCATATCCACCGTGGTTCCGTCCTCAAAATAGGGCAGATCCTCCTGGGGAAGAATACGGGAAACAACACCTTTGTTCCCGTGTCGACCGGCCATTTTGTCGCCCACGGACAGCATGCGCTTCATGGCCACATACACCTTGATCATCTTGATCACGCCCGGAGCAAGGTCATCACCCTTTTCAAACCGGACCACCTGATCATCGAAGGCCTTGCGTGCCGCATCCACATGCTCCCGGAACCGGTCCAGAATTTCATGGACGCGGGCCGTGCGGGCGGCATCCTTGAGGACGATGCCTTCGAACTGCAGCAGAGGAATGTCCTCGACCATGTCCTGTGTGATGTCGCAATCGGCATCGATCAAAAGATCCTTGCCCTTGCGCAGCGGTGATTCGCACTGCCCGCCGATCACAAGATCCAAAATCTTCTCCCGGGCACATTCCTCGCTGATGCGGATATCGTCATCGCGGTTCGTTTCAAGGAGAAGGATTTCCTCATCCTCGATCTGACGGGTCCGATCGTCCTTGCCCACGCCGCGGCGCGAAAACACCTTGGCATCGACCACAATTCCGGACACGCCGGGCGGAACACGCAGCGAGGTATCCTTGACATCGCCGGCTTTCTCTCCGAAAATGGCCCTCAGGAGTTTTTCCTCGGGAGACAGCTGGGTCTCCCCCTTGGGCGTGATTTTTCCGACCAGAATGTCACCGGGTTTCACTTCGGCGCCCAGCCGGATGATTCCGCTGTCATCCAAATCCTTGAGGGCTTCGTCGCCCACATTGGGAATGTCCCGCGTCACCTCTTCCTTGCCCAGCTTGGTGTCCCGGGCAATCAGCTCGAACTCTTCGATGTGTACCGAGGTGTAGACGTTGTCCCGGACCAGGGTTTCACTGACGAGAATGGAATCTTCAAAGTTGTAACCGCCCCAGGGCATAAAGGCCACGGTGACGTTTTTACCCAGGGCCAGCTCACCTTTTTCCGTGGCCGGACCGTCGGCGATAACCTCACCGGCTTTCACGGCCTGTCCTTTCTTGACGATGGGCCGGTGGTTAAAGCAGGTGTTCTGGTTGGACCGTTTGAATTTGGACAGATTGTAGATCGTCACCGGCGGACCGGGAACCTCGTCGTCTATATCGTGTTTGAGAACAATCCGTGCGGCATCCACATGCTCAATGATCCCGTTGCGCTGGGCCACGATGGCGACACCGGAGTCCCGGGCCACGACGCCTTCGATGCCGGTACCGACCAGCGGTGCGCTGCTGGTAATCAAAGGAACGGCCTGGCGCATCATGTTGGAACCCATCAGGGCTCGGTTGGCGTCGTCGTTTTCCAGAAAGGGAATCAGGGACGCCGAGACACTGACCAGCTGATTGGGCGAGATGTCCATCAGCCGGATTTCTTCGTTGGGAACCATCTGAAATTCACCCTCGACCCGGGACGTCACCAGCGGATTCACGTACCTGTTGTTGTCGTCCAGGGGCGCGTTGGCCTGGGCAATGGGGTGGTCCTTTTCCTCGAAGGCGCTGAGCATCTTGATTTCATCGGTCACCGACGAATCGCGCACCACGCGGTAGGGCGTCTCGATGAACCCGTATTCGTTGACGCGGGCGTAAGTACACAGCGATACGATGAGACCGATGTTGGGACCTTCCGGCGTCTCAATGGGACAAATCCGGCCATAATGGGACGGATGAACGTCGCGCACTTCAAAGCCGGCCCGTTCACGGGTCAGACCGCCGGGTCCGAGGGCGCTCAGACGGCGTTTGTGGGTGGTTTCCGACAAGGGATTGGTCTGGTCCATAAACTGGGACAGCTGGCTTGTTCCGAAAAATTCCTTGACCACGGCGGAAACGGGCTTGGGATTGACCAGATCATGGGGCATCAGGGCATCCACTTCCTGCATGCTCATCCGCTCCTTGATGGCCCGTTCCATACGGACAAGACCGATGCGATACTGATTTTCAAGCAGTTCACCCACGGCCCGGACACGTCGGTTGCCCAGATGATCGATATCGTCGACCGTACCCTGGGTATCGCGCAGTTCGATAAGAATCTTGGCCGTCAGGAGGATATCCTCCTTTCTAAGAATCCGGATTTCCATGGGGGTGTCGATACCCAGCCGGTGGTTCATTTTCAAACGCCCCACACCGGACAGATCGTAGAAGGAGTCCCTGAAAAACAGGTGATCGATAAATTCCTGGGCGACCTCGGGGGTCGCCGGGTTGCCCGGACGCATGCGGCGGTATATTTCAATAAGTGCTTCGTCTTTGGTTTCGATCTTGTCGGCGATCAGGGTTTTCCGGATGGAATCGGTCGAAAAGACCGCGTCCTGATAAAGAACTTCAAATTCCTGAATCCCGGCGTCCTTGATCCGGCTGATCACGTCTTCGTCGACAAGGTCACCGGCTTTGGCTATGATTTCACCTGTTTGCGGAATCGAAAGCGTAACGGCCAGCCCCTTTTCCGCGACATCTTCGGCACTTATGGGGAGTTCGGTGGTTTCGGCGACCTTCAACTGTTTGATGGCGCGCTTTGTAAACAGCCTTCCTTTCTTGACGACAACTTCGCCGTTCGTCTTGTCGACGATATCGAAACTGGCGCGCTGTCCCTTGAGGAACTCTTCATTGAATTCCTTGAAAAACTCATCGTTGCGAATGTAAATTTTTTCTTTTTTGTAAAAATAGTTGAGAAGGTCCTCGCTGCTGTAGCCGAAGGCCTTGAACAGAACCGTCACAGGAAATTTTCTGCGTCGGTCGATGCGGATATAAACGATATCCTTGGGATCGATTTCCATATCGATCCATGAGCCGCGAACGGGGATGACGCGGGCCGAATAGATAATTTTGCCGCTGGAATGGGTTTTACCCTTGTCATGGTCGAAAAAAACGCCGGACGACCGGTGCAGCTGGCTGACAACGACACGCTCCGTTCCGTTGATGATAAAGGTGCCCCGGGCGGTCATCAAGGGAATGGTCCCGAAATAGATTTCCTGCTCTTTGATGTCCCGAATATTGGATGTGCCGGCTTCCTTGTCGATATCGAATACAACCAGACGAACCCGGATACGAATGGAAATTTCATAGGTCATGCCGCGCTGGATGCACTCTTCGACCGAATGCTTCACTTCTCCAAACGAATAGGATACGTATTCGAGAGATGCCGTGCCCGTAAAATCCTTGATCGGGAAAACAGACCTGAAAACAGACTGGAGTCCTATATCTTCGCGCTTTTCAGGAGGAACATTCATCTGCAGAAAGCGGTTGTACGAATCCCGTTGCATACCGATCAGATCCGGGATATCCGCTATTTTGTGCTTCCCGCCGAAATTTTTCCTTAGACGCTTGGTAACCAGAGGGTTTACTGTCATATCATCTCCGTATTGGTTTGATGGAACTGCAGAAATAGGACAAACGGAAAAAAGATGAGGGTAAAACCCTCACCTTTTATCCGTATCATAGACAATAATAATGACGTTATCTGGTCTATTTCAGTTCGATCTGAGCACCGGCTTCTTCAAGCTGTTCCTTGATTTTCTGTGCTTCGTCTTTAGAGACGCCCTCTTTTACGGGTTTGGGAGCTTCGTCAACCAGAGCCTTGGCTTCTTTCAGGCCAAGACCGGTAATAGCGCGGACTTCCTTGATTACGTTGATTTTCTTGTCACCGGCGGTGACGAGAATCACGTCGAATTCGGTCTGCTCTTCTGCGGCGGCGGCACCGGCGTCAGCGGCAGGACCGGCAGCCATCATGGCCACGGGAGCAGCAGCGGAAACGCCGAATTTGTCTTCGAGTTCCTTGATCAGTTCGGAAAGTTCGAGAACTGTCATATTTGCAATAAAATCAATAACATCCTGTTTTGTAATATCAGCCATTCTATCCTCCGATAATCTATCTTTACGCTTTCGTATGATTCAAAATGTATAAACCCGTGCTTATCAAGCCGCTTCTTTTTGTTCTTTGATTGCCTGAAGAGCATTCAAAAGACCGCGCGGTACAGCTGCAAGAACCTGGACAATACCCGTGGGAACCGCATTCATTGCAGAAAGAACCTGACTGAGCAGAACTTCCCGCGAGGGCAGAGACGACAGGGCTTTGATCCCGTTGACGTCAATGGCCTTGCCGTCCATGACGGCCCCTTTGATCTGGAACTTGTTGTTTTCTTCAGAAAATTTAGTGAGAATTTTCGCCGGAGAAACAGGATCGTCGTAGCTGATTGCAATGGCGCTGGGCCCTTTGAACATGTCCTGCAAAGCAGCCACATCGGTATTCTCGGACGCGCGCCGCAGCAGCGTGTTCTTGATGACACGGAAGTCAATGCTTTCTTTGGTCAGTTCAGAGCGAAGCCGTGTCACGGCAGCAACATTCAGACCCTTATAGTCCGTCGCAATGACGATCTTGGACCGTTTAAAGTCTTCATGGAGCGCGGTGACAATCTCTTTTTTTTGATTAATATCCAAAACTGATTACACCTCCTTTACTAAGAAATTTGCATTCTCGGAGGCCAACGATACCAAAACGCGATGTCTCGGTAGGCCGGCAACGCCGATTAAACACAGATACTGCATGTGCACCTACTGTCTTTGACCTTTAGCACATATGTCTAAAACGATCCGGCGGTCCGGTTCAAGCCCCGTCATGCCGGCGTTTATCCATCATTACTTCGTGATTTCCTTGACGGCCGCGGGATCGATTTTCACGCCGATACCCATGGTGGAGGACACCGTCACGCCCTTCACATAGGTCCCTTTGCTGGCGGACGGCTTCAGCTTCATCAGGATATCCAGGAGAGCGGCCATGTTTTCGATGATTTTTTCCTTGCCGAAGGACACCTTGCCCAGGGGCGCGTGAACAATGCCGTTTTTGTCGACACGGAAGTCGATTTTACCGGCTTTGAGTTCATTGACGGCCTTGGCGATGTCAAAGGTGACGGTTCCGGTTTTGGCGTTGGGCATCAGACCGCGAGGTCCGAGGAGCTTACCGATCTTGCCGACGGTTCCCATCATATCCGGCGTAGCAATGGTTTTGTCGAAACCGAACCAGCCGCCTTTGATTTTCTCGAGAATGTCATCCCCTCCGGCGAAATCCGCCCCTGCGTCAAGGGCTTCCTTTTCCTTTTCGCCTTTGGCGAAAACAAGCACCTTCACTTCTTTACCGAGGCCATTGGGAAGAATGACGGACCCGCGAACCATCTGGTCCGCATGCCTGGGATCGACACCGAGTCTGACAGCCACATCGACCGTTTCATCAAATTTTGCGAAGGACCGTTCGAGGGTCAGGCCCACCGCCTCTGTGATGTCATAACGTTTCTGGCGGTCCAGATCCTTTACGGCTTCTAAATATTTTTTACCTCGTTTAGGCATTTTACCAACGTGCTCCTTTGAATGTTAGGCGACTTCAATTCCCATGCTTCTTGCGGTACCGGCGATGATTTTGCAAGCGGCTTCAAGATCGTTTGCATTGAGATCTTCCATTTTGAGTCGGGCAATCTCTTCAATCTGTTCTTGTTTCAGCTTGGCGACCTTGTTACGAAGGGGATCACTGGAACCTTTGGCAATTTTGGCCGCTTTTTTGATAAGGAACGAAGCGGGAGGTGTCTTGGTGATAAACGAGAACGATCGGTCCGCAAACACCGTGATAACGACCGGAATAATCGTTCCGGGATCATTGGCGGTACGGGCATTGAACGTCTTGCAGAAATCCATTATATTAACACCATGCTGACCAAGAGCAGGTCCGATCGGCGGTGAGGGATTTGCCTTTCCAGCCTCTACCTGAAGTTTAATTTGGGCAATAACTTTTTTTGCCATGGTTCTTATCTACTCCTGAATATAGTCTATAACTTCGTAACCTGGACAAAGTCCAACTCAACTGGCGTAGCACGACCAAAAATACTCACCAGCACTTTTATTTTACCCTTTTCGGGATTCACTTCCTCAACCGTTCCGTTGAAATTCGAGAACGGACCGTCCACCACCCGGATTTCATCGCCCGTTTCAAAGAAAAATTTGGGCTGCGGTTTTTCCTTGCCCTCTTCCATTCTCGAGAGAATCCGTTCGGCTTCGCTGTCACTGATGGGTGTCGGCTTGTTGCGACCCCCAAGAAATCCCGTCACTTTGGCCGTGTCATTCACCAGGTGCCAGGTATGGTCGTCGAGATCCATCCGGATCAGAATGTATCCGGGATAGAATTTGCGTGACGATTCCTTTTTCTTTCCCTTGACAAGCTCGACCACCTGCTCTGTCGGGACAACGATGCCACCGAATTTTTCCGGATGCGGAAACGCTTCTATTCGTTCCTCTAAGGCGGACTTCACCTTGTTTTCAAATCCCGAATAGACGTGGACAACATACCATTTCAGAGCCAAAATAAAATCTCCTGATTAGTGAAGAACCATTCGGATCAAACCCTTCAAGCCAAGATCGAACAACCCAAGGAATGATGAAACGATGATCACCAAAACAATGACGACAACCGTCGATGCAACGGTCTGATTTTTTGCCGGCCAGACGACCTTTTTCAGCTCGGCTTTCACCTCGCGTAAAAAGCTCTGACTCTTTTCAATGAATCCCGGCTCTTTGGGCGTCACGGTTTTCTTTGGCCCCGCAGATTTCGGTTGAGGCGCGGGCCGTTTGACAGCCTCCGTTTTCGGAACATCGACGTTGACGGAAGCACCCTCGGCACCCGGTTCAATCGAACCGTTCTGCGTCGGCTTGTTCTTCAGCCGTGATTTCCGGCTATCCGGTTTCTTCTTGAGTATACGCCCCATGATGCTCCTAACTAACTATCCTGCGCGTTGGTTAATCAAACGTCATAGTAAAATGGCAGGCCAGGAGGGGCTCGAACCCCCAACATTCGGTTTTGGAGACCGACGCTCTACCAATTGGAGCTACTGGCCTTGAATCATGAAACAAACGATGCCTTATTTCGTTTCCTTGTGGACCGTGTGGGTTCCACAAAACCGGCAGTACTTCTTGAACTCGAGTTTGTCCGGTGTGGTTCGTTTGTTTTTAGTCGTTGTATAATTCTTTCGTTTGCATTCAGAGCAAGAAAGATTAATGATCACTCTCACAGACTTTCTCCTTAATGGCTATTGAATGATACCGGCCACAACGCCCGCACCAACCGTCCGGCCGCCTTCACGGATGGCG
>NZ_BAAHXV010000059.1:0-14344 GCF_054657895.1 Desulfatiferula olefinivorans | reverse complement strand
AGCCCACGGAGAAAACCACGGACAAATGATCCACAGATTACTCAGATGAACACAGATTCCATAACCACCGCCCCTCAAAAACGACCGCCTGGCGTAGGGTAGGTTGAAGAACGAAACCCAACAAATTGCCGGATCACAGAATGATTTCATCATCAATCGACAGAGAACCGTCTATGATTGTTGGGATTTTTAATTCATATTCCAATAGACGAAATATATTGACAAGCAATGATTCCTTGTTTAGCATTCCTAAAATTTAGTAATTAACGGAACTGTCCGCAGGCGAAGACGCCTTTTTTGCAGTCATCGTCTCATATTCAGTTCTTTTACTGAATTCATTTGTGACAATTGAATTCATGCAAAACAAGTATGAATTGTGTTTCAAGGCTATGAAGATTGGGGATGGGTATGTGGGGGAATCTTTCAAAAATCTTCAAGGTTGTCGAAATTCTTGCCGGACCTGGTGGAGCCACAAAAAAAGAAATCGCCGACGTAGCCGGGACAGGGGAACGTCAGGTTTATCGTGTCCTTGAATCCATTCAGAATATGGGCATTCCGGTTTATGATGACAGGCCGGAGGGTTCCCGTGAAAAAGTCTGGTGCATCGAAGAAAGCTACACCAGGAAACTTCCCAACATAACCATTCCTGATCCGGGCTTTACCCTTCCTGAATTGTTTGTCCTTTGTTTTATCCGTGGGGCTGCCGCTATTTTTCAAAACACGGACATTTCGAAATTTGTGGACTCGTCGTTCGACAAACTCAAAGGTTTTGCCCTTGAGAACCGCAAAGATATATTCGAGAGAATGGAATCGGTTTTCATCACCCGGGACAGGCTGTCAAAGAATTATGCGGGCTGGGAAGACCGTTTTATGCTTAGTCTCGAAGCCATCCTAAGTCGAAAAGTCAGCCTCATTACCTACCATTCCTTCCGGTCCGGTGCCGTCAAGGAGTATCTTGTTCATCCTCTCCATCTTTTTGAAAACGATGGGGGGCTGTATCTGATGGTTCAAATCAAAGACTCCGGACGAATCTATACCTTTGCTGTTGAACGGATCAAATCCATCGAAATAAAAAAAGAGACCTTTATATATCCTTCCGGGTTCGATGCCGGAGATTTTTTAAACCAATCCTTTGGAATATTCATGGATGAACAGGTTGAATGCCGAATCTGGTTTTCAGCTGCGGTTTCACGCTACATAAGGGAAAGGAGATGGGCGGCGGGCCAGACCATCACTGAAAACGATGACGGCTCCATTGTTCTCGATATGACGACCTATGGTTGGGCTGATGTCAAACGCTGGGTCTTGTCCTTTGGCAAAGATGCGTGTGTGATGTTGCCGGAGAAAATGAAAAAGGAGATGGCTCAGGACATTCAAACGATGTCGGCCTTGTACGGAAAATGATTTTTTTAAAAGAGATGGTCTCGTAAAAAGTAAGTTTTTGGACGGCTTCGTAAAATGTTCGAGATCAAGGCTTGCGAGTCCCGAGGAATGAGGCGTACGAAAGGTACGCCGCAGTGACGAGGGATGACGCGTAACGCAGATATCGGACGTTTTTCGAAGCCGTCAAACGCTGGGTCTTGTCCTTTGGCAAATGCGTGTGTGATGTTGCCGGAGAAAATGAAAAAGGAGATGGCTCAGGACATTCAAACGATGTCGGCCTTGTACGGAAAATGATTTTTTTAAAAGAAGTAGGACAGAAAATGTCATGGTTGCCGTGTATAAATACCATCAGACGACATGACAACGATCACCAGACACTGTTTTTTCTTTTTTAAAATCAATCCGGAGGTGCAGCACATGACCGAACAAGAGATCCGAGACTTTCTTTCCATGGTCGGAGATGATGAGATATTGCTTTTTGCCCTTTTTGAAGGCGACAAAGAAGTCCCCGATGGTATGGCCGGCCTCTGGCATCCCAAGTCCCTGGAAATTCTGACTGCCATGGAACTGATATCCTGGACGGGAGATACTTACGTGCTTTCCCGAGATGGCCATGCCATCGCAAGGTTTATAAATGATAATGATGGAGCCGACGTTGTTTACGGAAAAAGCTCAGCCAAATTCTGGAAAAAGTTTTCAGGCTCGTTGAATGAGGGCTAAGCCTATGACAAAAGACCGCCATACCATCGAACATTATGAAGGATGTCTGCTCGGCGGAGCCGTGGGGGATGCCCTGGGCGCTCCGGTCGAGTTTATGTCGCTTTCTGAAATAAAAGGGCAGTTCGGCCCCTCCGGCATCAAGGACTATTATCCGGCATTCGGCAAAACAGGGGCTATCACCGACGATACCCAGATGACCCTGTTCACCGCAGAAGCGATGCTCCGTGCCGTCACACGCGGCCACCACAAAGGGATTGCCTCGCCAACCTCCATGGCCAGGCTTGCCTACCAGCGCTGGCTGGTGACCCAGGAAAGCGAATTCAGCGGATACACCGATGACAGGCTGCTGTTGGGCATTCCGGAGCTCTACAGCCGAAGAGCGCCGGGCCAGTCATGCCTGTCCGCGCTAAAAAGCAGCCGGGAAGGAAGTATCGAAAAACCGATCAATAACAGCAAAGGCTGCGGCGGCGTCATGCGGATCGCACCCGTGGCACTGGCCCCGAATTTCCCGGACTTTTTCGACAACGGCTGTGAGATCGCCGCCATCACCCACGGGCATCCCACAGGCTATCTGGCCGCCGGTTGCCTGGCCCAGATCATCCGGAACATCGTAGACGGCCAGGACCTGATCGATGCCGTTCAATCCGTCCAAACGATTCTTGCAACAAAAAGACACAGCGACGAATGCCTTGCGGCCATCGAAAACGCCCTCGATGCCTTTCGCACCCAACCCGCCACCTTTGAAACCGTGGAAGCCTTGGGTGAAGGCTGGATTGCCGAAGAGGCCCTTGCCATGGGCATCTATTGTGCGTTGGCGGCCGATGACGATTTTGAAAAAGGCCTGATTCTTTCGGTCAACCACGGCGGCGACTCCGACAGCACCGGGTCCATAACAGGCAATATCCTGGGAGCGCTTTTGGGGGTATCCGCCATTCCGAAGCGGTATCTGGACAGTCTGGAACTGAAAGACACCATCAAAGAAATGGCCGAGGATCTCTTTACGGGGGTCAGGGATACCGATGCGTGGTGGGATAAGTATCCGGGGTATTGATAGACAACATCAGGTCTTGTGTGGTTGGTTTGCTGCTATGAAAAGAATGACGTCGTTGTTGACATAACTTGAAGAGAATTTTATGCCCCCTACTGGCATCGGACGGTTTTGGAACGGTAAGATGCTGAATTATACCAGCAACAGGGTTTTCATATTGTTGCGTGTATTGAAATTTAGTAGATCTATTCTTGCTTGTATTTTGAATTAATCAAAAGAATCAAGCAGTACTAAAACGAATAAACACCGTAGGTGTATAGTTTTCATTACAAAGGACTTAGCGTTTATGGCCATAAAAAAGACAGAGCTTTATTCATCATTGTGGGCAAGTTGTGATGAGTTGCGCGGTGGTATGGATGCATCGCAATATAAAAATTATATCCTGACCCTTCTTTTTGTAAAATATGTATCAGATAAATACGCCCATCAGAAATTTGGGGCGATACGGGTGCCGGAGGGTGGTTCGTTTGCTGATATGGTCAAACAGAAGAACCAGAAAGATATTGGTGATCAGCTTAATAAAATTATTGGGAAACTTGCTTCAGCAAACGATATGGCTTGGCTTTCGAACCCTGATAACGATTTTAACAATGAGGATCGTTTGGGGAAAGGGAAAGCCATGGTGGACACTCTGACCTCTTTGGTGGGTATTTTTGAGAATCTTGATTTGGGAAAAAACCGTGCGGATGGTGATGATCTATTGGGTGACGCATATGAATACCTAATGCGACACTTTGCAACCGAGTCAGGTAAAAGCAAGGGACAGTTCTACACACCTTCAGAAGTGTCGAGAATTTTGTCAAAAATTTTAGGCATCAATAATAGCACTCGCCAAGATGAAACAGCATATGACCCCACATGCGGTTCAGGTTCACTGCTGCTAAAAGTTAATGATGAAGCCCCCAATGGCCTGACGCTAAATGGCCAGGAAAAAGATAACGCAACAGCGGCATTGGCAAAAATGAATATGATTTTGCATGATGCGCCGTCTGCAGAAATTTGGCAGGATGACACCTTATCAGAGCCGCACTGGGTAAAAGACGGCCATCTTCAAATGTTCGATTATGCCGTGGCCAATCCCCCGTTTTCGTATAAATCTTGGAGCAGCGGTATCAATGTTGCTGAAGATCCATACAAACGCTTTGAATATGGGCATCCCCCGGAAAAAAACGGTGATTATGCATTTCTGCTTCACATCATAAAATCCCTTAAGAGTACTGGTAAAGGCGCTGTGATTCTGCCGCATGGTGTCTTATTCCGTGGAAATGCAGAGGCAGATATTCGGCGTAATATTGTCCGGCAAGGATACATCAAAGGTATTATAGGCCTTCCTGCCAATCTTTTTTATGGTACGGGCATACCTGCATGTATCATCATGATAGATAAAAAAGGTGCAAAAGCTGAACGGTCGATTTTTATGATTGATGCCAGCAAGGGGTTTATGAAGGACGGCAACAAAAACAGGTTGCGGTCACAGGATATTCACAAAATTGTGGATGTCTTCAATAAACAGTTGGAAATAGATCGCTATTCGCGAATGGTTCCGTATGAAGAGATTGCTGTTAAAAATGAGTTTAACCTCAATATTCCCCGCTATATAGATGCCAGTGACCCGGAAGATATCCATGATTTGGATGCCCATCTAAACGGAGGTATCCCCAAACGTGATATTGAAGCCCTTCAGAATTATTGGGATGTTTTCCCGAGTCTGCGTCACATTCTTTACAAACCAAACACGAGGAACGGGTATTTTGATGCATGCATCAAGGCCAGAGAGGTTAAATCAACCATTCTTGACCATGATGAATTTAAGGCCTTCAAAACAAAAAGCTTATCCTTGTTCGAAAACTGGAGAGACACGTATAGCAACAAGCTTGCAAACATAGCGGTTGGTGATAGCCCTAAAGAACTGATTTTTGAAATATCCGAAGATTTGTTGAGCGGGTTCTCAAAAGCGGATTTGCTGAGCAAGTATGACATTTATCAAATTCTGATGGATTATTGGGCGGAAACCATGCAGGACGATGTTTATATGCTGACCCAGGATGGTTGGGCAGCGGGAAACGTTATTCGTCAGCTTGTTCCGGTTAAAGACAAAAACGGTAAGTCCGTTTATAAAGAAGAGCATGATTTTGAGTTTGGTACATCAAAATCAAAAAAACGATACAGGAGTGATATTGTCCGGCCAGCATTAGCCATTGCCCGATATTTTGCGGATAAACAAGTTGCTTTGGATAAGCTGCAGACTGAGCTCGATACCGCAACCCAGGAACTGGAAACTTTCATTGAAGAAAACAGCGGGGAAGATGGCCTGGTTGAAGAGGCTAAAAATGACAAAGGGAAAGTGACCAAAAAAGGGGTAAGTGACAGAATTAACAAATCCAATGATGCAGATGAGATCGCGGTTCTTAAAAAATGCCTGAAGTTGATCAATGCAGAATCTCAATGCAAATCAGCGGCAAAAGCGGCAAAAAACGAACTGGATGAACTTGTTTTTAAGAAAATCCCAAAAATTCCAGAGGACGAGCTCAAAGATATTGTGGTTAATGACAAATGGTTTGCCACTATCGAAGCAAAAATCATTGACGAAATTGAAAGAGTTACCCAACAACTTGCCAATCGTGTGAAGACGCTGGAAGAACGCTACTCTGAAACATTGCCGTTTTTAAATGGTGAAGTAAAAAAATATTCAAATAGGGTTGAAGGCCACCTGAAAAAAATGGGGTTGTCATGGTAAAACCGGGATATAAACAGACGGAAGTTGGCGAGATTCCAGAAGATTGGGATATAAAAACTATTGGTGGACTTGGTGATGTTGTTCGAGGAGGCTCGCCAAGGCCTGCGGGCGACCCACGCTATTTTAATGGGAATTATATTCCATGGTTAACAGTAGCATCATTAACCCAAATACCACAAAATAAAATTTTTGTTGATGAAACCGCTTCATGTCTAACAGAAGAAGGGTCAAAAAGAAGCCGAATACTTGAGCGAAATACACTGATTATTTCTAATAGCGGAGCTACACTGGGAGTGGCAAAAATACTGAATCTTAGATGTTGTGCGAATGACGGTATAGCAGCTCTACTAAATCAGAAATTTGGGAACAAGGAGTTTCTTGTTCAATACATAAACACTAAAACTAAATATTTGCATGACATTGTTGCCTCTGGAAATGGGCAACCAAATTTAAATACAGATTTAATAAGCTTAATTAAAGTACCTTATCCTACAGAGAAAGAGCAAGAAGCCATAGCAAAAGCTTTATCTGATGTTGATGACTTGATTGTTTCGTTGGAAAAGTTGATTGCCAAAAAGCAGGACATTAAGACTGCGACTATGCAGCAACTTCTCACCGGTAAAAAGCGCTTGCCGGGGTTTGGAGAAGGCAAAGGTTATAAACAAACAGAACTTGGCCCAATTCCTGAAGATTGGGATGTCGTTTGCCTTTTAGATGCTTCTAACTGTATTCATGGCAAAGCGCATGAGCAATTTATATCTAAAAATGGAAAATATTCTGTTGTTAATTCTAAATTTGTATCAACAGAGGGAGCCGTAGAAAAATACTCAGATAAAAATTTTTGCCCAGCCCTCTTAGGTGATGTCTTGATGGTATTAAGTGATTTGCCAAACGGAAAAGCTTTAGCGAAATGCTATTTCTCAGATAAAAATGATACGTATGCCGTAAACCAGCGAGTATGTATTTTCAGAAGTAAAAACGTAAATGAAAAGTTTCTATACTACCAACTAAATCGAAATAAATTTTTTTTAGCTTTGGATGATGGCGTTACTCAGACTCATATACTTAATGGCGATATTAAAAGATGTCAGATTATTATTCCCAATAACCCTGAAGAGCAGAAAAATATTTCGGAAATCTTGTTTGACTTGGATCAAGAGTTGCTTTTTATAACCCGTCAACTAAAAAAAATACGAAATGTAAAACAAGGCATGATGCAGGAGTTGCTAACCGGAAGGACAAGGCTCATATGACAATGAAACGCAATTATTACCGCATTATGCTTGGCCGTAAGAGTGCTTATGCCAAAGAGTGCTTTGATGGCAGTTTTATTGGGGGTGATTGGGGGATGGATTTTGATTTAAACGGGAAGCTTCCTGAGAATTGGCGGGATTTTAATAAAGAATTCATTCCTGTGTATTTGGAACTAAATCCTGAAAAGAGCAAGGTTGCTGCAGGGCTTGCTTGCGGAATGCTTCATACAATTTGTAAAGGCATATGTATCGGCGACATTGTGATCAGCCCTAACGGTTCAGGGGCCTACTATGTTGGTGAAGTGGCTGAAGATTATACCTATGTCCCCGGCGGGATATTGCCTCACCGCCGCAACGTGAAGTGGTATCCCAAGACCATTGACCGCAGTGAAATGAGCCAGGGCTTACAAAACTCTGCAGGGTCAATAGCTACAGTCAGCAATATTGCCAAACATGCTGCAGAGATTGAAGGCTTGCTTGCCGGAAATGCTCCTCCGCAATTGATTGCAACCGATGAACTGGTCGAGGACCCCACGGTTTTTGCTTTAGAAAAGCATCTTGAAGATTTTCTTGTTCGGAACTGGGCTCAGACGGAGCTTGGAAAGAACTATGATATTGTTGAAGATGACGGTGAGATTGTTGGACAGCAGTATCCGAGTGATACCGGTCCGATTGATATTCTGGCTATCAGCAAGGATAAAAAAGAGTACCTGGTTGTTGAACTCAAGAAAGGCCGCGCCAGTGATGCGGTCGTTGGTCAGGTTCAGCGCTATATGGGCTTTGTGCTGGAGGATTTATCCGAAGCTGATCAATCCGTTCGTGGTGTTATTATTGCGCTGGAAGATGATTTACGGTTACGCCGGGCGCTTAAAGTTACGAATAACATAGACTTTTACAAGTATCAGGTGAGTTTTAAGCTGTTTAAACATTGATTTCTGAGTGACTACCATCTGGAGGCTGCCATGAGCACAGTTGGACAAAAAGAGACAGTAACACAGAATAGGGTCATCAAACTATTTCGTGAACATCTTGACTATGACTATCTTGGCAATTGGCATGACCGTGAAGACAATAACAGCACTATTGAAAAAGAGTTGCTTGGTTCCTGGCTTAACAAACAGGGGGTGAGCGACACCCTTATTAATCGAACCTTCAGAGCGATTGAACAGGCTGCCGCACTGGGTGATGGCAGACATTTGTATGAAGCCAATAAAGATGTGTATGGGCTGCTTCGGTATGGCGTCAAGGTTAAAGAGGGGGCTGGAGAACTAAACCAAACGGTATGGCTGATTGATTGGGAAAATCCTCTGAACAATGATTTTGCCATAGCGGAAGAAGTCTCTGTCAAAGGTGAGCATAAAAAACGCCCTGATATCGTTTTATACGTGAATGGTATCGCCCTTGGGGTGATAGAATTGAAACGGTCATCTGTCTCTGTTGGCGAGGGTATTCGTCAAAACCTGGATAATCAAAAGAAAGCCTTTATCCGTAATTTCTTTACCACCATGCAACTTGTTATGGCGGGTAATGACACTGAAGGTCTGCGTTACGGAACGATCCAAACGTCTGAAAAGCATTATTACCAATGGAAGGAAGATGTTCCAAACCCTTTTGATAATCTGCTTGATTTTCATTTAAGCCGAATGTGCGCGAAAGAGCGTTTTCTTGAAATAATCCATAATTTTATCGTGTTTGATGCCGGAACCAAAAAGACCTGCCGCCATAACCAGTATTTCGGTGTTAAAGCTGCTCAGGATCACGTAGCGCGTAAAGAGGGCGGTATTATATGGCATACGCAAGGTTCCGGTAAAAGTCTTACAATGGTCTGGCTTGCCAAATGGATACGGGAGAACGTTGATGATGCCAGGGTTTTGATTGTTACGGATCGAACTGAGCTTGATGATCAGATCGAAAAAGTCTTTTTTGGCGTTGATGAGAAAATTTTTCGCACAAAAAGTGGTTCTGATTTGATTCGCGTTCTGAATCAAACGAATCCATGGCTGATGTGTTCTCTTGTCCATAAGTTTGGGCGGCAAAGTGAGGAAAAGGAAGATCAGGCAACGGATGAATATATTGAGGCTTTGAAAGCAGGTCTGCCTTCTGATTTTAGTGCAAAAGGCAATCTCTTTGTGTTTGTTGATGAATGCCATAGAACGCAATCAGGGAAGCTGCATGAGGCTATGAAGGCCATTTTGCCAAACGCTTTGTTTGTTGGTTTTACAGGTACGCCCCTTTTAAAAGATGACAAGAAGCGCAGCATTGAAGTTTTTGGACGTTTTATTCATACCTACAAATTTGATGAGGCCGTTGCTGATGGCGTCGTTCTTGATCTCCGCTACGAAGCCAGAGATGTTGATCAATATGTGACAACCCAAAAGAAAATTGATCAGTGGTTTGATTTAAAGACAAAAGGGCTTTCGGATATGGCCAAAGCCCAGCTCAAGTTGAAATGGGGCACGATGAAGAAAGTCCTGTCTTCACAGGACAGGCTTGAACAGATTGCCAATGACATTTTAATGGATATGGAAACCAAGCCGCGCCTTATGGATGGGCACGGTAATGCCATGCTTGTGTGCGCCAGCATCTATCAGGCCTGTAAAATATTCGATATCTTTAACAAAACAGATCTTTCCGGTAAATGTGCCATCATCACCAGCTACCATCCCTCGGCAGCCGATATCAAGGGTGAAGAATCCGGTGAAGGTGCAACCGAGAAAATCCGGCAATATGATATTTATCGAAAAATGTTGTCCGATTTTTTTGAAAAGCCTGAAGATGAAGCCATGAACATGGTGGATGAGTTTGAGAAGAAAATCAAAAAGATGTTCATTGATGAGCCGGGCCAAATGCGCTTGCTTATTGTGGTTGATAAGCTTCTTACTGGTTTTGATGCACCCTCGGCGTCCTATCTTTATATAGACAAGCAAATGAAAGATCATGGTTTGTTCCAGGCTATTTGCAGGGTGAACAGACTTGATGGTGAGGATAAAGAATACGGCTATATTATTGATTATAAGGACCTGTTTCATAGGTTGGAAGGTGCTATTGGTGATTATACCAATGGTGCTTTTGATAAGTATGAAGCCAAAGATGTGGCTGGGTTACTGTCAGACAGGTTGGAGAAAGCCAAAGAACGGCTCGAAGAAGCCAGAGAGAAAGTCAAAGCATTATGTGAACCCGTATTGGAGCCGCGAGGACAAAAAGAATACCTTCATTATTTCTGCGGTGATACGACAAAGCCGGACGATTTGTCTCATAACGAGCCCAAAAGAATTGCACTGTATAAGGATGTGGCCAGTTTAATAAGAGCTTATGCAAACCTTGCGAATGAACTCGAAGATGCGGGTTACACGCAGCCAGAGGCTGTAAAGGTTAAAGAGGAAGTCGAGCATTTCAATAAGGTCCGGGAAGAGATTCGGTTAGCGAGTGGCGATTATATCGATATGAAGAAATATGAGCCAGCTATGCGCCATTTGCTTGATACGTATATCCGGGCACATGACAGCGAACAAATTGCGGATTTTGAAAACTTAGGGCTTATTGATCTGATCGTGAAAAATGGCTTGGGTGCATTAAATTCCATGCCCGCTTCTATGAAAGCCAATGAAGAAACCATGGCTGAGACCATAGAAAACAACATGAGAAAAGTCATCATTGATGAGCGGGCCGTAAACCCTGTCTATTATGAACGTATGTCGGAGCTTCTTGATGCATTGATTGAAGAGCGCAGAAAACAAGCGATAAGCTACAAAGAATATTTGGAAAAAGTTAAAAGCCTTTCTGTTCAGGTTATTAATGCGGGCGGTATTAATCCATCCGACTATCCTTCCGCTATAGACACACCAGCCAAAAAAGCGTTGTATGACAATCTTAATAATGATGAAGATTTAGCACTTCGGATTGATATAGCTGTACGGACTACGAAGAAGGCAGATTGGAGAGGCAACAGCATACGGGAAAGAGAAATTATGGGCGCGATCTACGAAGTGATTCAGCCTGATGAAAGCCGTTTGGATGAAATTATGGAGCTTGTAAAAAATCAGCATGAATACCAATGATCATCAAACCATAACGGTTTCCCAGATACCCGTTGAGGTCGTCCGGAAAAAAATAAAAAATATCCATCTGGGTGTCTATCCTCCAGAAGGCCGAGTCCGTATTTCTGTCCCCTGCCATATTACGGATGACAATGTTCGTCTTGCGATAGTTTCGAAACTCGCCTGGATAAAAAAACGGCAGAAGGAATTTCAAAATCAGCCCCGCCAGACTCAAAGAGACTATGTGGCAGGGGAAAGTCATTATTTCAAGGGGAAACGGTATATTCTTGACGTGGTTGAAAAGCAGGGGAAACACTCACTGACACTTAAAAATAGCGTCAAAATGATTTTGAGCGTTAACCCAGGAACAACACTGTCTAACAAAGAGACGGTTGTGCAGGAATGGTATAGAAAGAAATTAAAAGAAGATATTTCACTGCTTTTGAATAAATGGCGACCCATTGTGGGCAAGGAACCCCAGTTTTGGGGTGTGAAGAAAATGAGGACCAAATGGGGGAGCTGCAATACAAGTAGTGGTCGTATATGGATTAACCTTGAACTTGCCAAAAAATCGCCAGAGTGTCTTGAATATATTCTGGTCCATGAGTTGGTTCATCTTCATGAACGCCACCATAATGATAAATTCAGGCGGCTGATGGACAAGTTTTTGCCACAGTGGAGAAAAAGCAGGGACATTCTTAAAAGCGAACCTTTGGCTCACGAAGATTGGCTGTATTAGCGAAATAACAAGTAGATAATTACCAAAGAGGCATAGCCATGGCATTCAACATCCCTTCTAAGACATCAATATCAATTAAAGATCCAGAAACGTTATTCCGAGATCTCCGTGATCGTACAGTTGAAGGCCTCCTTGCACAGCAGGCTGACATGTTACGAAAATACATGGATCAAGTTGACAAAAAGGATATTGCGCTTGAGCTGCCTACCGGGAGTGGTAAAACTCTGGTGGGGCTTCTGATAGCAGAATGGCGAAGAAGAACAAAAAGGGAAAGGTGCCTATTACTTTGCCCAACCAAGCAGCTGGTACACCAGGTTGTCGAACAGGCCAAAGAAAAATATGGAATCAGCGCCCTTGATTTTACGGGCTCCAAACACAATTACCCAGTACCAAGCAAAACGGCATTTAATAATTGTGAAACAATAGGTGTTGCAACTTATAACGCGTTGTTCAATACAAACCCATTTTTCAATGGCGTACATACACTAATTTTTGATGATGCGCATGCTGCTGAAAATTATGTGTCCAGTTTCTGGTCTCTTGAGATTAATCGGTACAAAGACGCTAAATCATATGATGCAATTTGGCGGGTCATAGCACCATATACATCAGAAAATGAACAGCTTAATTATGAACAGGGAAATGAGAATTCGATTGATACTTCTTTCGTCAATAAAATCCCTTCGCCATATTTAATTAAGTGTAAGACTGAATTGATTATTGCGATAGATCAAGTGTGCTTGGATGATTCAAATGATGAAAACCCTGAAGGCTACAGTTATCGATGGCGCATGATCAAAGATTACCTTCACGCCTGTCATCTTTATTACACGACTAATTCAATTCTTATCAGGCCACTTATTCCACCGACTAAAAGTTTTGCACCATTTCAAAATGCAAATCAGCGCATTTATATGTCAGCGACTCTTGGTGAAGGTGGCGATTTGGAGAGAATCTTTGGCCGAAAAAGAATCCAACGGATACCTGCACCAGATGGATGGGATAAACAGGGTATCGGCAGACGTTTTTTTGTTTTTCCGATGAGAAAGTTAGATGAGGACTCTTCATTGGACAACACAATATCTTGGATTACGAAATTTAACAGAGCATTGATTCTGACTCCAAGCAACCGTGATGCTGAAAAAGTCAGAGAAACCATTAAAGATCATCCTGAGGCCTTACATTATAAGCTGATTGATGCAGCACAATTAGAGGCATCTAAAAAATCTTTCACTGAGGTTGATTCCGCCATTGCAGTTTTGGCGAACAGGTATGACGGGATTGATCTTATTGGAGATGAGTGCCGATGCTTGGTGGTTTATGGCCTGCCAGAATCAACAAACCTTCAGGAGCGTTTCATTATAAGTCGGTTAGCGGCTTCAATTCTTTTCCAGATACGTATCCGGACTAGGGTAACCCAAGCGGTAGGAAGATGCACCCGTTCATCAACCGACTATGCACTTGTTGTTATCATTGGAGAAAAAGCCCATGAGTATTTCCATTTGCCTGAAAAAAGAGATGTTTTACACCCGGAACTTCAAGCAGAGGTTAACTTTGGAGTAGAACAATCAAACGTTGAATATCCTTCTGAGCTGGGAGAAAATATCGATATATTTATTGATCATGGATCAGAATGGAAAAACGTCGATAATTATATATTGGAGACAAGAGATGAACTCAATCAAGAATCGATCCCTTATGCAGAGCAACTTGGTGAGTCAGTCTCCCATGAAGTGAAATATCAAGATGCACTCTGGGCAGGGGATTATGAACAAGCATTATCTTCGGCTAAAGATGTTCTCGCCCATATTGAAGAAGGTCATGAACTAAAGGGCTATTCATCTCTTTGGAATTATCTTGCTGGCTCAGCTGCATATCAAACGGACCAAATACAAATAGCACAAGATCATTTTTCGAAAGCATTTTCATACGCTTATACATTGCCTTGGCTGAAGCAAATTCAGAACTTGGTCTCTGATAATACAAAGGAAATACCTGTTGATATTTTCTACGGGGAACGAATCGAACGTATAGAAGGAATCCTTGAAAGATTTGGTAAATCAAGTAGTGCAAAAATTGAGCGATTCTTTCAGAATATCCGGGAGGGGCTTTCAAGTTCAGAGTCAAAACCTTTTGAAAAAGCACAGGTCGATCTTGGTCAACTCTTAGGCTTTGAATCGGGAAACACAGAGGGGCATGGCGATCCTGACCCTTGGTGGGTCTTTGGACGCCAGGGTATTGTTTTTGAGGACTATACAGCAACGGGAGACAATCCTGTTGTTTCTAAGAAAAAAACACTTGAAGCCAAAGGCCATCCTGACACTCTTGCATCTAAGCATCCAGGTGTGATTTTTTCAGTCGTATTTTGTTCGACATCAGAGACATTACATCACGCGGCTATACCGCATACAGGAGAAATTTTTTATA
>NZ_BAAHXV010000058.1:0-15510 GCF_054657895.1 Desulfatiferula olefinivorans | reverse complement strand
AAGCACGAAGGAAGCATGGGTTGTCACAGCTCGGTACCGCCATCGTGAACGTGCTCGTGCGCGTAACCGTAAACGTGAACGGCATGAATCCATGGGGCCCATGTGTTTTAATGAACAGACATGCGATGACAATGCGGAGGGCCCAGGGTCTATGCGACCGAACCGGGACGGCGGCCTCTTTCCTGTGGCTTTTTCAAATAAAACTTGCTATAAACCGCGATTAGTCAGATAATTGAGCAACTTATATCAACGCAAACACAAGGCGACCCGATATCCATGGGCTTCAAACGTTTGTTTTCATATCTTGGACGCATCCTTCTGGTGCCGATGATGGTCATCAGCACGGCGGGAACCGCTGCGGCAATAGGTCTTTCCGACGACTATCCCCGCCTGGACGATGCCTGGCAGCCCCGGGCGTACAAAGCCGGCCAGTCCATCGACGCCTACCTGAACGGCTACACCTTTTCCGAGATGCCGGGCCGATCGTATCTTCTGACTGACCACGACATGTTCCTGCCCTTCTCGGACCGCCTGTTCGCCCTGGATTCGGAGGGGACGGATTCGGGCCGACCGGGGCTGATGGCCCAGATCACCAGCGATTC
Source organism: Desulfatiferula olefinivorans (assembly GCF_054657895.1). NCBI lineage: Bacteria > Pseudomonadati > Thermodesulfobacteriota > Desulfobacteria > Desulfobacterales > Desulfobacteraceae > Desulfatiferula > Desulfatiferula olefinivorans. The sequence goes on along the minus strand of NZ_BAAHXV010000058.1, from coordinate 14,908 downwards.
GGGCTCTATTCTGGCCATGGCCGTGGGCACCATCGCCTTTTTGTACGTGATGCCCGAAAGCTTCTCCAAATGGCCCCAGGACAAAAAGGATCTGTCGCCCAACAAGCTCTGGGAACGCTACGACAAAAACGTGTCAAACGGCCCGGTCTGGGACAAGGACGAGTGGGAGGTCAACTACATCGGCCACCCCTATTTCGGCGCCGCCTATTACACCCACGCCATCAACAAGGACTTTACCCGGCTCGAAGCCCTGTCCTATTCGTTCATGATGTCCACCTGTCTTTACGAATACGGCCTTGAAGCCTTTTTCGAAGATCCCTCCATTCAGGACATCATCGTCACCCCTCTGGCCGGGGCCCTGTTCGGCGAAGCGTTCATCACCATGGCCGAGCGCATCCGCGACAACGGCGACACGGTTCTGGGCTCAAAAACCCTGGGAACCCTCTGTTTATTCATGATGGACCCGATCAGCGTCACCCTGGTTCCCATCAACCGGTTCAACGAACGCTACTCCAAGCTTCGCATGAACGCCGACTATTACGCCCGAAGCACGATATCCGACGATGCGAGCGACGCCGGGGTCTTTTACGACCACCGGGTCGGCGTGAACATCTCCATCACCACCGACGCCTTTTCCCGATAGTCCGGCGAAACGCCCCCCGACCGCCGGGTTGCCCGGTTGATCAAAAAATTTATCATTGATATTATCAGTGCCCCGCTGTAAAATAACCTATCTTTATCAATCGTGCGCGAATCACATTTCTAAAAAAACGTCATACCGCAGACCATAATACAATAAACGGTTTTTCCGGCAGCACCGTTTCCGATCGCCAACGGTCGCCGCCGTCTTGGTCATGACCCGAAAACGAACCATTTGACTTTTCAAAGGAGAACTGCCCCATGAAAAAACGTCTGTCCGTTCTGCTCATGCTGCTTGCCGGCCTGATTTTCACCATGACGGCTCTGGCCGAGGAAAAAGCCACCAAAGACGAATGCGTTGCCATGTGCAAAAAGGCCGCCCAGGTGGGCCTTGACCAGGGTGTCGACGAAATGATCCGCCAGGCCAATGATCCCAAGGGCCCCTTTGTCTGGAAAGACACCTACATCTTCATCTCGAATCTTGACACCAAACAGGTGGTGGCCCATCCCATCCGCCCCGGCCTGGTCGGCAAGGACATGAGCGGCATCAAGGATATCAACGGCAAGATGTTCTACATCGAAAGCCTCAACATCGCCCAGGAACAGGGTGAAGGCTGGGTCGATTACATGTGGCCCAAACCCGGTGAAAAAACACCGGTGTCCAAGTCATCGTACGTGTACCGCCTGCCGGGCCATCCCTACGCCCTGATCGCCGGTGTCTACAACTGATCGCATCTGCTCCTTATTGTCATCCGCCTTGGCCTTGAGGGGCAGGGCTCCTCAAGGCCAAGGAGTTTTTTTACGTAAATGACACCTGTTTCGCCTCCAGGCGGCTCATCCAACCGAAAACGAGGAACACGCCATGGCTTTTTCGCTGACCAAGGGACTGAACATCAAACAACGCCTGATCGTTCTGGTTTTGACCGGCATTTTGTCCATGCTGCTGATCACCGGCGTGACCCGCCTGATGGATCATTACAAAACCCGAAGCATTTCGATTGAGCGCGGAAGCCGGGAGATCGCCGCCCGGTTTCAGGACAGTCTCAACCTGGAGAATATCTTCATTCTCACCATGTCGCCGGGCGTTCTTTCCGAGCATCAGGCCATCACGGACGCCCTCGATCAGGCCATTTCACGGACCCTTTCCGACGCCGACAGCGAAACGGCCGGCCTGATCCAGAGCATCCGGGCCGCCTATATCGAACATCAGCGGATTTTCAAGGATGTCGTCGCCAACACCACCCTACTCGACGCGTCCAAAAACCGGCTGGCCGAAACCATCGCCGCCGTCAACAAAACGCTCGATTCCGTCATCGCCGCCATCGACGAGGAAGAAGTCATGCTGATGATGGAAGGGGAATTCCTGGCATCCGCCACGGTGGGCGCCCGCAAGGAAACCGTGGACTTCAAGTCCTTCGGAAACGAGCGCATGCTGAACCTCGTCCAGAACCTTTTGCTCTACGGAGACGAAAAAACCTACACGGAAAACAAGCAGGCCCTGGACGGGAAAATCAATCTGGCGAAAAAAAACATGGCCAACATCTACAAGGCCACCGGCAAGGATTCAATGATCACGGCCTGGGAAGAGATCAATGGGCATCTTGAGACGCTCAACCAGACCCAGGGACTGCTTTTCAGCCAGTGGAGCACCAACCAGAGCCTCCGCCGGAATCTTTCGAACACCGCCGAGAAGGTCAAGGCCGTCACCGCTGAGATCACGGAGCGGGCCAACCGGTCCATGGTGAAAAGCAGCCGCTGGTCTTCCCTGGTCAGCCTGCTGGTCACGGTCCTGGGTCTGGTGATTCTTTTCGTTTTCGGGCTTGTCACCTACCGTGCCGTGGCCCATCCCATCGCCGCGGCCGTGTCCATGATCCGGGACATCGCCGAGGGCGAGGGGGATCTGACCAAGCGCCTTTCGATCACCTCCCATGATGAAATCGGCGACATGGCCCGCTGGTTCAATGTCTTCATCGAAAAGCTCCAGACCATCATCGCCGATATCTCCCGCAAGTCCCTGACCTTAGACAGTTCCTCGGACACCCTGTCGGGCCTGTCCGCCCGGATGAGTGAGGAAGTCGGAAGCATTTCACGGAACGCGGCCGCCGTGTCCGACTCCGCGGACGGCATGAGCGAAAGCATGAACAGCCTGGCCGCCGCCAGCGAGGAATATGCCTCAAATATCAGCATGCTGGCGGCCGCCGCCGAGGAAATGTCGTCCACCATCCAGGAAATCGCCGGGAACACCGAAAAGGCCCATGGGGTATCGAGCGACGCCGTCACCAAGGCGGAAACGGCCCTGGCCAACATCCGGTCCCTGGGCAATGCGGCGGCGGAAATCAACAAGGTCACCGAAGTGATCACCGACATCTCCGACCAGACCAACCTTCTGGCCCTCAACGCCACCATCGAGGCCGCCCGGGCCGGTGAGGCCGGCAAAGGATTCGCCGTGGTGGCCAACGAAATCAAGGAACTGGCCCGGCAGACCGCCGAGGCCACCCGGGGAATCAAGGTCATCGTCGAGGACATCCAGAACGCCACCGCAGGGACGGTCGGCGACATCGAGGGGATCACGGGCATTGTCGGCACCATCAACGACATCGTCACCACCATCGCGTCCTCGGTGGAAGAACAGACGGCCACGACCCGGGAAATCGCCGGCAATGTGGCCCAGGCCTCCTCGGGCATCACCGAGGTCAACACCGGGGTGTCCCGCAGTTCCACGGCGGCCCGGGGCATCGCCTCGGACATCGCCGAAGTTCACCGTTCCGCCGAGGATCTTTCCTCAAGCAGCGTGGACGTGAACAGCCGGTCGGCGGAACTGGCCGAACTGTCCGCCGACCTCAAGGCTCTGGTGGGGCGGTTCAGGGTCTGAACCGTGACGGCTTCGCAACACGTCCGATCTCTGCGTGACGGGGAACTCGCAATCCCTGGCCTCGAACAGTTTACGAAGCCGTCTGACATTCCAGGTTTTACGAAACCATCATCGTTAGGGCGGACCGGATCATGACGGCCGCCCTTTTTTCTTTTTCGCCGCCCGCGCCCGGACGAAGCCGCCGATCCCGTCTGCGGTGGCCCGGCTCAGCCGGCCGTTGCTGATACGGTGGAAAAAATGCAGCATCCTGGCCGCCCGCCCAGGAATGACCAGAAAACGTTTCGCCCGGAGGCCTGACACCAGGGCCAGGGCCACCTCATCGGGGGTCAGGCGTCCCGCCATGTTCTTGATCATCCGGCTTTCCGGGGGCAGGGTTTTGGCTTCCGCCTCGACCAGGGGCGTCGTCACCTCCGGCGGACAGACCACGGTGACCCCGATGTGAAACGGTTTCAGCTCTCCTCTCAGGCATTCGCTCAGACCCACCAGGGCGTACTTGGTGCTGCCGTAAAGGCTGTAACCGGGCATGCCGATCAGCCCTGCCATGGAAGCCAGATTGACGATATGCCCGCCCCCCTTTTTCTTCATGTGGGGCAAAACGGCGCTGATGGTGTTCCGGGTACCGTAGACATTGATTTTCATCACCCGGTCGAACGTTTCGTAGGTGATGTTGTCAAAATAATCCCCCGCCCCCACCCCGGCACTGTTGACCAGAATGTCAGGGATGCCGAACGAGGCCACGGCCCGGTCGATCTTCTGCCCGACATCGGCATGATCCGCCACATCCATGGGGATCACGTGAATGGGCTGGGCCCCGGTGATACTGTTACGGATGGCAAGCCGGGCAGCCTCGAGGTTGGCCCTCCCCCGGGCGAACAGCACCAGGGCACAGCCTTTGGACGCCAGAAGCGTGGCTGCGGCAAGGCCGATCCCGCTGGACCCGCCGGTGATAAATGCCAGTTTGTCATTGAAGTATCTCATCGCTGTCCTCCCTTATTCTCCGCCAGGCTGTGAAGGTAGGCCCGGGTCAACGCCAGTCCGTGCACATAGGACACCGTCGGGGTATAGCCCAATTCCTGCCTGACCCTGTCTGTGCTGAACCGGTTGTCCGATCCCACCAGATTCAGGGCCTCGCGGGTAATGGGCGGCCGTTTTTTGATATGCAGCCGTCTCCAGGTCCATTCGCAAACCCGGGCTGCGGCGGCGGCCGCAGGCCGGGGAATGGAACCGGGTCGCTTCGCGCCGATCAGGTCCGCGATGTCGCTGAAATACCGGCGCCACGTGACATCGAGACCGTCGCAGGCGTTGTAGGCCCGGCCCAGGGCGTGATCGGCGGACGCGGCCAGAAGGAGGATGTCCGCCACATTGTCCACATAGGCAAGGCCCGCATTCATCCGTCCCCCTCCGATCAATCCGGGCGAACCGCTCCGAAGCACCGCCGTCACATCGTGCAGCCAGGGGCCCGAGCCGGGACCATACACGTTGGCCGGCCTGACCACCGCCAGCTTCATGCCCCGGTCCCGATGATACTCCCAGGCCAGAGCCTCCTGGGCCTGTTTGGTCCGGCTGTAAGGTCCGAAGGTGCGTCCGAAGGCGGTCTCTTCATCACAGACCTGACGACGGATATGATCGCCGTACACCACAATGCTCGACACCAGCACCACCCGGGCATCTTCCGCCACGGCGGCGTCGAACAACAGGCGGCTGCCCTCCACGGTCAGTTGCCGGAAGACCGTTTCATCCCCCCAGTCCGACACCACGGCGGCCAGGTGAATGATTGTCCCGGCCCCCCGGACCGACCGGGCCACCGCTTCCGGATCATCGATGCTGCCCCGGACCACCGCAACCCGCCCCTCCCAGGGCGTTGTCTCACCGGGCAGCACCAAAGCCCTGACCTCGATGTCTTTCGCAAGAAGCGCCGCCACCACCCGGCGGCCGATAAATCCCGTCGCACCGGTCACCAGAACCGGCTGGGCCATAGACGCTTTATCCATATTCGATCTCCTTTTTTGTCAGGTTGAGCGATCACGCAACGTCGATACCGGCCTCGTCGAAAATTTTTTGACACCGCCGTCTCACGGTCCGGTCGGCGAAGGAGGACAGGGCCGTGTCGTGCTTGTAGGGGTCTTTGGCGCCCAGGGTGTCTATCTTGTCATGCCAGAGGGGGTTGTAGTCGAGCAGCGCGGTCCGGCCTATGCCCTGGGCCTTGAGAAAGGCCGCGACGGCGAAAAGGTTGTCGTCGGTATCCGTGATGCCCGGCACCAGGGGCGTCCGGGACAGCAGGTCTTTTTGATCGGCGCGGGCCCGTTCCGCCAGAGCCTTGAAATTGGCCAGAATCCTATCGTTTAAGACCCCGCAGAAGCGTTTATGTGCCCGGGGGTCCATGATCTTGATGTCGTAATAGATCGTATCGATCAGCGGATAAATGCGGTCCATGAACCGCGCAAGGTCAAACTGGCCGCAGGTTTCCAAAAGGGTGTGAATCCCCTGGGATTTCAGTGCGGAAAGCAGATCGTGAAGAAAGTCCATGTGAAGGGTGGCCTCGCCGCCGGACACCGTCACCCCGCCGCCGCCGACCTTGAAAAACGGCAGGTCCGGCAGCACCCGTGCCATGATGTCGTCCACGGACAGGACCTGCCCCACCCGCGTGAGGGCGCCGGACGGACAGACGTCGGCACAGGCAAAGCACAGACGGCAGAGTTCCCGCCGGATCTGCCCCGGAAGGTCCCTTGACAGGGCCCCTGTGGGACAGACCGTCCGGCAGTCCCCGCAGCCCACGCACACGTTCGCGTCAAAGGAAAGCTCGGGCCCCGCCTTCCGGCTTTCCGGATTGTGGCACCACACGCAGGACAGGGGACAGCCCTTGAAAAAGACAACCGACCGGATCCCGGGCCCGTCGTCCAGGCTGTTGCCCTTGATGTCCAGAATAAGCGGCCCTCCGGCGGCCGGGCCCGTCTGCATTGCTGCATCCATGATTGTTCTCCTAGATCGAAAATTCCGCCCGCTCGATCAGTTCCATCTGCATGTCGCGGTTTAAACTGACAAAATAGGCGTTGTATCCGGAAATCCGCACCAGAAGGTTCTGGTAGAGCTCCGGGCGAACCATGGCGTCTCTCAGGGTTTCCGTGGACACCACGTTCAGCTGCATCTGCATGCCGCCCAGGTCGCTGTAGGTCCGTGCATAGGCAAACAGGGTGTCCACCGTTTTCTCATGGGAATCCCGGGCCGACGGTGCCACCCTGACATTGAAGGCGATGTTGTTGTTCATGGTTTCAGGATCCAGCCGGGCCACATCCCTGATATTGGCCAGAATGGTCGGGGAGGCATGGGGCTCGGGGGTCAGACCCGGCGTAAAGGGCTTGCCCGACCGCCGACCCGAGGGCAGAGCCCCGGTCAGGGTGCCGAAGGCCACATGGTTGGACATGGACCAGAACCCGGCAGTGTAGGGCCCGCCCCGGTAGTTGGTCCGGGCGATGAAGATGTCATGGGCCAGACGGGTGATGCGGTTGGCCAGGGCCAGGGCCTCCTCATTGCCCGAACCGAACAGGGGTACCCGGCTCCGGATCAGGGCCGACAGGGCCGGATCATGTTGAAAATCGGTGTTGACCGCGTTCAGGAGATCCGCGAAGGCCACCTTTTTCTGATCGAAGACCAGGGTTTTGACGGCCATCAACGAATCGGTGATATCGGCCAGGCCGATGCAGGCCGTGCCCGAGGAATTGTAGCGGGCCCCGCCCTTTGTCACGTCCCGGCCCGTTTCGACGGCCCCCTCGATCAGGGTGGAAATCAGGGGCGTGGGCCGAAGAACCTGATGGGCCTCCCCCAGAAAATTGTTGTACTCGCAGGTCAGACCGGCCAGAAAATCGAGCTGAACGGCGAAGGCCTTGAAAAACGATTCGAAATCCTTGAAATCCCCGGCCCTGATGTCCCCGGTTTTCGGCCCCAGGTCCCAGCGCATCAGGGGGTGACGCCCGTTGTTCAAAGCCATTTCAAGGGCGGCCACCATGTTGAACATCATGCAGTTGGTGTGGCCCAGATGCCGTCCGGACAAGGTGGGTTCCACACAGCCCGTGGCGGCCCAGTCCCTCAGATGTTCCACCGGATAGTCGAATTCCCTGAGGGAGGCCATGACGGTCTCGTCGCAGTGGATCGACGGCGTGGCCGCCGTGTTGACGTTGACCTCGCACAGGCGTTTCAGATAGGTGTCGCTGTTCTTTTCCCGGCTGAACCGGGCATTGACGTTGGGGTCCCTTATGGACAGCATCTCGGTGACCTTGAGAAAGATGTAGGTCATGTCGTTCACCGCGTCTTCCCCGTCGGGACCGACCCCGCCCAACGTGATGGCCTGATCCGACGAACTGCCGCCGAACAGATAATTGCCGATATCGGGGATCAAAGGCAGATGATCGGTGCAGCGCAGATAGAAACAGCCGATCAGCTCGACGGCGTGACGGATGTAGGCCGCCCGGGCCCCGGCATCGCCGATGGCGGCCAGATCCGCCTCGAAATAGGGCTGAAGCCACTGGTCCATGCGGCCCAGGGAGAATCCGGCGTTGGTGTTTTCCATGTGCACCGCGATCCACATGATCCAGACGGCGTTCACCGCCTCGTCAAGGGTGACGGCGGGATGGGCCGGAACCCGGCCGCAGACGGCCGACAGACGGTTAAGCTCGGCCTTGCGCACCGGATCGGATTCGGCCGCGGCCTGGGCCGCCGCCTCCCTGGCCAGGTTTTTCGCGTAGGCGTCCACGCCGTCGAGGGTCAGAATCATGGCCTCGAGGGTTCCCCGTTTCGATGCGTCCTCGTCCGGGGTAAGGGCCAGTTCATCGCGGATGTCATCCTTGATTCCCAGGGTGCCGCGCCCCAGCAGTTTGGGGAAATCGAGGATGGTGTGGGACAGGGCCACGGTTTTCCAGAGAAAGCAGGCGGCGAAGCGCTCGTCAAGCTTCTGGCAGACCGGATAATCCTTGTTTTCGCGAACCCACTCCCTGAAATTCCGGTGAAGCCAGAAGGGAAACACCGTGTGATGGAGCACATCCCGTGTTTCCGCAGACACGTCGTAGGGATTCAGGGGCCGAAAGGGCGCGGTGACCAGTTCCCCCCAGATCATGGTGCCGTGGGCGTCCGGGTAGAGCACCACGCCGATGTCCCGGGTGGTGGTGGTGCCGGCCAAGAGATCGTTTTTCCGGATAAGGGGCTTCTTGTGCCGCATCAAATGGTTGAAGGCCCGGGCCTGGCGCAGTTCGGGCATCTGCGGCGCACCGCCTGAATCGGTTTCGAATCCGTGCTCCCGGTACCATCGGGTCAGGATTTCCGGCCGTTCATGGCAGAGGGCGGGCCGGGTTTTCAGATGGATGTCCAGAAAATCCGCAAGACGGGGAAAATCGTTCAGACGGAGGTCGGACAGATAAGGATCATCGAGAAAACGCACGCCCTGATCCACCGACGGGGCCCGCAGCTGCTCACGGGCCGGTTTGTCGATGCTCCTTCGGGACGCCTTTTCCGCATCGTAATTCCGATGATCGAGGGCCGTTTCCTTTTTCAGCTTGGCGATCTGGATGGGTTTGAGCAGCAGGGACAGATAAAAGTTCATCAGTTGAAGACAGCCGATGTTGCCGCGGGTGATCATCCGGTTTTCCATCAGGGCCAGCATCAGCCGGTTGGGCGGCTGGGTCGCCGCTTCCGCAAGGGCCGCCGTATCGTTGAAGATCAGCTCTGCGTCGGGCCTCTCGGGCATCCGTTTCAGCAGCCGGACCCGGCCGCCTGCCACAGCGACGGCCTGGGCCACACCGCCTTGTTCCGTCCGCACGGCGAAGGTAAAGGCGATGGGGCCGTCGTCACTGTAAAGGTAGCGTCTGAGGGCCGGCCTCAGATTGAAATTCCAGGCGAAAAACGTGAAAAACAAGCGGGTCAGCATGGAGGCAAAACCCGTCTTCATTCCGGAATACCGTGCGTTCATTATCACCTCCCTGCCATCATGACGATGTGATTTCATAAAGCGTTTCTCCCCCTTCGACCCGTGATGTCAGACGGGCGATCTCGTCGATGAGGGCCGCGATGCGCCTTTCCGTGAAAAGATCGACCCGATCGAGCACCTCGTGAAACAGACGGCTGTTGCAAAGCGTCACCAGACCATGGAGATCGGCCCAGAACGTCACGACCTGATCCAGAATAAAGGCCTCCCTGGCCGGGCCGTCCCCCGGAAGAATCGCCCGGACGGGATCGACAAACAGCGTCAGACATGAGAGGGCGGTCTTTTTTTCATGGTCGGCCAGGGGCTCGATGGGTGTGCCCACATAATCCAGATACTTGGGGGTTTTCAGGTTGAACATGATCTCGTAGTAGCTGGAAAAGGTCAGCCCGAAGTCCACATAGGCCCGGATCATCGCCCCGATGCGCCCGATCGGATCCGTCTGCTCAAAGCTTCGCCGGATCAGAAGGTCGCGAAGTTTTTCAAACCCCCGAACCCGGATCATCAGATTCAGCTCGTCCTTGTTTTTATAGTAATTGTAGATCGTGGTGGCGGTCACCCCCAGACGGGAGGCGATTTTCCGGACACTTAAGCTGTCAAACCCCTGCTCGATAATGATGGCAAGGGCGGTGTCCAGAATCTTCCCCCGGGTCTGCTCGATCTCCTCGGGGCTCATGGGCGCTTTGGGCATACAGCCTCCTTTTTAAAAATAACATCGTTATCTTAACACTGTTATTTTAAAAATCAACCTCAAAAATTGCCCCTTGTCCTGGACGGTTGCAAGGCCTCTTCAAAACTGGTATAAGCATCCTGTTTCTTCAGGAAAACCCAATCGAAAGGAATTGCCGTGGCCCTGACGACCCATCATCTCGACGTTCAGATCTACTACGAGGATACGGATCACTCCGGCGTGGTCTATCACGCCAATTATCTGAAATTCTTCGAGCGGGCCCGGGAGCATGTGATCGGCACCAAAGAACTGGCACGGATGTGGCACGAGGACGGCATCGGCTTTGCCGTCTACAAAATCGAGATCGGCTACTTCGACGGCGCCGTGTTCGGCGACACCCTGGATATCCGGTCCACCTGCCGCAAGGAAGGCGACTACAAGATCATCTGGACCCACGAAGCCTGGCGGCCCCAGGGCACCAAGGCCGCCGTCAAGGCCACCCTCGAACTGGTCTGCCTGGACAGAAACAAACGCCTGACCCCCATCCCCCATTACGATTTTCTCTGAGAGGCGTCACGATGCGTTTAAAACGTCCAACCCATCTCATTTTTAAATCTGGAAGGTAAAAAATGTCTGATCAACTACCGCTTTGGATTGACACCGACGCCCTCAAACAGGCGGCGTCGGACTGTGTGGCGTGTGATACCTGCCTCGATGTGTGCTGTACGTCCTACACACACCCCGAGATCGAACGAACCCCCAAAAACCGCCTTTCGATTATTCTGCGGCTGCTTAACGGGGAGACGGTGAGCGACACCGATGTCCATACCATCTACACATGCGTGGAATGCGGACGCTGCGATACGGTCTGCCCCATGGACATCCCCATATCCTCAACCATCGCGGACAGCAAGGTCGTTCTGGTTGCAAAGGGCTTCGGCCCCCTTCCCAAACATAACGACATGGTCTTTAATCTTTTAAAAAATCGAAATGCCGTCAACAAAGACCCCAAAGACCGCCTGTCCTGGCTGGGCGACGAAGCCGACGCCGCCGTTCATCAGACCTCCGACACCCTGTTGTATCTGGGCTGCATGGCCTCGTACCTGGACACGGACACCGCGAAAGCCTCCTATGATATTCTGAAACAGGCAGGCATCTCCTTCACCCTGCTCGAGGATGAATTCTGCTGCGGTATTTACCCCTACAATGCGGGAAAAATTACCGAAGCGACCGCTGTGTTCAATGAGCTTTACGCTGAATTCAAAAAACGCGGCATCAGGCGGATCATCGCCCCCTGCGCCGGATGCTACCGTGCCTTTTCAGCCTATTACCCCCGGGTTCTGCCCGGCTTCGATATCGAGGTAAAACACATGGCCCAGGTGATCTGTGAGCTTGCTGAAGCCGGAAAAATCACGTTCAAACCGGCCGGCGGACCGGTTACGGTCCATGACTCCTGTAAAATCGGAAGAAAATCAGGTGTGTATGACGCCCCACGGACCATTTTGCGGCAGATGGGGTTTGACATCCGTGAGATCGCCGAAAACAGGGAAAACGCCCTCTGCTGCGGCGCCGGTGCCGGCGTGCGGTCCATCGAGCCCGCCCTGTCCATGGGCATCGGCCGTCAGGTCCTCGACAAGGCCCCGACCGAAAACGTGATATCGACCTGCCCGTTCTGCATTTTCAACCTGGGTTATACCGCCAAAAAAAACGGCCTCCCCCACACGGTCAACCACATCGCAAGCTTTGTCAGACCCTACCTCACCCCCTGATGGGTGCCGGGGAAAGTGAAGGCGCAGACACCCGTCTGCGCCGCGGCAGGGCCTTCGCTGCAAACGCAGATCACTGTATTCAGCGCATAAAGGCCGAGGCGTAGTTCTGATACAAAAGCCTGACGATGGTCAGCATGACGATGGACACAAAGACCGGCCGGATGAACCGGCTGCCCTTTTTGACGGCCAGGGAGGACCCGACCCGTGCGCCGATGATCGACCCTGCGGCCATGACGAACCCCGCCGCATAATTCACGTTGCCCCCGATCACGAACAGGGACAGGGCCGTGATATTGCTGGTGAAGTTCATGACCTTGGTCGTCCCCGTGGCCTGGGTCAGCTCCATGCCCATGAAAAAGACCAGGGCTGCGGCCCAGAATGACCCTGTTCCGGGACCGAAAAACCCGTCATAGAATCCGAGCCCTGTCCCTGCCAGAAAGAAAAACAGGGTCCGGGGCATCCGGGCTTCACGCCGGGTGTCCAGGGAACCCGACACCAGCGTATACACAAAGACCGGCACCAGCAGAACAGGGATCAGGTGACGGATGAGGGACGGATCCATCAATTGAACGGCGGTGGTTCCGAATGCGGCTCCGATGAGGGTGAACACGATGCCTGAAACGCAGTCTTTCAGATTCACCACCCCTTTTCGGGTATAGTTGTAGACGGATGAAAAGGCCCCGAAGGAGGATTGCAGCTTGTTGGTGCCCAGAACCATCTGGGGAGGCATCCCCGTGGTCATCAGCACCGGGACGGAGATCAGCCCCCCGCCTCCGGCAATGGAGTCGACAAAACCGGAAAAAAAACCGGTGGCAAAAAGCAACATCAAAACATCGACACTCATGATCATTCACACCGGCCTTGCGCTGATTGTTAAACGAGTCAAACGGGGGCGACGCATCCATCCCGCCCGGCAAACGCCTGGGTATCCGAAATCATCGCCCCCGTCAAGATCTCTTACGCGGCGTCTTCGCACAACGCGGAGGCATCGGTCCGGTTGGACTGATAAACAGCCTCATCCAGCTCCCCTTCGCTTTTGGCGATCAGAAGCGCGGTCATGGCGTCACCGGTGACGTTGACCGTGGTCCGCGCCATGTCCAGCACCCGGTCGATGCCGGCGATGATGGCGATGCCCTCCATGGGCAGCCCGATGGACGTCAGGGTCACCGAGAGCATGATCAGACCGGCTCCGGGAACGCCTGCCGTTCCGATGGAGGCCAGGGTCGATGCCAGAATCAGGGTGATGTAGTTGGCCAGGGTCAGCTCGACGCCGCAGGCCTGGGCCACGAACACCGCACAAACACCCTGATAGATGGCGGTGCCGTCCATGTTGATCGTTGCCCCAAGGGGAAGGACAAAGCTTGAAATCCCCTTCGACACCCCAAGGTTATCCTGGGTGCAGCGGATGGTGGCGGGCAGGGTGCCTGAACTGCTTGTGGTGGTGAATGCCACCATCTGCGCGTCGGCAATCCCTTTGAAAAACCTGACGGGATTCAGCTTGCCCACAATGGCCACGCCGCCGCCGTAGACCAGAAGAACGTGGATAACCGCACCGATATAAACCGCCGCAATGACCTTGGCCAGGGGCAGGAGGGTCTGGATGCCGTACTGCCCGACCACGTAGGCCATCAGGGCGAAGACGCCATAGGGGGCCGCCTTCATGACAAGACCGGTCAAGGTGTACATGACCTCCGCAACCGCTTCGGCGAACTGTTTGGCCGGCTCCGCTTTCTGACCGGTGATGTTGATGGCGATGCCGATAAAAATGGCAAAGACGATAATCTGAAGCACATGGCCGCTTGACAGCGCCCCGATGGGATTGTTCGGAATGATATTGACCAGCGTGTCAATGAAACTGGGGGCCTCTTTGGCGGCGAACACATGGTTGGCGTCGATGGTCATCCCGGCTCCGGGTTGAATCAGCCGGCTGACCCCGATGCCGATGGTCACCGCCACCGCCGTGGTGCACAGATAAATGACGAGGGTTTTGACCCCGATCCGTCCCAGCTGCCTGGAGTCCTTCATGCTGGTCATGCCCACGATGAGGCTTGAGAAAATCAGGGGAACGATCAGCATTTTAATGGCGTTGATGAACAGCGTGCCCAACGGTTTTAAGAGAACGGCCTTTTCCTGCAGAACCAGACCCGCGATGACGCCAAGAAAAAGGCCGATAAAAATCTTCATCCACAATTTCATAATCACACTCTCCTTATGTTTTAAGTCCATTCGTCTGAATGATTCGGGTAACCGGCGGGTATCAATAGCAAGACAGGTGCCACAGGAGACTGTGTCGATCAATCGAAAGGTACATGGGATGATAATTATTTTAAATCAATGACATACACTCAACAGCTTTTTTGATGTCATGGTCTTTGACGGGGGTTTTCTCCCGGCCCGCCCGGTATGACCGAACGAATGCATTGACCGGCTTGATCCGCATAACACCCTGTATTCAAAGCTGTAAAGTGGAATCATAACCTTTTGCATAGCCATGACAATCGTTATGCCCCTCAGGGTCAGGGCAATCGCATGTCTGTTCATAAAAACACATGGGCCTCATGGATTCATACCGTTCACGTTTACGGTCACGAGCACGTTCACGATGGCTGTGCCGGGCTGTGACAAACCATGCTTCCTTCGTGCTTTTCGTGTTCTTGAGGGAGCGCAGCGACCGGGTGGTTGAATGGATTGACCACGAAGCTCACGAAAAGCACGAAGGAAAAGAGCCCCGGCTCTTTTCTGCCATGACATGGGATGCCCACAGGAGCCTTGCCGTGCGACATGCCCCGGCATGTCCGGATTGACTCTGTGTCTTTGTGTCTCTGTGAGAGCCCTGAAACCGGCTTCACCGAAGGGTCGCCGGTCTTTTTTTTCTCACGGAGACACCAAGGCACAGAGAAAACATGACCCTGCCAAGGGCATGGTACACGGCCTCAAGCTGTGTCACACATCAACCATAGCCTCTTTCGTGCTCTTCGTGTTCTTCAGGG
>NZ_BAAHXV010000057.1:0-17685 GCF_054657895.1 Desulfatiferula olefinivorans | reverse complement strand
CTTTAAGTTGAGCCGATCCATATGCAAGTCCTAATGTCGCCCCCAAAGTTTCAAATATAAAATGTGTTGTTCCAAAAACTTCATATTGCGTAGCATCCGTCTTTGCATGCCGGATGCCCAAAAACGGTGAAAATGTTTCTGTTGCTTGAAAACCAAAAGTTACATTATATTCTTTACGATCTAAATCCTGATCCATTTCCTCCCATTGATTCTTAGTGTCGGCAATACTTTTCCTATAGTATAAATCAAGAATCATTCGTTCCCTGAATAGCGTCAAGCCCAATGTCGCATCAACATAGCCAAACGAAAAATCCGAACCTTCACTGAGGCCTTCGAAGTTGCCCCAGTAATGTGAAAGGCCTGATTCCAATCTTAAAGATATGGCATCGCCTGCTTGAAGATCTATTATTGATTCACGTGAATAGGCCAACGTAGAACAAAAAATTAAAACGACAACGATTATTGAAGTATTTACAGTTTTCATAAAAATACACCTATAATTTTAAAATATTTGAAATAATTTTTAATTAAAATAATATTTATATCGCTTTAAAACGCGCCAAAAACCCTTCGCTTCCCACCATTTTTTGCCTTTACAAAGTAAAACTCGTTAAGCAATGACGATCTTTCCCAAGGTATTTGGCTACCGTTCGATTCACGCTGAACTTCTGCTCTCACTTTTTTAAACAACTCTTCTATAGACTGGCCTTCAGTTCTAATATGCTTCAAGATATACTTAGTATATATACCATTTCGACCCATGCCATCATCTGCCTCCATTCCGGGTGCCGTCGCATAGGCAATAAAGCTACCTGGCTTTGTATTAATTGTTGCAAGGCCTTTAGGTGATTTAATTACGACTGCCCTTCCTGCAGATCGCGTAAGGACACCGTTTGAGGAACTTACATAATTCTGAAATGGATTATTTCTACAAGCATCTAAAATTATAATATTAGTCGAAGTACCTCTATTATCCAGTGACATAAGGATATCTTGAAGTTTAATTGCTGACGTTGAAAGTGAAATAGTTTTCTTCAATTGTGCATCAACTGGAATTAGATAATTCTGGTCATCATACTGAACGGCGTGGCCAGCGTAATAAAACAAGCCAACCCCACCTTTACGATTCAGTTTTTCCTCAAACGTTCCAATCTCTTTAATCATAATTTCCTGAGTCGCATCAGTTAGGCATGTAGTTTTAAATCCTAATCTTATCAATTCTTGAGAAAAGTCTCTTGCGTCATTACAGGGATTCTTTAATGGTGAAAACTGATAATCACTATTCCCGATAAGCAACGCAATCTTCTGCTCTGCGGAGGAATTTGAAGCTGTCAAAATAAAAATAAATATTATATAAACTAAATACTTTATTATCATAAAAGCTCTCTTAGTATTTAAAATCTTCAATCATTATCTCGTTTGATATGGTAAATTGATAGCCATTCCCAGTGAAAAGCTCTTGAAATCAACTATAGTAGAAGATTCATAGTTTTCACTGGGAATAACCTGATTGCGATTTAATAAAATCGTAAACCCTTTTATCAAAAGAGCGAGTTGATGAAGCAGCCTCCACCGCCGCCGCCACCGTCATCGTCATCGGAACCTTCTTTGACAACATTCAAATTTCCAACTCCCGAAGGATCGTGGATGATGCCATTTGCTACGCCATCGTCATCCCCGATCCCCCCATCAACCAACGTGATCGTAACCCTGTCTCGGTTTTCTGAGAAAACGGCATGGTCTGAATAATCTGTCCAACCGTCTTTTTCAGAGTATTTTACCCAACTGAAGCCGGATGGAACGGGTTCAGGAAAGATTATTACAACGGTCGCTTGATTACCGGGTTTCGTGACTTTTACTTCAATATCTAACAAACCATAAACCAAATTTTGTGGTTTCAATGAAGATTCAGGAATATCATCAGGATTAACGGGTTTTAACAGAACAATATCCCCATCATCTTCGGCCTTGATTCCAAAGGTCTTTCCTGTTGATGATTGCACGGCGTGACATGTATCATCATAACCAGAAATACCATTTGAAAAAACCGTTATATCGACCTGATCCGTCCCTCTCAACCCCCCGGCATCTTCAACAGTCAAAACAAATGATATAGACGCGGTCGAGGTCACGGGAGGCGCGACAAACCTCGGTCGCGCCGCCTCAGGTTCGGAAAGGGTTACGGATGGGCCTGCAGTTTGTCTCCAGGAATATGTTGTTATACCGTCATCCGAATCCATGGAAGCAGAGCCATTCAGAGTGACCGTGTGGCTTTCCATAACTGACTGATCCGGACCTGCATCAGCCACAGGCGGTATATTCTCCCATGTTACATTGACAACGCAGGAATCGGTCGATTTATTTCCCGCACCGTCCGTAACGGTAAGGACAAATTCAAGTGAAGCGCCTTCAGGGCCTACATCCGGTGACGTAAAACGGGGCATAATGGCGGTGGGATCATCCAGTGTTACCGCGATTCCATTTTGCTGAGTCCAGCGATAGGAAGCAATACCGTCATCGGGGTCTGATGAATAAGATCCGTCCAGTTCGACCACTGTGCCTTCCATAACGCTCATATCGTTTCCGGCATGTGCGATAGGCGGATCGTTTTCGCCAAAGACGTTGACAATGCAGTTTTCTGTGTCCTCAAGCCCTGCAGTGTCGGTCACCTTAAGTTCAAACGTCAATGCCGCACCGTCTTCATTGATATCCGGTGCAGTAAATAAAGGATTCTGACTCGTCACATCGGACAAAGTCACTGCCGTTCCAGAGGTTTGCGACCAAAGATAATGAGCGATCCCGTCGTCGGAATCCGTTGAATTGCTCCCATCAAGCACCACCGTATCACCGACAATGGCTGTCTGGGCAGGCCCTGCATCAGCATGAGGTGGTTCATTGACCCAGGACACATTGACAATGCACATATCCGTGTCTCTCAATCCGGCCGTATCCGTGACCGTCAGGCGACATGAAAGCGCCGCACCATCCATAAGAACGTCCGGTGATGTAAACGAAGCCGTGGATGTATCCCCATTATTGAGGACAATATCGGGTCTTCCGATAATTTCCCACTGCCAGCTTGCAAGACCATCATCGCTATCCGTGGAATTTCCTCCGTTCAGGAATACGACTTGCCCTTCCTGGACGGTCTGGTTTGGCCCGGCATCCGCAACCGGTGGGATATTGACCCATGTCAGCTGAACAAGGCAATTGGCAGTTGCCGAAAGCCCACCACTGTCTGTAACGGTCAAGGCAAATTCCAGTGTTTCTCCATTCTCATCGACATCGGGTGCCGTAAACGATGCTGTTGCCGTTGTTCCATTGGAAATGTCAACCGGAGTTCCTGACACCTGAGCCCACTGCCATGAAACGATTTCGTCATCCACACCCGTGGAGTTGGTTCCGTTCAGTGAGACCATCTCCCCTTCATCGACAACCTGGTCAGCACCAGCATTGGAAACAGGGGCTATATTCACCCAAAGGATCTCGACAGTACAGGTATCGGTATAAGACTCACCGTCATTATCCTCAAGGGTCAGTCTAAATGTCAGGGTATCGCCGTTTTTATCGACATCGGGTGCTGTAAAGGTTGTAGCGGACGCATAAGCATTTCCAATCGTTACGGCTGTCCCGTCGGTCTGTTCCCACAGATAAGAGACGATCTGTTTTCCGCCCGATGCTGTGGAAGCTGAAGCATTGAGGGTGACCATTGTATGTTCATTGACCGATTGATCATCGCCCGCATTGGGGGTCACGGATGCAACGACTTCTATCATGAAAGTGGCCGAATCTTTACCGCCGAATCCATCAACCGCCTTAAGAATAACCTGATAGGTCCCGGCATCCGATGCAGATGGACTGATAACGAGTTGACCGCCATTCAATTCAACAAAAGAAGGGGCCGATACGAGCTGAAGTGTTATCAAATCCCCATCGTCATCTGACACAGATACGGTAAGGGTTCTCGATGAACCCGCATCCATGGAATGGTTTTCGATGGTCACGATCACTGGAACTGAGTTGGTCTGCCTGTTTGGATCATCGGGGGCAGCGTCGGCATTATCACCCACGTCGTCGCCGTCCGAATCAGCCCATTCAGTATAATCTTCAGGTGCCCAATCGCTGTTGTCTCCAACTCCGTCATGATC
Source organism: Desulfatiferula olefinivorans (assembly GCF_054657895.1). Lineage (NCBI taxonomy): Bacteria > Pseudomonadati > Thermodesulfobacteriota > Desulfobacteria > Desulfobacterales > Desulfobacteraceae > Desulfatiferula > Desulfatiferula olefinivorans. The sequence goes on along the minus strand of NZ_BAAHXV010000057.1, from coordinate 13,537 downwards.
CGAATCGGCCCATTCTGAACCATCATCTGAAAACCAATCAAGGGTCAGGCCAGTGGTAGAATCCGTTGCTGTTTTCCCGGTGTTCCAATAATCGGGGTAGCCATCACCATCATCATCTACAGCGGCAGCAGGGTCGGTAGGGAATTTATCAAGTCTCAAACCTGTAGTTGAATCACTTTCGGATTTTCCATCATTCCATTCATCAGGATAGGCATCACCATCACTATCAGCCGAGGCAGACGAATCCTCATCGAATTTGTCATCATTATTGCCGACTCCATCATTGTCCGAATCTAACCCCTCAGATGAATCATTGGGGAATGCATCTAAAGTTAAACCTAATGTGGAATCTGATTGTGTTTTTCCTGAAATCCATGAGTCTGGATAACCATCTTCATCCGAATCCAGATATGCCGCAGGATCATTGTCGAATTGGTCGGCATTGTCACCATAACCATCGTTATCAGAATCGTACTGTTCGGAAGCATTATTGGGAAAAGCATCCTTCTCGTCAGGTACTCCGTCGTTGTCCTGATCTTTATCAACCTCAACATTCCCATTAATACCATATGAGGCTGTATATCCATCAAAGCTGAATAACGAAATATAGATCCTGTCTCCCGGATAAAACTTCCTGCTCCATTCATGGTCAAATCCGGAGCCATCGTCGTAAAAATCATGCTTAAAATCTGCATCAAATCTTGGCATGTATCCGTTAGAACATTTATCTTCATCGCCGCTTCTAAAACCAGGCCACTCACCAACGCTAGCCAAAATGATTAAATCACGTGGAGAGCTATACACAAATCTTACTTCGGACCATATCTCACCATCTGGAATTGTTACAATTTGGACATTATCTATTGTACAAGGCTCAACCCCAATATCTTCTATGTATATTTTCCCTTCCTCCAAAACGACTAATTCATCTTGGGCATATGTTTTTGTTGCAGCGACTTCGACAGATGTTTGGCTCGTGCTTTCCCCATCAGAAACGTTTAAAACAACAGTATACTTCCCTTCAACATCCGGAGTAAAAGCAACAGATTCTCCCTTATGCGAAGAAAGAACAGAGCTACTATCACTCGGCGATATTAATGACCATGAATAGCTCACAATTGAATCACCATCGGGATCATAAGAAGTGGCAGCATCCAATGAAACAGGAGTATCAACATCAACATTCAGATTACTCGTTACAACTATAGCAACAGGGGCAAAATTTTCATCTACGGTATCGCTGTTATCTCCAATGCCATCATTGTCACTATCTGCCCATTCATAAGGATCATTAGGAAAAACATCCAAAGTCAGCATAGTCGTCGAATCAGCTTGACTTTTCCCAGTATTCCAAGAGTCAGGAAAACCATCGTTGTCTGTATCTATTGAGGCAGCCACATCATTTGGAAATTTATCAGCATTGTCCCCGACACCATCGTCATCCGAATCGTATTGTTCATCCTCATCATTTGGGAATTCATCGACATCATTTGGCACACCATCGTCATCAAAATCAGCATTTTCTTTTAATTGATAATATATCCGGGCACTTGAAAAACCATCCCCAAAAGCATAGGCTCTTAGATAATAAACTCCAGAACTCGGATTATTAATGTTAATTTCTTCTCGAACTTGTCCATCCAGAACACCTTCATAATCTGTATCATCCCAAATATAATCATCAGGTGAATATGGGTGTTCTTCAACTGTGGGTGCACTCCCTTTTCGCACAGCTATTCCCAGGGAAGATGTGGAAGATCCACCGAATCTTACCACATAAATGGATTCAATATTTTCACTAACAGTAAAAGACCATGCATTAGTCCAATTTTCAGGTCCGGAAGAACCAGTTGAGGCACTTCCGAGCAAATACTGTTCAGGGAGCGTTATCGGACTAACATCATAGGTATAAGTTGCATTGATAGTGGACTGAGCTTTTATGCTTGTGCCAACACCATCACTTACAACTAAATTAATAGTATACGCCCCGACAATATCAGGAACAAATGTTATGGAACTACCTGCCCCCGATAAACTTGCACCACTTCCTTGAGGTTTACTGAGTTGCCATTCATAATCAGCAATAGGATCTCCATCAGGATCGTATGATGAAGATCCATCAACTTGAATTTGTGTACTAATATTAGTGGTATAATAGTTACATCGAATGATTGCAACAGGTAGGTTATTAGTCAAATCATTTTCAGCAGGGGCATTATTAATCTCATATTCAGCCAATAGGCTACTCCAGTGCGATAAAGCCTTACCTCTTGTTGAAGATTTATTAATAATATTTTGAACATCATCTTTTGCAGCACTAATTTCATCACTTTGCCCAAGCCGAACTAATTGTTTTGAAGCCTCTGAACCAAACTTAATCGCTGATGGTGCAAAGTGTAAAGCATACAACTGCGGCTCAGATATAGTCGATAATGAATTATCTACTAATTCAACAACAAAATCATTCCATTGATTATCAACAAGTATCAGAATACTATCATAGTAAGCCTTTGAAAGACTCAAAACCAAATCATGGTAGCTCGAACGAATTTCATTATGCAATGAATCATTCAAGACATAATCATTTGAATCAATTACATATAAACTTTTATATGAGTCACTATAACGATATTCATTGAAAAGTTGGTTTAACGTATAGGAAATAAATACCCGTCGCCATGTTTCAGTTGTAATAGCGTATAATTTATGTGCTTCCAACCCTGCAGTAATTCCCGAAGCAATGCCTGACGCAATTTTTTTTGAGACTTGATCTGACATTTTTTCAGATACATGTAAGACTTTCTCCATTTGTTTTAAAGTCGATAATACAAATTTTTTATCAGTGATTAAATCAACTATTTCTTCTGTAAAAGTGTCAACACCAAGAATTGATAATTTATTTGCCAAATTTGATACAAAATTTATTTCTTCATTTTCTATTCTATATATTACATTATCAACAGCATCACAAAATGCATTATCTGCAACATTGAGACTTTGCGCATATGCCTTCACATCTAAAACAAGTTCTATTCGATTAGAAATTTTTTCAGATGATGCAAGATATTCCCTTATTGCAATGTATTGATAAGCATTAACAGATGAATCTGATATTTTTCCAGCATACTTCATCAGTTTTGCTAACTTAGCTACTTTATCAGCATTTTTTGGCAACTCAATATACGGATTATCACTCAATATTTCTATTGCTTTCTCCAAATAATCCTTGCCTTTCAATCCAATCTGACCTGCAAAACCGATTGCTTTCAATCCATCGACCATATCATTACTCAAAGATGATGCAAAAAGCTCACTACCATCAGTGATTTTTACATACTCTGTGCCAAGTAGAGAAGGAATATCTGCACTTGTAATTGCATTGTAAATTAATTCTTCATATATCTTTTGTCTCTCAGACTCATCAAAATCTGTTTTTGCAGCCTGACACGCAACCGAAAGACTTTCCCAACAATCCATCACCCAATATCGTTCATCAGACAACCAAATTTCTGAAGGGACTGAACCGATTGGCGCTACTTGAACGTCAAAATAATGTGCAACCCATGACAGTGCTAATTTCTGGATTGATTCAGGTGCATATGATACTTGCCCATTTTTATAAAATTTCACACTTTGTATGTAATTATTAGGGTTAACATATTCCTCATATGTTTCTGAAAATCCTGAATCAGTTTCAAAATCCCATTGATTACCGTTCTCATCATAAAATTTTGCAATATTGTCTGAAGCGAAAGACGTTTGAACATTTGCACCAAGCAACAATACTATTAACACACTGATAATTTGAGCATATTTTTTACCCATAAATTATTCCTCTCAACAGATTAGGTGCCCTTTGTAATTAAGAGAGCAAAAAAATATAAAAACAACAAATCCATAATCAATACGAAATAAAAATTCACTTAAACGTCCTATGGTGTATCAGCGATTAACTCCCCAAAAACATAAAACTCCGCATCACCCTCCCCATCCAATTCCAAAACAAACTGATGCGTTCCGGCAACAAGAGGGGTAAGATCCATATCCCAGCCATCATCCGTGATTCTACTGTTGGCACTGATTACTGTGTTATGATAATCGCTGTTATTTTTAATAAGAAAGTATAGCGTCGATTGATACTCATAGATGTCATCGTTAAAACAGCAGGCTCCGGGAACCCCCAGGTTGATTTCCATGGTGGTGGATTGGCCCACCTCACAGGTCATAGTTTCAGGGGTTATTGTAACAACACCGGGAACGGCCATGCCGACTTCGATGCCCATGGCTTCAATGGTGGGGGCATTCATGTCATAATTGACCATCAGCTTGCCGCTGTCGTAGAGATAGCACCGGCCCGCATAGACTCGTTCGCTGGATGCAAGGGTCACCCCCAGTTCATTTTTGATGTGGATATACGTTCGGTCATCCGTGGTATTGGGTGAAAAGGCGATGGTGTAGCCGTTGTATTCCAGCCAGCCATATCCTCCGGCATTAATCTCATCCGGCAGGGACAGGCTGTCGTCCCAGTAAATCAGCTTGTAGTCGTATTGATAGGCGTTGGTCTCGATGTATTGCAAGTCACCGACGTAGACGGTTGTAGTGGAATAATTATTCTGCCAGTTTTCATCACCGGCATCGGAAAAGACCCTGGCCTGGAAACTGTAATAGCCCTGGGCCGCATGGGCCGGGAAGGTATAGGACAAGTCGCCCTGGGACACCTGAAGATCTGTATGGGCGTCGATCGTGCCAACTGAAACAGGGGGCAGGGCCTCGGAAGACTCCGGCCCGGAGACGGTTATTTCAACCTGTATGGTCTCGAAATAGTCACCGAGATTCATGATTTCCAAGTCAAAAAAAACCGTATCACCCGGATCGGCGTTCCCATCGGCGCTCAATTCATTGGCGCGCAGATCATGCCCGGTCACGGGGTCGACGGTTGTCTCGATCGGGAAACTCGCCGCCTCACTTTTCAGGTTCTTGTCATCTTCGACGATTAAGGTGACCGTGTACGTTCCCGCAACGTCCGGCGTAAACTCACAGGTCAGAAAATTCGTCAGGGTCAGGGTCGCCTGGCTTGATTCGGGTTTCACAAAGGACCAGGAGGGCGTCACGGGGTCGTTGTCCGGGTCGAAGGATGCGGAACCGTCCAGGTGAACCGTCGTTCCCACGAAGACAAGGGGCCCGCCGTCGGCGGTCAGTCGCGCCTCGGGTCTTGCGTTGGCCTCGGCCTGCTCTCCTTCGCCGGGGTTTTCCGAAGGAAGCGTCTGTTCCTCCGGGTCCACATCCCGTGCATGGCCGCTTGTGCATCCGTATCCCCAAACAGGGCCGCATATGAGCAGAAGAAAAAGAATGGTGAGTCTCCGGTTCCGTTGATGCGTTCGTGCCAAAATCCCTCGCTGCTGTGTCTACCTGTGAAACGGGCAGGGTTTAAATTTGTCTCATCTTCCGTTTAATTTTTTATAAACGTTAAAAAGTATATCCTCCGGCAAGAAAGACCTGACCGGCCATGATGGCTTGGTCCTCATCATTTAAGGAGTAAGAGATCCGGTGGGCTCGCAAGCCCACCACGGCTGAAAACCGCTGTTTCAGATCATACCGGATCAGGACTTCCGCGCCCGGCGCCAGAAAATTCATGGTTGAGTCGACGGTTTTATCACCGATGGTGTTTTTGCTGTATCGGAACGACAGGGCCATCAGATCCGGTCCGGCCATGAACAGCATGTTGCCGAACTGTGCCGTGTATCTCGGGCCCACCCTCACGGCCGTCTGATCCACGTGCTCACCCCGGCCGAAATCCATGCCAAGGGAAAACCCCAACCATCTCTTGACATCACCCTGACGAAAAAATGAAAAACCGGCCGTCGGCACATCGGGGACGAGGTCTTCGGCCATGCCGTCGCGACGGTAGCCCCGGTAGCCCAGCTCGGCCATCATGACGGTTCGGGTTTTCGAAAAGAACGGTGCGTTTCTTAGGGGTGCGAACAAGTAATCACAGTCGGGTTTAAACGCGACACGATCGGAATAGAGCGTCTTGCCGTTTTTTCTGAATTCGATGTCGTGCAGTCCCGGATCCATGGGGACGCCTGTGGGAAACACCCCCTTCATCCTGCAGTTGACATAGATTTCGACGCCCTGACTTTCTGCAGAATACGCGGATAGAACCGGGACTCCGGGATGCTGGGGCTTCCCGCTGACGTAAATCGGGTTGTTGCCCCGGACTTCCGAATAGGCCGTGGGGACCTGTTTTATTTTCCAGTTTTCAGCGGTAAACAGGCGGGTTTTGTCGATAGAGTAATTGTGGGCCTCGAAAATGGAGACGGCCCCGTCCCCATCCAGATCGCCCTTGCGCATGCCTTCCAGCAGAAAATGGGTGTACACGCCGTTTTCCAAACGCTGATCTTCAAAACTCGTTCCACCGAAGGGGCAGGAAGACAGGATGATGCTGGCCCAGGAATCCTCGATGGGTTTGTACAGAACGCCTTTGGTCGACCGAAGCATTTTGGCCTGATAGGGATCAAGCTGGGACTTTCCGCCCCGTCCGGAATGGCAGGTGTCCAGAATCAGGACCTTCCGGTTGGATTTCAGTGACCCGAACCATGAGATGAAACGGTTCAGGGGGATCGCCGTATCCGGTATGGCGCCTTCTTTGGAATCGCTGGTCAACAGATAGGGCTCTTTTTCAAGGGCCGGGCTTTCGCCGTGATCGCCTGAAGAGCCTGATGGACCGAGGGTGACCGTCCCGTGGGCTGAGACGTAGACGATCACCACATCCTTTTCCGATGAATTTTTGTAGGAGAACTCCTTGAGCTTGTTCTCCCAGATCGCCTCGCGTGTGGTGTCTGAGGGTTTGGTCAGAATCATGGCCTCATCCAGATTCAGGGTTTCATTGTTCGAAAAAAACGAAACCATGTCCCGGACGTCTTTTTGAGGGTATTTCAGATCGTGCCAGAAGGGATCATCATACTCCTGGATGCCGATGAACAAGCCCAGCACCTTGGGTTCATAGGCATCATCGATGTCAATCTTCGGATATTCAACGACACGGCCTTTGGCGTCCGCCCACAGGTGGGAAGCCGGGAGAAACGTACCGGTGACCAGTCCGAGCCAAATCAATACCCTGCCGCAATGTTTCATCATGTCCGTCACGTCATTCAACCCGCAGCTCTCTTTGAAAAATGGACACCGACGTGTCATTCACGGTCATGGACTTTACCTTATTATTTATCGAAGCAACGATATAGTCCGTGTCCATGGCCATCGGCAGGACCGAAAAAACAAGCGCAATCGTATTGTCGCCCCGATTGCCCGAAAGTTCGTAGCCGGTGGTCAGATCATGATGGCCCTCTTTCAGAAACTGATCGGACACGATGATATCGGCCCGCCCATCATGGAGCATGTAAAGACTGCAATACCCGTCTGCCAGGGCGTCAACACGGAAGAAAAGGGTATCTCCGTCGTGAAGGCCCCGATCCGGCCGGTGTAGTTTTTGGTCCGGGCCAAGGATGGAATATTCAAAGGTGGCCCTGTGGCTGACCGTGGGCCCACGCATGGCGCCATGAAAGTCGGGCGTGTGAACGACATTTTTCAGATAGACAGCCGGTGTGAGGATAAAAACGATAAGGGCCGCCACCACCCACCCGTATCGGGGCAGCCTGCCTTTCGATGTAAAAACGCTTTGCCGTATTTCCTTGATTTTCGAGGCGAACACCCGGTGGTAAGGCTGGGGCTTTTGGGCTTTTTCGACAACACTGCGCCATGACGCATCGATGTGACGGTCAGAAACAGGGTACAGGGATAGGTCCGGTAACGGATGGCGCTGCTTATATGTTTCGAAGGATTGACGGGAATCAGAATTTTTGAGCCGCTGTTCGACATCAGCGTCACTGAGCTTCGAGAGGATAGCCTGGCTTTCCTCAACGGAAGTCTTTCCTTCAAGAAGCTCGTCAATCTTTTGGTTTATGTCGTCCGTCATGGTGCCTGTCTCTCAATGTCTTACCGATTGATGGGCACGCGTTGTTTTGCCCATCCTACTTAGTCCTACTCTTAGAGTCTTAAGTTAACGACATGGTCGTGTGTCTAAAAACCCATCGTTTCAACAATTGAATAATAATGGATCATCCCCCGATGTTTCAGGTTATGGATGTTGGTCTTGTCGATGCCGAGCAAACGGGCGATATCCCGTCGTTTGTATCCCTCGAGGGACAACCCCACCACCTGCCGGTATTTTTCAGGAAGGCGCATGACGGCCTGATCCCTCAACCGTTTTTCTTCCCTCACGATCAGTTCATCGAGCGGGGAAAGCGATAGATCGGCTACATTTTCCATCACGGAAACAGCCTGGTTGTCGTCATCATGACGTTCCATGATCGCTGTGGCATACCGTTTCTCGCTTCTGTAAAAATTGAAACATTCATTTCGTATGATCGCAACGATATACCCTCTTGCTTCCGAGTCAGACATCGATTCAATACGCCGGCTGTTACCCAAAGCTTTGACAAACGCGGTCTGAACGGCATCACCCGACGCGTCGGGACTGAGCCCGTGCGTCCTTCCGATGAATAGAAACAGCCGATACTTTGTTTTGTAAAGCTCCTCCAAACGCCTGATTGTGTCCATTCCCCCCTCAGATCAGCCTGCATGCGTTTCATACCCATAAAACGCATACCTACTCATTTTGTCTCACGGTTTGATCAATTTTTTGAAACAGACCCGGCCCCACCGACTCGGTCATCATTAAAACAACTCTGACTTGAACGTGTGAATTTTTGCGAACGATGCATTTATTATGCCAATAGAAATTCCTCGCATGTTACTTAACAGCTGTTTTTTTGAGTCATTTATGATGAAAAAACGCCATAATTTTTGACGACTGGGTAATTCAGTATTGAACGTTCGTCCTAAAGCACGTGTCGGGTAAAAATGACATAACTTAATATTATTTAAGTAAGTTATAAATCACCCACAGTCGCAATATCTTCCGATTATGTATCACATTACATAATTTGTCTTCCGATTGTCCGGAGCTTGGTCGTCTGCCTGAGGGTTGTGATAGCCCATTGTCGTTATTTAGGTGGCGGGTTTCCGTGCCGGAGCGGGAGGCCGGAGGTTCTAAAGGCGTGATCGTCACCGGCCTCAGGGGCGTGAGAGGTAGCGGTGGATCATGTCGGTGAATTCGGCGATCAGGCGATGGGTGTCGATGGTGCCCATGAAGGTGATTTTGTGGGCCAGGTTTTCGGCGGCGCTGTGGATCACGATGGCGGCGGCTTCCATGTCGTCGACGGCGATCCGGTCGCTGAAGCGGGAGAGGACGTCGGCGATCTGGTCCAGCTCACGCCGGGTTTCCCGGTCATACAGGGCCTTGACGTCCGGGTCGGAGTAGCGAAGCACGTGGGTTTCCCGGTGAAAGCCGGGAGCCACCCGATAGGCGTCAAGCAGGTTTTCCATGTAGTGACGGATCAGATCACGGGGGGAGAGGCCGTCCGGTGGTGCAGAGGCGGTCCAGATCCTCTCGAAATGATCGTCCAGATAGATCTCAAGCACGTCGATCAGAAGCTTTCCCTTGTCCGGAAAATACGAGTAAAAGCTGCCCGTGGCCACACCGGCTTCGGCGGCAATGTCCTTGGATGTGGCGGCGTGGAGCCCTTTGCGGGCAAACAGGGTCATGGCCGCTGCCATGATGTTCTGTTTCTTTTCGATGCTGCGCTTCTGCCGGGGTTCCCGGGTTTTGGGGGCTGTTTTAGCCTCCGTGTTTCGTGTTCTGCCCTTATCCATCCGCGTCTTTCTCCTTGTGAATCGTCGTTTTACGAGACCGCAAAGGTAGTACGAAAATTACCGGGGGGCAAGAAAATTCGAACTATAGTTCATGTTTTTTATTGACAACGGACCGATCGATCTGCGATTAAAACATGAACTATAGTTCACGTTAAGTCCGTTCACGCTCAACAAACGGATTCGTCCATTCATTCAAACGCATCACATCATCAGGGAGAACATCGTATGACATCCATGAAAACGGTTTTGATCACCGGGGCGGCATCGGGCATCGGCGAGGCCACGGCCCGGTTGTTTGCGGAAAAGGGCTGGTATGTCGGACTGTTCGACATCGACACGGCCGGGCTGGAACGGCTGGCCGGCGACCTCAAAGAGTCCTGCTGCTGCCGGGGTCCGTTGGATGTGTCCGACGGGGCGTCGGTCCGGCGGGCCATCGATTTTTTTGTCGAAAAAACCGGTGGCCGGTTCGACCTTTTATTCAACAACGCCGGTATTTTAAAGGCGGGCTTTTTTGACGAGCTGTCCATCGAGGAGCAGCTCCGGGTGGTGGACGTGAACCTCAAGGGCCTTCTGCAGGTAACCCATGCCGCCCTGCCCCACCTGGCCCGGACACCCGGCGCCCGGGTGATCAGCATGTCCTCGGCCTCCTCGGTGTACGGCACGGCCCATCTTGCGGCGTATTCGGCCACCAAGGCGGCGGTGTCCTCCCTGACCGAATCCCTCAACATGGAACTCGAACGGCTGGGCATCCGCGTGTCGGACATCCGGGTGCCCTACGTAAGGACACCCCTTCTGGATACGCCCACCCGGGCGGCAAGCCTGAACACCCTGGGTGCCCGGCTGACGCCCCGTGATGCGGCGGAGTTGGTCTATGCCTCCCTGGGCCGCCGGGCCATCCATGTGGACGGCCGGGGCATGGGCCTCCTGCTTCTGCTGCGCCGCCTTGCGCCCATGGCGATCCAGAAAAAAATCCTGAAATATATCATGATGCCCTGATGGCCGCCCTCAACCCCTAATTTAAGGAGAACACCATGGGAATTTATAAAGACAAACAGGAACTTCAGACCATTTTGTCCCGCCTGTGGGCAAAAATTTTCAACACGCCGGCCATCGTGGACACGCTGTCCGAGCTGTCGCTGGTGGTGGAATTCCGCTTCACCGATATCAAAACCCGGATGTTCATCGCGGTCGGTGACGGCCGCAGGGAGGTGCTGTGGGATCCGCCGGTCCCTCCCGCTGCCGATGTGGAAATGATCCTCAGCTCGGACACGGGGCACGCGTTCTGGATGGAAAACCTGAACGTCCCCCTGGCCCTGGCCGGTCGAAAAATCGTGGCCAAAGGGTCGGTGCAGAAAGCCCTCAAGCTGCTTCCGGCCATCAAACCGGCCTTTGCCCTTTATCCCGAAGTGCTGACGGAACTGGGCCGCACGGACCTTCTGGCGGCCGCGAAAACCAAATCGGCAAGGCGGGTCTGGCGGGGCCTGCCGTCCTTTTTCAGACAAAAAAAGAAAATCGACACAGACGCCCTCCCCGTCTTCCCCATGAACCACAAGGAAAAGCCCAGGGCCATCGCGCCTGCGGCGTTGAAAGATCAAGCTCCCACCCTGACGGATCTTTTCCGGATCATGCTGACCATCCGGGCCTTTGAACAGCATCTGTCTGAAGGGTTCCGAAACGGCGACATTCCTTCGGAGGCCATCCACCTGTCCATCGGCCAGGAGGCGGTGGCGGCCGGGGTCTGCATGAACCTTCGAAACAGCGACTACATCAACACCACCCACCGGGGCCACGGCCACATCATCGCCAAGGGAACGGATCTGAACCGGATGATGGCCGAGCTGTACGGCAAAGCCGACGGTCTGTGTGAAGGCAAGGGCGGTTCCATGCATGTGACCGACGGAAGTTTAGGCATCCTGGGCGCCAACGGCATCGTGGGGGCGGGCTATCTGCTGGCCCTGGGAGCGGCCCAGACCATCCGTTACCAGGGTCGGGACGATATCTCCGTGGTGTTCGCCGGCGACGGCTCGGTCAATCAGGGCATGTTCCACGAGGCCCTGAACATGGCCGCCGTGTTCGAGTTGCCCCTTCTGGTCGTCATCGAAAACAACCTTTACGGCGAATTTACGTCCATCGAGCGTCATTCGGCGGAAACAGATATCAGCAAACGGCTTGCCGCCTACAATATCCCGTCGTTCCGAATCGACGGCAATGATCCGAAAACCGTGCTGGAAACGCTGGCGGAAATCATCGACGCGATGCGAAAGGACGGAAAGCCCCGGGGGGTCGAACTGTTGACCTACCGCTGGCACGGGCACATGGAAGGAGAGCCCGAACGCTACCGGACCTGCGAGGAAAAAAAGGCCTTCATGGCCAAGGACCCCATCCTCCGGCTTGAAAACGAACTGATCACCTCGGGGGCCTGTTCGAAAAACGATCTGGACGCCCTCCGCTCCGCCGTGGACGGGACGATCCGTGAAGCGGTGAGTTTCGCGCAAAGGGCAAAGGAACCCGAGCCGGCCCAGCTGTTCACCCGGATCTACAGCCCCGATCCGCCCCACCTGTTCCAGGGGACCGTCGGCAGCGACATCACAGGGCCGTCCATGTCCATGTCCCAGGCCATCAATTCGGCCCTGGCCGAAGAAATGGCAAGGGACGAGCGGGTCTTTCTCTGGGGGGAGGACGTGCGGCTCGGAGGCTATTTCAGTGTGACCGAAGGGCTGGTGGAAACGTTGGGAGAAAAACGGATCATCGATACCCCCATCAGTGAAAACGCCATTGTGGGCGGCGCCGTGGGCGCGGCCATGACCGGCCTCCGGCCCGTGTGCGAAATCCTCTTCGGGGATTTCCTCACCTGCTGCATGGACCCCGTCATGAACCAGGCGGCCAAGCTGCGGTACATGACCGGGGGCCAGGTGAGCATCCCCCTGACCATCAGAACCCCGGTGGGCAGCGGCATCGGCATGGCGGCCCAGCATTCCCAGAGCATGGAGCGCTTTTTCTTCGGCATTCCCGGCCTGATCGTGGCGGCACCTTCGGATCCCTACACGGCCAAGGGCATTCTCAAGGCCGCCATCCGCTCGGACAACCCGGTAATTTTTTTCGAGCACAAACTGCTGTACGCGTCCAGCGGACCGGTGCCCGACGGCGACTACATCCTGCCTTTAGGCAAGGCCCGGGTGGTGCGGCGGGGAAGGGGCCTGACCCTGGTCACCCATCTTCTGGGGGTTCAGGCGGCCCTGGACGCGGCGGAGAGTCTCAGCGCCCGGGGAATCGACGCCGAGGTCATCGATCTTTTGACCCTCTACCCCATGGATACCGAGACCATTCTTGACTCCGTGAGCCGCACGGGGAATCTGGCGACCCTGGAGGAAGGCACGGCCACCGGCGGCATCGGGGCCGAAGTGATCAGCCGGGTCTGCCTTTCCGGGTTCCACCTGCTCAAACGGCCGCCCCTTCGCCTGGCCGCCCCCGAGTGTCCGGTGCCCTACGCCAAAAACCTTGAAAACGCCCTGATGTCAGACCCCCGGAACATCACGGACCGGGTGACGCGATGGTGGAAGGGCTGATTGCAAAGCACCAATAAACAACCCCGCCGCAAGCGGCCGGGCCATTGGGACCACGGCAACCGCATGTCCCATTCGTTCACGTGCACGTGCTCGTGATCGTAAACGTGAACGGCAAAAGTCGAATCTGGTTATGCACTTCCCTCAAGTTGGAGGTGATTTTTCAATTGTTAAACCACCCGTTCGCGTTGCTCACTGAAGGT
>NZ_BAAHXV010000056.1:0-17803 GCF_054657895.1 Desulfatiferula olefinivorans | reverse complement strand
CACTGAAGAACACGAAGGATCACGAAGAAAAACCCTCTATTTACGTACTTCTTCGTGCTCTTCGTGCCCTTCAGTGAGCAACGCGAACGGGTGGTTTAACAATTGAATAATCACCTCCAACTTGAGGGAAGTGCATAACCAGATTGTTTAAATAAAAAACCCGGCCATGGGGCCGGGTTTTTTGCTTTTGAGGACGTCCGCCGCCGATCAGGTGGCCAGGCTGGTGATCAAAACGCCGATATAAAAACGGGCATGGCTGATGTAGGTGGACATGTTGGCCCGGTGGTTGGCAAAAAAGCCGTCATAATCCCCTTCAAAGACGATCCAGGGTGACAGGTGGGCCGCCCCTTCGCAGGCCTCAATGGCATGATGGAGGGTTTCGATGCCGTCACGGGATTTGAGCGTCATGTTGAAATCCTCCTCGATGGCCTTGAGCAGGGGAAGAATGACCGACGCCACCCCTTTGGAGTAATAGAACAGGTTGTCCGCCTCGAAGGTGCTGACCTGGGTCTTGGGATCGCTCTCCATCCGGATCAGCTTGTTGTCACAGTCACCGAGCTGATTGCGGAACTCGATCAGAAGGGGGATCAGGTTGTCGGAGCGTGTGAAGAAGTAGGCCTTGCCCTGACTCACATCATCAATATAAGCCTTGAGCTGATCGATGGCCCGTTTGTATTCATTTTCAGCCGAGGGAAACCAGAACCGTCCCGGATCGATATTCAGGTTGCTCCGGGCTTTCTGGAGATTCTCGTTGATGTACACGTTGGTGCCGGTCCGGGATATGCGCTCGGACAGGACGTTCACCGAACGGCGGGTCATCTCGATAAGACCGAGTTGAAAATTCTCCACATTGTCCATGCCCAGCTTGGTGATCCACAAATCGTTGGGCCGCCATCCCCAGAAACGGCCATCGAGCTCGTATTGCAACGGACGACACAATGCATCGACAAAGGCCGTGCCGATCACCTGCCGGGGCCTGACCTGGGGGATGGCCGGGAGCGGCGCGGGGACCGCCGGAACGGCGACGGGAACGTCCTGAACCGGAACCGGCCGCGGAACGGGGGTGACATCGGCCGTGTCGTTGATCATGCCGCTGTGGGAAATGACCCCTTCCCCGTCACTGTAATTCGACGTGAACCGTTTGTTCGAAAGGTTTTCCTGGGCCTGGCTCATCTCGTCGGGGTTGCCGGCATTGGAGTCATGACTCGCCAGCCAACCGTCGGCTTTCTGCAGGGCCGGGTACTGTTCGACCACCTGCTTGTAAGGTGACTTTCCTTCCGGTGTCCCGGAAAAGAAGGAAATGATCGTGCTGAAAAGCCAGAGGCAGCCCATGCCGATGACGATGCCCGCCACAATACGAACCGATGCGTAACGACCGAAACCGGTCTGATCAGATGTTCCCTTGTTACCGCTCATTGTCTCTCCTCATCCGATGGCGAAGGCCATCACGATTGTTTTTTATATTCTTTCATGGAACGCAATCCGTAACACCGGAGTCCGCCCCTGTGTTTTAACCAAATGTAAAACCAACATCAAACCATTTTTTTAAAGACGTCCCGACGGGATCATCGATTTCTCAGCTGCCGCGTGTCTCCGACCCGGATGGTGATGTTTTTCATGTCAAAATATTCAAGAAGCGGAATAAGGTATTTCCGTGCCAGACCGCCGGTCAGATCCTTGAACTGGGGGGCCGAGATGTCCTGATGGGCCGTCAGGTAATCGACCAGCCGGGTCTGGATCTCAGCTAAGGCCTCGCTGTAAAAATACAGATCTTCCTTGATTTTCACCAGAGATTTTTCGTTGACCAGAAGCATCAGGACGTCCTTGGCCTGGGCGGGACTCGCCCCGAGCTCCTCGGCCAGTGTCTTGAAATAAGGCGGCGTATGGGCCGAATCCTTGTAGGCTGAAAGTATCTTTTCCTTGAGTTCCTCCTGGTCGACCTTGAGCGCTACCGTATGCGACGAAAGGCGCACAAGATCGCCCTCCTGAACCAGGGTTCCGTCACCGAGCAGATGGTTGATGATCAGGTTGTACAGCTTGACGCCCAGATCCGGGGGGAATTTGGATTTCAGTTCCCCCTTGGACATCCCTTCCTTGAGCGGGTTGGCCTCATGGTAACGGGCCAGATAATCCCGGGCCGTCTGGTTGAGCCGGCCAAAGGCCTCACCGTGAATATAGGTCCGGGTTTCCTTGTCGGTCTGGATCAGCACTTTCTGGGACAGAAAATTCGATACCGCCGTGGTCAGCTTTTTCTCCGGCATGTTGGTCATCAGCTTCAGCTCGCCAAAGGTCAGGCCGTGGTATCCGGCCTGGGACGCATGAAAGGCGATCGCATCGGCCAGATCGTTTTCGAGAAGACCCTTGAGTCCGTCGACGATCTCCGACTTGAACCGTTTGTGCTTCTGGGGAAAGGGATTGAGAATTTCCCCGCCGGCGATGGTCCGGACCGGGGAATAACTCCGGATCACGAAGCGGTCGTCTTTCACACAGGCCATGGGCGATTCCAGACGGATCTGGACCACTGTGGTCTCGCCGGGATCCAGGGTTTCCTTCTCAAGAAGGATCAGGTTGCCCATGATTTCACAGGTGCCCGTGTGCATGCGTATGCGCGTCCGGTTTTTCAGGGGCCGCTTGTTGCTTTTCAGGTAATGCATCCGGGCATCGAGCAGATGGCTGTTCCGCAGGCCGTCGGGGACGGACACCACGTCACCCCGGTTGATGGCGGCTTTTTCGAGGCCCTGAAAATTGATGGCGGTGCGCATGGCCGCCCCGGCCTCTTCGGTGGCGGCGTTATGGACCTGAATGCCCCGCACCTTGGACGTAATTCCCGAGGGGTAGATCATGATGGAATCCCCCACCCGGATACTGCCGGAGGCCACGGTGCCGGTGATGACGGTACCGAACCCTTTCATGGTGAACACCCGGTCCACAGGCAGGCGGAACAGGCCGCTGGAGGTTCTCTCGGGAACCCGGGCCGCCAGAGCGTCCAGGGCCGCCATCAGTTCGGGAAGCCCCTGGCCGGTCAAGGACGACACCGGCACGATGGGCGCCCCCTCAAGGAAGCTGTCCGCCACAAAGGCACGGATGTCCTCGGTCACCAGTTCCAGCCATTCCTCATCGACCATGTCCACCTTGGTCAGGACCACCAGGCCGAAACGCACACCCAGAAGGGAGCAGATCTCCATATGTTCCCGGGTCTGGGGCATGACCCCTTCGTCGGCGGCGATAACCATGGCCACCATGTCGATGCCGGTCACCCCGGCCACCATGTTCTTGACGAATTTTTCATGGCCGGGCACATCCACGATGCCCAGACGCTGGCCGCCGGGAAGAACCATGGAGGCGAAGCCCAGCTCGATGGTGATACCCCGGGCTTTTTCCTCTTTGAGCCGGTCGGTCTCGATCCCGGTCAGGGCCTTGATCAGACTGGTTTTACCATGGTCGATATGACCGGCGGTGCCTAAGACGATCTGCTTCAACGGCCCTTCTCCTTCGTGTTGGCATGTTTTGATCGAAAATACGCGGAGACATAGGACAACGACAGCAGCAGGGCGGCAAGGCCGACCGTGAACACCAGGCTTTTTTCAGGATGAAACAGCCGCGTCAGCATGACGGCGCAGGCAGCACTCAAAATGACCCTCAGAATCAGGATATAAATTCGGTTCATGCATCCTCGCAGGACAAGGGACGTTAACGGCAAAGCCATTAAATAGTATAGAAGTCCCGACGGGTCAATACCAAGTTTGACGGCATCAGCCCCGCAGCAGGTCGAGCGCTTCGGCGGCCGACAGGCCGTCATGAACCATCCGGCAGGCCACATTGACAAACCGTTCGGGGTTTTCATGTTGAAAGGCGTTCCGGCCCATGGACAGACCGGCGGCCCCGGCCTTCATGGCGCCCTCGATCATGGCCAGGGTTTCTTCGTCGCTGAGCTTGGAACCGCCGGCAATGACAACGGGCACCGGGCATCCCCGGACCACCCCCTCGAAACTCTCGGCATCGCCCGTGTAGGGGCACTTGATGATGTCGGCCCCGAGTTCGGCCCCCACCCGGGCCGCCAGCTTGATGGAGTCGACATTGACGTCCACATCCTTGCCCCGGGGATACATCATGGCCAACAGGGGCATGCCCCACCGGTTGCACTCCTTGGCCGTCCGGCCCAGAGCTTCGAGCATCATCGATTCGGAGGCGGACCCCACATTCACATGGACGGATACGGCGTCGGCCCCCAGGGTCAGAGCCTCTTCCACGTCACAGACCCAGACCTTCCGGTTGGGTTCCGGGGTCAGGGAGGTGGAGGCGGACAGATGGATGATCAGCCCGATATCCGTGTCCTCGCTCCTGTTGGTCGACGTGACGATGCCCTTGTGCACGATGGTGGCGTTGGCCCCGCCCCGGATGACCATGTTCACGGTCTTGTCCATGTCTTCGAGGCCGGCAATGGGCCCCAGGGACACCCCGTGATCCATGGGAACGATCACGGTTTTCCCGGATTTCCGGTTGATGATGCGCTTGATCCTGATTTTCTTTCCCACACTCATGGTTCACCTGCTTTGATAATGCTGATTTGAAAGACAGAGCCGGCGGCATCATTCCCCCGGCTTCGGATGCCCCATAACATCACATCCAAAAGGGTTTTTCAAACAGTTTAACCAGGGCGCGGCGCAAAGTTTTCAAAACCGGGTCAACCGCCCGTCAGACGATCACATCGCCACCTCCTGAAACAGAGGGTCGTCGCAATCGAAGGGCTGAACCGGCCTGCGCCGCCACCCCGTCACCCCGGCCGTGTAACTGGCCCCGTAGTACCGTCCCGTTGTCACCTCGCGAATCAGGACATTGAACCGGTAGCGTCCCCTGCCCTGCTCCTTCTGTTCGTATCGCACCACCTGAAAGCGGGGGTCCTTGTTCATCACAATCATCCGTGCCTGCTCTTTCAATACCTTTATGATCGTCATCTATCATCCTCCGTTATCGTTGATCCATGACAGACCCTACCACGCCGGTTTGACAGATACGGTCAAAGGCTTTAATTTTTTTTTGAATGGGATTTTCGGCTTTATCGGGGGATCCCGACGATGAGAACGTTAAGACGGCGGCCTGAAAGAATCGTCGGAGACCGGGGGTCTCCGACGATGGGAGACGATCAGCCTTTGGAGCCCAGCCGCAGGCCGCCGTGAATGAAATAGGTATCCCCGGTCAGGGCCTCGTTCCGGTAGAGTTCACAGACCAGGGACGCCACCTCCTCGGGTTCGATCAAGCGTTTGATGGGCACGTTTTCAAGCACCTTTTCAAGGGCCGCCTGGTTCATGTTCCGGACCATGTCGGTGCCCACATAGCCGGGAGCCACAGCCGTGACCCGGATCTTGTCCGAAAACCCGCGGCGGAAAAATTCGCCGGTGAGCACCTTGGGCATCACCGACATGGCCGCCTTGGTCGATGAATAATTGATCTGGCCCGCCGTTCCCAGGGACCCGGTGGAGGAAACCAGGCAGATCAATCCTTTGCAGTCATTGTTGATCATGCGCTCGGCGCATTCCCGGATGGTCAGAAACACCCCGGTCAGGTTGATGTCGATAACGAACTGAAAATCCTTGAGGGACATCTTCCGTGAGACTTTGCCGGTGTCCTTGTCCGGAGACACCATCATGCCGTCCTTGATCACCCCCGCGAAGGGCGCCACCAGGTTGATCTTTCCGAAACGCTCGATGGCCGTGTCGGCCAGTCGGGCGCAATCCTCTTCCCGGGTGACGTTGCCGGGAACCACGGCCACGGCCCCGCCCATGGCCAAGATGGAGGCCCGGGCCTTTTCAAGCCCGTCTTCGGACACATCCCCGAGAACGACCTTGCCGCCCCGCTCCACCCAGTACTTGGCCAGGGCAAATCCGATTCCGCTTGCACCGCCGGTGATCACAGCCACCGCATCTTTGATTTCAAGCATGCTTCGCCTCCTTTTGATTGTTCCGATTATGAGGGATGAATAAAAAACTATTGATTCCGATGACAAAAAAACTGATATGTAGATACGCGTGCACGGCGGTCGGGAGAAAATCCCTCTCGCCCGTTGTCCGCGGCCGCAACGGTTCGAAGGGCGGCCGCAAGGCAGGTTGTCAGGCCGTTATTATATGGCTGTCCCATTGATAAATCAAGACCTTTCAAGGGATTACCCGAACGAAGGAAATCAATGTTTGCGCCCCTTAACCGCTATCTGAAAACCGCCGGATCGATCGCGGCGGGCCTTACCGCGTTCCAGCTGGTGATGACGCTGCGGGTCTTCCAGAGCGATCGATTCCTGGCCCGCCTGGCGACATCGGCTGCGGCCGAGGGATACCTGGCCGTGCCCAATCTCAGAATCATCGATCAGGTCCAGAGCCCGGTGACGGCCTGTTCCGGAGCCTTTTTTTTCACGCTGACCCTGGGCGCCCTGGTCTGCCTGGCCGCCCTTTGCCTCGCCCGGCCGGCAGCCGCGTTCCGCCCGCTTGTCCGATGGTCTTTGCCGGTGCTGACACTGTCGGCCTTCCTTGTGTTTATCAACGCCCGGGGCCTGCTTATGCTCGAAAGCCTGGCCTGTGCCCTGGCCTTTGGTCTGGTGTACGGTCTCGATGGGATGACCCGGGATCCGCTCTCCAGGCCGCTCAGCCGGATGACCCTGGCGGCCCATCTGTGTCCGCCCCTGATCCTGGCGGGTGTCCTGCTTGTTTTCGCACGGGGCGGCGACAGCCGGATTTTTACGGATTTCAGGGACAGTTTCCTTTTGACCAACCCGGTCGGCATGGCCGTCAACGATTTTTACTACCGTTACACCCTGGCCCCGGCGGAGGTGTTCAAATCCCTGGACCAGAAACTGATCAAGCAGGGGCACCTGCGCCTTGACGCACCGCCCGCAATGACCAACCGCATCGCACGCGAGCTTCTGATCAGGGATTACCTGCCTGTGGGCGAAGCCCGCCATGCCGACCTTTCCATGGTCGGAAACGCCCGTCATGTCCAGGTCTTCCGGCAGGGCCGCCTGATCCGCAGCCTGCCCGTGGACAACCTGCTCAAGGACCCCCGGGGGGTGTTCGACGCCCTGTCCCGGGACACGGACCGATACGCCAACTACCGGTCCGCCGTCGGCATCGCCCTGATCAGCGGCCTGCCCCTTTTGATGTATCTGATGCTGCACGGCTTTTTTTTCTGCGTCTGCGCCCTGTTCGCGGCGCCTGGACCGGCACGTCTCGTCGCCTCGGGCCTCTGCCTGACGGTGGGCCTTGCCGCCTTTGTCTTTCTCTGGGCCCAGAGCCCCGCCGCCCTGTCACCCGACGACATTCCCGAGGCCCTGGCCTCCGGCTCCTCCGTCCGCCGCACCGCCGCCCTCCGGGCCCTGTGCGATCAGGACGCGGCCGCGTCAGCCCATCCGCAGGGCGGGGCCTTTGCCCTCAGCGACTCCGTTCCCGAGCGCTACTGGTACGCACGGTCCCTGGCATACAGCCGGGCCCCCGGACGGTACGAGCGCCTCATCGCCCTTTTGGACGATCCCCACCCCAATGTGCGCTGCCAGGCGTTTTTCGCCCTGGGCATGTCGGGCCTCCGCAGGGCCGTGCCGGTCATCATCCGCCGCATCGAGGCCTCCGATCACTGGTATGTTCAATGGTACGCCTACAGGGCGCTCAAGAGGTTGGGATGGACTCAAAAACGATCCGGGGACTGACCCTTGCCCTTGCTGCGGCCGTTGTCCTTCTTTCCGAAACGGCCTTTCGAACCGGATGGGCGGCACTGCCGATGCCCCCCCTTGCGGGACTCTGCCTGATCCGTCTGATCCAGATCACGGCTGTTCTTTCCATCGTGTATTATTTCCAAACCGGACTGGGGTCTCTGGGAGTGACCGGGCCTGCCGCAGGCCGGGGCCTCGTCCGGGGCATGATCTGGTCCCTTTTCTTCGGATGCGCCGCCCTTTTGGGCATGCTGGGTTTATCTCTGGCCGGTATCGATCCGCTGTTGCTTCTCAAAACCCGCCTGCCCGCAACCATGACCGATCGCGTGTTCTTCTTTTTGGCGGGCGGGGTGCTGGCCCCCCTGGCCGAAGAGCTGTTTTTCCGGGGACTGGTGTTTGGATACCTGAGACGCCGGGGTTTTTTGAGCGCCCTTCTGATCAGCACGGGACTGTTCGTCCTGGCCCATTCCTTTTCCGGCTTTCCCCTGGTCCAGCTGGTCGGCGGGCTGGTTTTCGGCGTCTGTTATGAAAAAGAACGGTCCCTGTGGGCACCCGTCGTCATTCATGCCGCAGGAAACATGACCCTCTTCACGATTTCATTGTTATAAGGCTCTTGAAACCGCGCCGATTTACCGCTATAACCCATGAAAACGCCGAGTTTCACATCTTACGCCCATATCGGGGGACAGCATTTATGCCCGTATTTGAATACACCGCCTTGAACGCCAAGGGGAAAAACGTCTCCGGGATCATTGACTGCGAAAGCGCCCGGGCGGCCCGCCAGAAGCTCCGGGCCACCAAAATCTACCCGGTGACCATCAAGGAAGTGGACCATCCGACCAAAAAAACCGGCAAAGGATCGCTTCCCTCCTTTCGGCCCTTCGCCCGGGTTTCCGCAAACGACATCACCATGATGACCAGGCAGATGGCCACCCTGCTCACCGCCGGGTTCCCTCTGGTCACGGCCATCGATACCCTGATCAAGCAGACGGGCTCGCCGGTGTTCAAAAAAATCATCTCGCGCATCAAGGACTCCATCGAGGAAGGCAAAAGCTTCGCCGCGGCCCTGTCCGACTACCCCGGAACCTTTTCACCGGTGTACATCAACATGATCCGGGCCGGAGAAGCCTCGGGCACCCTTGAAATCGTCCTCGAACGTCTGGCGGACATCAGTGAGAGCCAGTCGGCCCTGAACTCCAAAATCAAGGCGGCCCTGGCCTATCCGATTTTCATGGCCCTCATCGGCACGGTGGTGCTGTTCCTACTGTTGACCTTCGTGGTGCCCAACATGACCACCATCTTCTCGGACATGGGGCAGACCCTGCCGTTGCCCACCCGGCTGCTCATCGGCACCAGCGAATTCCTCTCCGGCTGGTGGTGGCTGTTCGTCCTTCTGATTGCAGCCGGGGCCTACGGTTACGCCGCCTTCAAAAAAACGGACAGGGGCCGCCTGATCATCGACCGGCTGTTGCTTTCCTTTCCTCTGATCGGCGATCTGGTGCTCAAGCTGGCCGTGGCCCGATTCAGCCGGACCTTAGGGTCCCTCCTCGAAAACGGCGTGTCCATGATGGGAGCCCTTGAGGTGGTGAAAAACGTGGCCGGCAACAGCATCATCGCAGAAACCATCGCAGATGCCGCGAAGGAGGTGGAGCAGGGCCATGAACTCGGGGCGGCTCTCTCCGCCGCCAAGGTCTTTCCCTTCCTGTCCATCCAGATGATCAAGGTCGGCGAGCAGAGCGGGGAGCTTGAAACCATGCTGAACAAGGTGGCCGATGTCTACGAAAAGGAGGTCGAGTCGAGCCTCGTGGGCATGACCGCCCTGCTCGAACCGGCCATCATCCTTTTGATGGGCGTGGTGGTGGGCTTCATCGTCTTCTCCATCTGCCTGCCCATTTTCGAAATGAACCAGCTGATCAAATAGGAAAAACCATGATGCGATGCATAGCGGCCGTCCTGATCCTGACCTGGCTGACGGGGTGTGCGGTCCTCATGCGGCCCATGGCCTACCGGTCCATCCGGAACGAGCCGGTGATTGATTATTTCTACCTCCCTCAAAACGCCCGGGTGGGCGATTCGGCCCGATACGCGGGAGACCATCCCGCCATGAAGGATTCGATCCAGGTTGCCCGGATCGCCGGCAAAGAAGACGGGGTGTTCGAGGTGGTTCTCGAACCTGAACGCCGCCACGTGCTGGATTTTGAAAAGCACCTGTTCGTCACGGACACGGGACGGGTCCTGAAGGCCCACACGGTGATCGAAGGGACGGTCACCCCCCTTTCCGTGGTGTCCCCGTCGGAGGCCGGGTATTTCCGTTCATTGACCATCGAAACGCCGGCGGTTCCCCAGAAACTCCATCTCGACGGCCGCGACTATTCGGTGGAGAAAATCCTCACCTATGAGATTTTCCTGGAATCGTGGGACTTTCTGGGAGGCGGGCACCGGGCGGATGTCACCGTCGTCCATCTGATCGACCCCGCGATCCCCATGGGCCTGGTCAAAACCTTCATGGTGATGGACACGACCATCACGCCCGGCGCCGCGTCGTTTCTCGGCACGCTCCTGAAGGCGGCCAATCCGGACGTGTTTTCCACGCAGGATATTCTGAGCGACCTGTTTTCAGCCACCCGCACGGATCGTCAATCCTGGCGGCTGGTGTTCACCTATCAACCCTGACAGCGGCCCTGATCAGCCGGGAGGCCTCGAATATGTTGAGTCCATTGATCACATGGCGGTCCCTTCTCGATGTCGTCCTGATCGCCGCCGCCCTGTTCTTCCTTTACCGGACCCTGATCCGTCTGGGCACCTGGAAAATCGTATCCGGCATGCTGATCGCGGCCGTGGTGTTCTTCCTGGCCAGCTACCTGGATCTCAAAGGCATTGAATGGATTTACCGGAACGTCAGCCATGTGGCCGTCATCAGCCTGGTGGTGATCTTCCAGCCCGAGCTTCGAAAAATATTCGAGCGAACCGCCACCATGCGCCGCAACAAAAATATGGCCTACGACGATGAATTCGCAAGGCTCATTGCCGAAAGCCTGTGGGATATGGCATCCAAACGGATCGGCGCCATTGTGGTCATCCCCGGCGACGAACCGGTCAAGCCCTGGCTTGACGGGGGCTACCCCGTCGATGCCGTGCCCAGCTATCCCCTGATCGTCAGTCTCTTCGACCCCCATTCCCCGGGGCATGACGGCGCCCTGATCGTCAGGCGGGGCAAAGTGTCCGAATTCGGCGTCCGCCTGCCGGTGTCAAAAAGCGGAAAACTCCCCGAATGGTACGGAACACGTCATCAGGCCGCCATGGGGCTTTGCGAACGATGCGACGCGATGGTTCTTGTTTCCTCGGAGGAACGGGGAACCGTTTCCGTCTTCTACAACGGAGACATCAGCGTCATGGCAGACAAACGCATGATCCTCGATGCCATCTGCACCCAGTGCAAAACAGACGGATCCGCCTCGCACCTGGACATGCCGCCTGTCCATACGGGCCGGAGAATCATCGTCGAGGGCCTTGGGGCCCTGATGGTTTCTCTGGTGTTCTGGCTGACCATGATCTATTCCCAAAGTGAAATCATCGAAAAAATCATCACCGTTCCCATCGAATACACCGCCACGGCCGACAACATGGTCATGATCGGAGAAAAGCCCAAGGACATCCGGGTTCACCTGACCGGTTCCAAATCCGACCTGAGTCCCCTTGCCCCTTCCGACCTGAGCGTCATGATCGACCTGGCCAAAGCCGCCGAAGGCAAACATACCTTTCCGATCAACGAAGACAACATCCACCTGCCCAAAGGGCTCCGACTGGTGGATGTGGACCCCGTCTCCATCGACATCACCATGGCCAAACTCACCCTGACCGCCGTGACCATCGAGCCCCAGCTGGTGGGAAAGCTTCCCGACGGCTTCGAGCTGGTGTCGGTTCAAACGCTGCCGGAATCGATAAGCGCCCTGTTTCCTGCGGGGGAAAACGAAAAGACCCCGGGGCGCGTGACCACCACCCCCGTCTTTCTGAACAACATCCGGGAGACCACCACCCTGTTCTGCAAAATTGTGGCGCCCCCGTCGGCCCAGTCGTTGGAAAAACGTTGGCCCGATGTGTCGGTGGTCATCACGGTCAGGCCCGTTTCGATGCCGGCGCCCTCAACAGGCGAAGGCCTTCATTAAAACAGAGTCACCCTGCCCTGTTATCGAGAGCGAACAAAACACCGGACCCCTTCGTCCTGGTCTGTGTGCCCGCCGGTGGGCCGCTTGAACGGGTGGGTTGATCCTGCAACGGTCATCGTTAACGTGCGGGGCGCGCTTAACCCGGCGCCCGTTTTTTGGCCTTGCGGAACGAAGGCGCGTCATGTATTAGTCCCTTGACACCGTTGATGTATCTATTTAATACAGTCATTTTATTCAGACGGAATCCCACGGACGGTTCTCATCAAATAAGGAGCGAAACAATGGAACAGATCAAACGGTTTTCCGGGCAGTCCCTGGCCTTGCTGGTGGTGATGGCGGTGGTGATGACGCTGGTGCTCGATTATCTGCTTTACCTGGGTATCGGGCTTGTGGCCATCAAGGCCGGAGAGGCGGCGGCCCTGGCCGAGGGGTTGACCTTCGCCGAAGGCCTGGCCCAATACCTGTTTCTCAAACCCTGGTTTCTCAAGGTCTTTGTCCCGGGAAGCCTTGCGGTGGCGCTGGTGTTCACCCTGATCACCTGGCTTGGGCTTCGGGCCGCGGCGAAAAAGGCCCTGGCCGGAACCGTTTCCGCGGCTGTTCCGAAAAAAGCGGGCGCCCCGGACGCTGAGGAGGCACTGATCGAGGAGAACGCCCGCAAGCGGCTGTTCCTGCACCTGATCGCCGTGCTCCAAAAAGAAGGACGGCTCCTTGATTTTTTCAACGAAAAGCTCGATCAGTACGACGACGACCAGATCGGCGCCGCCGTGCGCCAGATCCACGAAAACTGCGCCAAGGCCCTGTCGCGTTACCTCAGCCTCTCACCGATCATCGAGACGTCCGAGGGCGACACCGTGACCGTCCCCCCGGGATTCGACCCGGCGGAAATCCGCCTGACCGGCAAGGTGGTGGGCAATCCCCCCTTTGACGGAACGTTGCGCCACAAAGGCTGGAAAGTCGACAAACTGGAGATCCCCACCCTGTCCCGGCAGGACAATCCCGCCGTTCTCGCCCCGGCGGAAGTGGATATCGAATAAGGAACAACACCATGTCAGACCATCGTTACATCATCGGCATCGATCTCGGCACCACCAACAGTGTGGCGGCCTTTGTCCCTGCACCCGCAGGGCCGACGGACGAGGCCCCGGACATCCGGATCTTTCCCGTCCCCCAACTGGTCGATGACGGCAGTGTGGCCGGCCGGGACATCCTGCCTTCCTTCGTTTTCCTGCCCGAGGCCCACGATACGGCCAAAGGAAGCCTCGCCCTGCCCTGGAACGCGGACAGCGCCCTTTGCGTGGGGGAATTTGCCCGGAACCGGGGGGAGGGCCTTCCCGACCGCTTGATTTCCTCGGCCAAATCCTGGCTGTGCAACACCCTGGTGGACCGCAACAAGCCGATCCTCCCCTGGAAGGGATCGGGCGACCTGTCCAAGCTGTCCCCGGTTGAGGCCTCGGCGGCCATCCTCACCCACATCAAAGACGCCTGGAACCATACCATGGCCGCCGAAGACGACCTTTGCGCCATGGAATTCCAGAAGGTCTACCTGACCGTGCCCGCCTCCTTCGACGCCGTGGCCCGGGAGCTGACCGTCCAGGCGGCGTCCCTTTCCGGACTCGGGGACCTGACCCTGCTCGAAGAACCCCAGGCCGCCTTTTACGCCTGGATCGACAGTCAGAAGGACCGCTTCCGAAAGGCCGTAAAACAAGGCGAACTGGTCCTGGTCTGCGACGTGGGCGGCGGCACCACCGACTTCAGCCTGATCCGCATCTCCGAAAAAAACGGGGAACTCGCCCTGGAACGGATCTGCGTGGGCAGGCATCTTCTGGTGGGCGGCGACAACATGGATCTGGCCCTGTCGTACACCGTGGCGAAGAAATTCATGGACAAGGGCAGAAAACTCGACGCCTGGCAGATGCGGGGCCTGACCCACAGTTGCCGGAGGGCCAAGGAAAAAATTCTCGAAGACCCCTCCGTGACGGAGGTGCCCGTCACCGTGCTGGGACGGGGCAGCGGCCTCATCGGAGGCACCCTCCGGGAAACCCTGACCCGGCAGGAGGTCGAGGCCGTGATTCTGGACGGTTTTTTCCCGGCCTGCGGCCCTGACGACCGGCCCCGGGAGGCGAAACGATCCGGTTTGCGGGAACTGGGCCTGGCCTATGAAGCCGACCCTGCCGTCACCCGCCATCTGGCCGCCTTCCTCGCCGCAAACCCCGTCCCGGACGGTCGGCCGGAAATCCCCGACGCCGTGCTGTTCAACGGCGGCATCATGAAATCAGACGCCGTACGAAAGCGGCTTGTCGCTCTGCTCTCAGGCTGGTGTGCCGATCTGGGCCAGGCCAAGACCGTGCGGGAGCTGCCCGCCGAAGACGTGGACCTGTCCGTGGCCCGGGGTGCAGCATACTACGGCCTCGCCCGGGAAGGCAGGGGCATCCGCATCCGGGCGGGCCTCGAGCGGGCCTACTATGTGGCCGTCGAATCGTCCATGCCCGCCATTCCCGGCATGCCCGCACCCATGAAGGCCCTGTGTGTGGCGGGCCGGGGCATGGAAGAAGGCTCCGAAGCCCTGATCGACAGCGAGGAATTCGTGCTGATCACCGGCGAGCCCGTGGTGTTCGACATCCTGGGGTCCACCGGCCGCAAGGAGGACCGGCCCGGCACCCTGATCGAGGAATGGGAACCGGGGGAGATCGAACCCGTGGCCGCCATCGAAACGACCCTGTCGGGTGAAAACGGCACGGCCGTGCCGGTGTATTTCGACATCCGGGTCACGGAAACCGGCACCCTGGAATTCCGGTGCGTGTCCCGGGACACCGGGGAAAAATGGAAACTCGAATTCAACGTGCGGGAACAAGACGATGACAGTATCTGACGCCGTGGCCTACATCGTGGGCATCGATCTGGGCACCACCAACTCGGCCGTGTCCTACGTGGATCTGTCCCGGACGCCGGACGCCGGGAAAAGCCCCATGTCCCTGTTCACCGTTCCCCAGCTCACGGGGCCCGGCGAGATCCGCCGGGAGAAGGTGCTGCCCTCCTTTCTCTATATTCCCGGGGATTACGACATCCCAAAGGACGCCATCCTTCACCCGTTCAAAACCGCAGACCGCCATTTCGCCGGAACCTTTGCCCGGGATCACGGCGCCAGGGTCCCGGCCCGGCTGATTTCCTCGGCCAAAAGCTGGCTGTGCCACCACCAGGCCGACCGGCGGGCGAAAATCCTGCCCTGGGGGTCCGGGGAGGAGGTGGGCAAGATGTCCCCGGTGGACGCCTCGGCCCATTACCTGGCCCATATAAGACGATGCTGGAACAAGGACCGGGGCGACGACGAATCCCTGTGGCTGGAAAACCAGTTCACGGTGATCACCGTGCCTGCCTCCTTTGACGAGGCGGCCCGGGAACTGACCGTGGAAGCGGCCCGCAAGGCGGGCCTCAAACAGATCACCCTGCTCGAAGAACCCCTGGCCGCCTTCTACAGCTGGCTGTCCCGCCACGAATCGGACTGGGACCGTCACGTGACCCCCGGCGAGCTGATTCTGGTCTGCGACATCGGCGGCGGCACCACCGACTTCAGCCTGATCACCCTGAGACAAACCGAAGGCACGCCGAGGTTCGAGCGCATCGCCGTGGGCGACCACCTGATCCTGGGCGGCGACAACATCGACCTGGCCCTGGCCCGGCGCGTGGAAGCGGGTTTCGGGAAAAACCGCCCCGCCCTGTCCGGGGACCGCTGGAAAAACCTTTGTCACCAGTGCAGACGGGCCAAGGAAACCCTGCTCAGCGGTCTTTCCGTCAAGGAAAAAATCACCCTGATGGGCCAGGGCAGCAGCCTGATCGGCGGCACTGTGTCCGGCGATCTGACCCTTGCCATGGTCGAGGACATCCTGATCAACGGATTCTTCCCCCTGGTCTCAGGCGATGAAAAAAAGACGCGGACCAGCCGCAAGGGCATCAGTGAATTCGGCCTGCCCTACGAGCAGGAACCGGCCATGACCCGCCACCTGTGCCGGTTTCTCGACCAGCACAAAGACCATGTCGAAAAGCGTTTAGGCATCAGCCACCGGCCCGGTCACATCCTGTTCAACGGCGGGTCCCTCAAACCCGCCCTGATCACCGAGAGAATCCGCGAGGCCGTCCGGCACTTTTTCGGCGAAGAAAACGAGGCCCTGCCCGCCGTGCTGGACAATGACGACCCAGACCTTGCCGTGGCCTTCGGGGCCGCGTACTACGGCCTGGCCAAGCTGGGCCGGGGCGTCCGGGTGGGCAGCGGCAGCCCCCGGTCTTACTACCTGGGCATCGCACGGGACGAATCCGGCAGGGCCGATCAGGCGGTCTGCCTGGTGGAACGGGGCCTTGACGAAGGCTCGACGGTGGAACTGACCGACCGGGACATGACGGTATTGGCCAACCGGCGGGTAAGCTTTGATGTGTACAGTTCAAGCTACAGGGATGCGGACAAGGCCGGGGACCTGATCGATCTCGATGACACCTTGACGCCGCTGCCCCCGGTGCAGACCGTGATCCGTTACGGAAAAAAGGAACAGGAAACACGCATTCCCGTTCATCTTCTGGCCGATTACACCGAGGTGGGCACCCTGGATCTCTGGTGCCGGTCCCTGTCGAGCGACCACCGCTGGAAGCTGAGTTTCCAGCTGCGCGGCCGGGAGGAAACCGTCGGCCAGGCGGTGTCCGACCATGAAATTCTCGACCAGGACCAGGTGGATGAGGCCGTCCGACTGATCCGGGACGTCTTCGACACGGCGGGGCGATCGAAATCGGACATGAACGCCGCCCTGTCCGGCCTGGTCAAACCCATTGCGAACGTGGCCGGACGACCGAAAAACGCCTGGCCCCTGTCGTTGCTTCGAAGCCTTTCAGACGCTCTCCTTGACTGCATGGACAGCCGGAGCCAGAGCCCCGAGGTCGAACAGCGCTGGCTGAATCTCACGGGATTCTGCCTGCGCCCCGGCCTGGGCCACGGGTTCGACCCCGACCGCATCAAGGCCCTGTGGAAGATCTACAAAAAAGGTCCGGTGTTCGCAAACTCCCCCCAGGCCGGCCAGGAATGGTGGATTCTGTGGCGGAGGGTGGCCGCCGGCCTCAGCGCGGGACAGCAGCGCCAGTTTTTCCAGGATCAGGTCCTGACCCTGGATCCGAAAAACCCCAAAACGGCCCCGAAGATTTCCGCCCAGGAAAAACTGGAACTCTGGATGGCCATGGCCAACATGGAACGCCTGCCGGTCAACGACAAGATCCGGCTGGGCCGGAAACTTCTGGATGAACTGAACCCGAAAAAAGCCCTGCCCCAGCAGCTCTGGTCCCTGTCCCGTTTCGGCCTCCGGGCCCCGCTTTACGGGTCGGTGGAGCGGGTGGTGCCCCCGTCCGAAGTGTCTGCCTGGATCAGGCGCCTGATCGAAGCCCCCTTTCAGGACCCGGTCCCGGTCTGGACGGCCCTGGTCCGCATGGCCCGGAAAACCGGGGACCTGATGCGTGATGTGGACGGGGAGACCGCCTCGGCCGTCCTCACATACATGACCCGGCACAAGGCCCCTGCAGCCGCAGCCGCCCCGCTCACCGACATCATCACCCGAAGCGCCGTGGACGACAGCGCCGTCTTCGGAGAATCCCTTCCGGCGGGTATCGTGCTGCACGATTGACAAAGGGTGATCACCCCAACGGACACGAAGAAAAAAGAACGTTTAATAAAACGCAGCGAACGGCGTACGTTTTAACACAGACAGTGCTTCTTCACGGTTGTCCTTTTTTATTTTTTCTGGTTATGCACTTGGTTCCAGTGACTCTTCAACCGCGTAATCAATGCCATTAACTTAAACATATTATCGTTGTCCAGTTGATGGGCAAAGCAAAGCGTGCCCATAATGGTCTTAAAATAATGACATTGGGTTGGTTATGGCTGTGTCGATGTGTCTATAAGGTGAGGGGCTTCCCC
>NZ_BAAHXV010000055.1:0-19189 GCF_054657895.1 Desulfatiferula olefinivorans | reverse complement strand
ATAATTATTGTGAAGCTGCGGGTTTAATACCCTGCCCCTTGAGGCGCAAAAAACGTCTAAGTTTTTTCAAAGACGGCCCAATACCTATCCAATCGCATGTATGGTCTATAAGACACATGGGCCTCTCTTGCGTGACGGATTCATGCCGTTTACGTTTACGATGGCGGTCGAACAGGTCTCAGCCTACCGTGCGCGTGAACGTGAACATGCACGTAGAACGAATGATACCTGCGGTTGCCCTGGTCCCAATACCCCGGCAGCTTGCGGCGGGGCCGTTTTTTAAACCCTCGGCTGCCCGGAAAAAGCCCACATCCGCCTGCCCCTTATTTTTTCTTCTTGCCCGTGTCGTTCAGATCCAGTTGGAACCTGACCGGCCCTCTGTACTTCTCCCCTTCCCCGAAACGGGTATGCAGGGCGTATTTGGATCTCGGGTTGGACCAGGACGTGGCGATCGCCACATGGCCCTTGGGAAAGGGCGTGGTTTCGACCTCCATGTATTCCAGCGGAGCCAGAGCCGACCCCGCCTCGACCAGATCGTCCTTTTCGCCGTAACAAATCAGCCAGGGCAGCTTCATCTCCTTGATCCGGTTGATGTTCAACGTCTTTCCGAAAAGTGTGACAGGCAGGGTCCCGTCCTTGGCGATGGGCGTATTGAATGAGGCGAAACTCATTTTGGTGATGCCCAGGGGGATATCGGTCCGGTCGTTTCTCAGCCAGTAATTCAGGGCCGTTGCGGTTTTATTGAAAACAAACTGGTTGTGGTCGCTGGCGCTGAGAATGATCAGGTCTCTGAAAAAAGACACCAGCGGCGATTCGGTATCGATGCTTTTCAGCTTGTAAACCCAGCTCATCAACTGGCCGTCCGCAACGACATTGCCGCTGGGAAGGGTTTTCATGCCGTAGGCCAGATCGTTGTATCGTTCGGGAAGGCTCCTTAGAAAATCGGCCAGTCCGGTGCATTTGGAACCGTCGATCGGAGAGACACAGGTGATCAGGGCATCGACAAGCCCGTCAAGTTTGCCGGACGCCAGATCGCAGACAGCAATGAAACCGCCCTGGCAGTAACCGTTGAGCGTCACCGGTTTGCCGTGACGTTTCCTGATGATGTCACAGAATATCCTGAGGTCCTCGGCGTCGTTGTCACCGGTCATGGTCTGGACCGCTTCGTTGTCCTCGATACTTTTGAGAACCCGTATGTAGGTCGGGATACCCTGGTTGGCAAAGGCATGGGTGTAGCTTTTGTTTTCGTAGGGCAGAAAGGCAAGGATATTCGCACCGAGCACGTACGGCGGGATGATCACGATGGGTTTCAGGCCGTCATCGGTTTTCACCCGGTTTTCGATGGGCGCGATCTTGTAAAGGATGAATCGGTCGGTTTCCGCGACCTTTTCATTTTCGCCGCGCTCGAAATGGAACCCGAATTCGGGGCCCACTTCTTCGATGGCTTTGGGGTATTCGTTGGCGATCCGGTTCAGGGTTTCCATGCGCTTGGCCACAACGGACTTGATGTCGACGCCGTTACCCCGGCACAGGGTATTGAACCAGGCATCGAGAAGCTCATGGCCTTCCTGATTGAAATAATCGTTGAGAAACTTCATCGCCCCGGAATAGCCCCGATGGATCAGATCCACGTTGAAGCGCAGCAGATCAAGCTGGGATGCAATGCTTTCAACCGCAGGCCGGGTGATGGTTCTCTCATGTTCCACTTTGCTGAAATAATTCGATGCGCTGAAGCAGGGAATCAGAAAATCACTCATGTAATTGGACAGGCCAACCCAATAATTCTGGATGGCCTTGACCGATTCAAGACCATCCAGAATCGGGGTTACCGGGTCTTTGTACAGCACCTTGGAACCGATTAAATTTTCTAAGACTGGGCAATCCGTCATGAACGTTCCTTTTTTCTGGTAGAATGATCTCCGGCGCCGGTGGATCCATG
Organism: Desulfatiferula olefinivorans; assembly: GCF_054657895.1. Taxonomy (NCBI): domain Bacteria; kingdom Pseudomonadati; phylum Thermodesulfobacteriota; class Desulfobacteria; order Desulfobacterales; family Desulfobacteraceae; genus Desulfatiferula; species Desulfatiferula olefinivorans. The sequence goes on along the minus strand of NZ_BAAHXV010000055.1, from coordinate 17,250 downwards.
GTCGTCAATGGCCCGTGAAGCCGGGGGAGGAATTGATCCACACGCGGTGCGAATGTTCAATGTCCGGCGTTTTGGATGAAAAACGGCAGCGCCGGGGCATAGGGAAGCGGTTCAAAAAGTCAAGACAATTCTAATGAAAATCGGCTTGATCGTCAAGTAAAACTTAATGATTTTGAGATGTTTCGTCCGGTTCAGTCTCCTGCAAAAATGTCAGGCCCTCGGCCCTGTCCCGCTCACTGAGAATCACCACACCGCCTTGGACCTTCTCGTCACGGCGGACCGTTCCGCGGATGGCCAGAATATCGTCCAGATGATCGAAAAACGCATCATGCACGGCGGGGTCGAACTGCTTTCCCCGCTGGTCGCGGATGATGTTCAGCGCAAGGTCCAGGGGGTAGGGTTCCTTGTAGGGCCGCCTGTTGGTCAGGGCGTCGAAGGTGTCGAACACCGAAACGATCCTGGCCTCAAGGGGAATGTCCGGTCCGCCGAGCCCCATGGGGTAGCCGCGCCCATCCCATTTTTCATGATGATACAAGGCGATCCGGTGGGCCATCCTGAGAATGTCGGATTTGGAACGATCGAGAATTTTCGCACCGATGGTCGTATGGGTCTTCATGATTTCGAACTCTTCGTCGGTCAGCTTCCCCGGTTTGAGAAGGATCTTGTCCGGAATTCCGATTTTACCCACATCGTGCATGGGGCTGGCATAGCGGATATTCAAGGCATCCCTGGCATCCATGCCCATCTTTTCAGCGAGAAAGGAGCAGAACAGACCGATCCGTACAATGTGGTCTCCCGTGTCTTCATCCTTGTATTCCGCCGCCATGGACAGGCGGTTGATGGTGTCCAGGTAGGCGCCCTTGAGATCCTCATGGGCCTGTCTTGATTCCTGGACCAGACGTCGCTCCCTGAGGATCCGCTTGACGCGAAGGACGATTTCCTGTCCGGAGACGGGCTTGGTGATGAAGTCATCGGCTCCCGCCTCGATGATGTCCTCATAGGAATACTTGCCGATATAACCGGTCATGACCAGGGTGTCGGCATTGTAATCCGCTTTGATGCGCTTGAGAAGCTCCACGCCGGACATGCCGGGCATATTGATATCGGTTATGACGAGGCTGACCGCCTGTTCATCCAGAATACGGATGGCTTCTTCGGCATGGGAGGCCGTCATGCAGTCGAAGCCTTCCATCGAAAGAAAATCGTAAATCACCTCCCGCGGACTTTCGTCGTCGTCGACCACGAGCAGCTTGATCGTTTCCCCCGATACGGGCAATTGCGAATTCTCAATCATGGGCGGTCACCTTTATCATGGAGTGGACAATTGATCCGTGTGTGACAAGACAGCGATATGAGACGGGTTTGACCATGATCGGCATGAAACGGAAACGGGAGGAGGCGTCTCTTCGCATAAACCATGGGCGTTGCCTGGAACAGATGCATAAAAATGTATCATAACAACGCCGGTGAATCAAATAAATTCACCGACATGCCAAAACCCTGCGCGGGCATTAAACCGACAGGCGCCAACAGCGATGGATGGTCTTTCGCGGATTCACGTAGTCCGCCGGAATCGTCTCTGCGGTGATTTCGCGAATGCCGGAAACCGGCAGATGACCCATGTTCGGTTGAAAGTTCTGATGGTTGGTCGAAAAAAACACCGTGCCGCCTTCACGCATCAACTCAAGAACCAGGGTCAGGAGCATGGGATGGTCACGAACCACATCGAAATCCCGGCTTGACGCCCGGGTGGTGGAAAAGGACGGCGGGTCCACCACGGCCAGGTCAAACCGCATGTTACGGGTTTTGGCCTTTCTGAGAAACGCGATGGTATGCTGCTGGACAAGGGTATGGCCCGCCTCGGGAATCCCGTTGAGCGCAAGGTTTTCCCGGACCCAGGAAATGGCGGTTTCGGATCGATCCACGGAGACGGTGCTCCGGGCTCCTCCCCTGGCGGCGTAACAGGTGAATGACCCGGTGTAACAGTAAAGGTTCAAAAAATCCTTGCCCTGGGCCATGTCCCGGACCATCTGCCTCGTGTTGCGATGATCGGCAAACAGTCCGGTATCCACATAGTCATAGGGATTCACATAAAATTTCAGGTCCCGCTCGGACATGACGATCTTGCGGTTCGTATAATCAAGGCGCTCATAGCGGCGCCCTTCCTTGACCCCGTATTTGCGCGCCTTGAGATGAACATGATCGTCAGGAACGGAAAGGGCCTCAGCCACGGCCCGGCCCATCATGGGCAGCCATTCGGCGACGCTCTGTTTCCGGGTGTACTCGCCGATGACCAGATGGCCCGCGTACCAGTCCACCACGGCCCGGATTTCGGGGATATCCCAGTCATAAAGCCGGAACACCTCGATGTTTTCACGATCGAACTGCCGTTTCAGATGTTTGAAACGTTTTTTGACCCTGTTGGCAAGCATCTCGCCCTGGGCATTGAATTTCGTCAGCGTAACCTGATCCGGCATAAAACCCTCCCGACGTTCGATGATATTCGTTCAAAAAAGTCAGATTACCGAAAGATCGGCCACGAATCAAAGACATTTTCAAGAACACCTTTTTTTACGTCCGCGGCTAAAGACCCTTCCGGCCTCGGCCGATATATAAAACGAGTATGCACCAGGGCCTGGATCATCGGGAAGCAAGCGCCCATAGGGTCCGGCCCGACGGAAGATCGACACCGGACAGCAAACGCCTTTCCGGGAATGAGATGTCCCCACATCCTGTTCGATATTTTCCATCCGGGGGCGGCTTTCACGAACGTGAAAGCCGCCCTTTTTTTTGCCGCCCCCATTTTGATGAACTCGTAAAAAGTCAATTTTTGAACGGCTTCGTAAAATGATCGAGATCAAGGCTTGCGAAGCCCGAGGAATGAGGCGTATTAAAGGTACGCCGCAGTGACGAGGGCTGAAGCGAAAGCGCCGATATCGGACGTTTTACGAAGCCGTCCATTTTGCCACCCTGTCAATTTACTTGACACCCGTTCGTCGGCCCCCGCTTATCCCCAAAACAGGAATGATCGGAGCCACCGGCCTCTTACAAAAAAAGCGGCCTTGGCCGTGTTCTTGCTATAGTGGTAACCATGACGGGAACGCCACACCAAGACGCCCCGGCCAGGGCACCGACGAAGGACGCCGGCATGAACAACGACAGCGTATCGACCACATTCACCGGCCTGAGCGAGGAAGAGGTACGGATAAGACGTGCCGCCGACGGACCGAACGAACTGCCGTCGACGCGCCGCAGGAATATCCTTGCCATGGCCCTGGGGGTGATCCGGGAACCCATGTTTCTGCTTCTGGTTTCCGCCGCCACCTTGTATCTGTTTCTCGGTGATGTGGGAGAAGGCGTTCTTCTGCTCTGCTTCGTGTTCATCATCATGGGAATCGAATTTCACCAGGAACGAAAAACGGAAAACGCCCTTGAAGCCCTCCGGGATCTGGCCGCCCCTCGGGCCCTGGTGATCAGGGACGGCCGGGCCGGAAGGATCCAGAGCCGGGACATCGTCACCGGCGACGTCCTGATGCTGAAAGAGGGGGACAGGGTCCCGGCCGATGCCCGCGTGCTGCAGGGATTGAATCTGATGGCCGATGAGTCCCTGATTACCGGTGAATCGGCTCCGGTTCGCAAACAGGCCTGGACCGGCGACGAGCATCCCTCGCTGATTCCGGGCGGAGACGATCTTCCCTTTGTTTATTCCGGCTCGATGATCGTCCAGGGCAACGGCATCTTCCAGGTGACCGCCACGGGATGCCGGACGGAAATCGGCAAAATCGGCAAGGCCCTGGAAAACATCAAGGATGAACCCACCCGCCTGAAAAAAGAAATGGCCGTGCTCATCGCCCGCATCGCCGCCATCGGCATCGCCCTGTGCGCCATGCTGGTTCTGGTCTACAGCCTGACCCGGGGTGACCTGCTCAATGGTTTTCTGGCGGGCATTACCCTGGCCATGTCGATTCTTCCCGAAGAGTTTCCGGTCATTCTTACGGTGTTTTTGGCCATCGGTTCGTTCCGCATGTCCCGCAAGCAGGTTCTGGCCCGACGGTCCACGGCCCTTGAATCCTTGGGTTCGGCCACGGTGCTCTGCACGGACAAAACCGGCACCCTGACCCGGAACCGCATGGCCGTGAACCTTTTGTTCAACGGCAGAACCATTCACGATGCGGGCCTTGACCAAAGCTGCCCGCTCTGTTTTCAGGACGTTCTGGAATACGCCCGCCTGGCCAGCCAGTCCAAGCCCTTCGACCCCATGGAAAAAGCCATCGTCGATGCCGCCGCCTGTGCCCTCGAGCCTTGCCGCCTCGAGGCCCACACAACCTACCGTATCGTGAAGGAATACCCCCTCACCCGTGACGTTCTGGCCATGTCCCGGGTCTATGACGACGAACGCTCCGGCGAACGGATCATCGCGGCCAAAGGCGCACCCGAAGCCATTTTCGACCTGTGCCACCTGCCCGACGAGGAAACCCGGGACTATCTTGAAATCACACGGCTCTTCGCCGGAAAAGGCCTGAGGGTCCTGGCCGTGGCCCGGTCGGAGGGACGGTTCATCACCCTGCCGGACAATCAGCATGACATCGAATTCAGCTTCGTGGGGCTCGTGGGTTTCAAGGATCCCATCCGGGACTGTGTGCCCGAAGCGATCCGTGAATGCTACCGGGCCGGTGTCCGGGTCATCATGATCACCGGGGATTATCCGGTGACGGCCCACAACATCGGCAAAGACATCGGGCTGAGCAATCCGGACCTTTCCATCAGCGGCCGGGAACTTCGAACCATGAGCGGTGAGGATCTGTGCCGGAGGATCAGGGACGTGAACATCTTCGCCCGGGTGGTGCCCGAACATAAGCTGGACATTGTCATGGCCCTTCGAAAAAACCGGGACATCGTGGCCATGACCGGTGACGGAGTCAACGACGCCCCGGCCCTCAAGGCGGCAGACATCGGCATCGCCATGGGAGAAAAAGGCACGGATGTGGCGCGGGAAACCGCCCACCTGGTGATCATGGATGACAATTTTTCCTCCATCGTGGCCGGCATGCGGATGGGGCGACGGATCTTCGACAACCTTCAAAAGGCCCTGGCCTACACCTTCGCCATCCATGTACCCATCACGGGTCTGGCCATGATCCCGGTCTTCTTCGCCAAGCTGCCCCTGATGCTCTGGCCCGTCCATGTGGTCTTTCTCGAAATGATCATCGATCCGGCCTGCTCGATCATTTTCGAAGCGGAAACCGAAGAAAAGAACGTGATGGACCGTCCGCCCAAGCCCATTGACGAGCCCTTTTTCGGCCTTAAAAAAATCATGATGAGCTGCACCCAGGGCCTGTTCATCATGGCCTCGGTATTTCTGGTCTACGGGTTCTGCGTTTACAGCGGTTATCCGGAACGGGCGGTCCGGTCCCTGACCTTCATCAGTCTGATCGCCGCCAATATCGCCACCATTTTGTCCAACCGATCCTGGACCCGCAACGTGTTCCAGACGATGGTCTCCCCCAACCCCACGGTCAAATGGGTGTTCGGCGGCGCGCTTTTCTTCCTCGTTCTGGTGCTGAACGTGCCGTTTCTCCTCGACCTGTTCCGTTTCGCTCCCGTGGGTCTGATTCCGGCCTGTCTGGCCGGTCTGACGGGGGCACTCAGCATCATCTGGTTCGAGCTTTACAAATGTTTCACATGGAAGCGCTGAGACGTCTCGCCCATGCGGCGCTTCTGCGCGATGAATTTCTGGTTGGACGTGGGAAGGCCGAACAGCCGGGCCAGAAGGTCCACGGAGGTAAACAGGGCGAGGCACAGGGGATTTTTGTCGGTGAAGAAAAGGGCCGGGCGCCGGCAGCCGGGCCACTGGTCCAGGGCGGCATGAACGCTGAAGGTCCAGATGATCGGGGCCAGCAGATACCCGTGGTACGCCACGGGAAGGCCGTTTTCGTGAAGAAGAACCCGAAGACTTTTTTCATCGAACAGATGCAGATGCCTGGGAAAGTAATACCCGCCCCAGAAGGAGGCTCTGAAAAAGCGCCGGTCATAGCCGTTCCGGTTGGGGGTTTCGATGCTGATAAACCCAAAGGGCCTAAGACTTCGGGCCAGATGCGCCAGAACCGCAGACGGATCGGGGACGTGCTCGATCACCTGATTCATGATGATCAGGTCATACGTCTGGTCGCCCAGGTCCGTGTCTTCCACCCGCCCGCGGATCAGACGGATGCCGGAAGCGGCCAGGCGGTCTTCGGTGTCCGGGCTGACGGAAAAATCCATGCCCGTCAATGACAGATCCGGATAACGCCGCTTGAGATCGATTAGCAGAGAACCGTCCCCGCATCCCACCTCCAGCACCGATCCCCCCCGCTTGAAAAGCGCGTTGAAAGCCCTGAGGCGGCGGCCCACCACAAGGGATTTCAGCCGGCCGATAACCGGGGAGAACCGCCGGGTATGGCGCCCCGAAAGGGTGTAGTAGTGTGGCGGGTAGGCCTTGGGAAGATCGTCAGGGGTGGGCCGGGGGTTCAGGTACTCATGCCCGCAGCGGCGGCAGCGGACCATGTGAAACATCTGGTCTGCCGTCTGGTATTCGTAATCCCTGCCTGCGGCGGACGGCTTGTAATCCGACGATCCGCACAGGGCGCAGGTCACGGGTCGGCATGTGATCCCGGTCATGGCGTCCCCCAGATATCCCGGAAGTCCACGGGAAGGTCCTGTCCATTTCGAAACCGGTCCCGAGACAGAATACGCCGGTGAAAGTCCCGGTCCTCCGCCGCCACACAGATCGGTGGATAGCCTTTAAAATAGGAAACGGCCTGCATGCGGGACACGATGGCCTTAAGGGGGTCTTTTTTCACATTGCCAAAGGCAATATGGATAAACGGACAGGGCAGCACATCGCCGTAGGGGGTGATATAGATTTTTTCCGTGGCCGCCGGACAGCCTTTGGCGTTCCGTCCCGGCTCGTGGTCCGTGGCGGTGGCCGGATAGCGATCCATCAGTTTAGCGAGGTACTCCCTATCATCGCCCCGGAGCACCAGGTCGTCCTTGCTGCTCCACCTGCCGCAGGGAACGGCCAGGTTGAACAAAAAGATCGCCCCCATGCCGTTGACCAGGCGAATCAGGGTTTCAAGGTCGCCGGAGCGCAGGGTCTGGTGACTGACCGTGGCCCCCACCAGGACCTGCATGCCGGCGCTGCGGGCGTTCTCCACGGCCGCAAGGGTCCGGTCAAAGGCTTTGGGGCTGCCCCGAAAGGCGTTGTGAATCTCCGGATCGGCGCTGTCCAGACTGGTGGTGATGCAGTTGACGCCCAGTTTCCTCAGCCGACCGGCCCGCTTGCGGGTCAGCAGGGTGCCGTTGGTCTGGATGGAAACATAATGCCGCAAGGGCTCAAGCAGGTGGATCAGAGCGTCCAGACGGTCACTCATCAGGGGCTCGCCTCCGGTAATGTTGAAGGACAGATTATCGAGGCCCCGGGCCTGCCGGACGATGTCCCGGTAATCCGACAGGGAAAGCACGGGCGCCTCCCGCCTGAGCACCATGGCCGAGCAGTGGCCGCAATCCAGATTGCAGGCATAATCCAGCGCCAGATCCACGACCCGGAACCCCCGGCCCAGCCCCAGAAGGCTTTTCAGCCTGGCCATGCCCTGCCGCGCGGCCATGAGAGGCCGGAAGGGTTTCAGGGTGTAGGCCAGAAAATAAAGCTGCCTCTCAACATCGGATCGTTTCACGCCGTTTTCCTTGAAAAGGGGTTTCGCGTTGGTCGCTGCTTTCAAGCCATACCCAAAGCCCCTGCCCTTGTCAAACCGATTCCCCGCCCGTTGGGATAAATTCTTGACAGCCCGGTCAAATCCATTATACCCCAGAGTTGTCTCATTCATATCCATGGGGTTTCAGACAGGTCATCAGCCATTATGATTCACACCAAACGGGATCGATTCATCGGCCTTGTGCTCAAGGGGCTCTGCACGGCGGCCTCCGTGGTGTTTTACGGCAACCGCCGGAACGCGGACTGGATCTATGAAAAAATGAACCGGCCCCGGACCTATGGGTACGCCGCAATGAACGTACTTTTCTTCGCCGCGAAGAAACCCAACGTCTACCGCGTGATCTCCCTGATCGTCGAGCCCGTCTTCGGCTGCAACCTGTCCTGTTCCTACTGCTGGCATTCGATCAGCCACTATTTCGAACACAAAAGCAAGCGCCCCCGGCTCATGCCCATGGACCTGTTTCGCACCATCGTGGACCAGGCGCCAAAAAGCGTGGAATCCCTGGCCTTCGCCCTGATCGGGGAACCCCTGCTCCATCCGGACATCGCCGCCATGATCGCCTATGCCAAACAAAAGGGCCTGCGGACCGTGCTTTACACCAACGGCACCCTTCTGACCGGAACGATCATGGACACCATCGCCCGATCCGGTCTGGACGTTCTGGTGGTATCCGTGGAACCCGACGAGGCCAACGCCCTCAAACACCGGGGCGTCTCCCTGTCCCTGCTGCGCGAGCGCGTCCGGGCCTTCCTTGCGGTCAGGCCCGACACCATGGAAGTCAAGCTGTCGGTGGTGGTGCATCCGGACAACCGGCCTTCGGTGAAAACCCTGTCCCAAACCTTCGGCGGCCTGATCCGGCACATCAAGCTGTCCCCCCTGATCCGCTACACAGGCACCCGAGCCCTGGGGAACTGCATCGAACCCTGGCGGGGCAGTCTAAGCATCCTGACCAGCGGCGACGTGTCCCCCTGCTGCGTATCCGCCGGATACCGAAGCATCACCGTGGGCAACCTTTACGAATCAACCCTGTCGGACATCATCCACGGCCCGGGCCTCACGCAGACGCTTCAGGATTTCATCGACGGGAAACGGCCCGATGTCTGCCGTCGCTGCCGGACCTTCAAGGCCAAGGATATCCCCTTGCGGGTTCCTGCCCTTCGTCACCCCGTCACCAGAAGCCGGGCCCGATGACGCCCATGGCCCACAGACTTGCCGACCCGTCCCGGGCAAAAATCCTCCTGATCAAGCCCCCGTGGCTCTGGGGGTCCACCCATGAAGCCTCGCCGCCCATGGGCCTGTTGTACCTGTCTTCGTCACTCAAGGCCCGATTTCCCGGCATCGACACCCGTCTTCTGGATCTTCGGATGGAAGATTCGCCAACGGAGGCCCTGGCCCGGATGATCCGCACCTACCGGCCCGATGTGGCGGGGTTTCTCTGCCTGACCGGCGACGGTCCCGTGCTCGAGGCGCTCACGGCCCTCATCAAAGATCTGGACGCCTCGATCCACATCTGCTGCGGCGGCCCTTACCCCACCCACTGCCCCGAAGAGTTCCAATCCCTGATTCATGTGGATGCCATCGTCCGGGGCGAAGGGGAAGTAAGTTTCGGCGACCTGCTCGAATGTCTGGCCTCAGGCGCACGCCTCGACCTGCGCGCGGCGGGGTTTTCGATACGGCGGGCAGACGGAGACCTTCCCGTCCCTCCCTACGGCCCGGTGATCGCCGACCTGGACCTGCTGCCCTTTCCGGACTGGAGCCTTCTGGACATCGACCGCTACGCCCGGATGATCCAGATCAACATCATCCTTGCGGGCAGGCGTCCCATGCCTGTTTTCACCTCCCGGGGCTGCCCCTTCAACTGCGTCTACTGCCACAACATGTTCGGAAAAAAAGTCCGCCTAAGGTCCCCGGAAAACGTGGTCGATGAAATCGAAACCCTGGTCCGGAACCACGGGGTCGACGAAATCCAGATCTACGACGACATCTTCAACATCGACCGGGACCGGGTGTTCGCCTTCTGCGATCTGATCATCGCCCGAAACCTTTCCGTGAAGATCTGTTTTCCCAACGCCATCCGTGGGGACATGGCCGATGACGCGATGATCCAAAAACTCAAAGAAGCCGGGGCCTACATGATCACCTTCGCGCTGGAAACCGCCTCCCCCCGGCTCCAGACCTACATCCGCAAACATCTGGACATCGATAAAACCATCCGGGCCATCCGCTTCGCCGACCGCATCGGCCTGATCACCCGGGCCTATTTCATGATCGGCTTTCCCACGGAAACCATCGATGAGATCAAGGCCACCATAAGGCTGCCGGCCCGACTGCCCCTTTCCACCCTGTCCCTGTTCTCGGTCATCCCCTTCAAAGGCACGGCCCTATACGACATGGCCCGAAAAACCGTGCACGGCAAGGCCCGACTGCGCCTTGCCCAGCCGGACCCCACGTTTTTCGCCCCATCCACCTACTACACCGACGCCACGGGCATCAGCCTGCGAAGGTACATCCTGATATGCTATTTCCTGTTCTTCACCCCGGCCCGGCTTTTCCGCTATTTTTTGAAAATCCCCCAGAAAGCCCTGTATCTCCGGCAGCTCGGCCATCTTTTGCGCATCGGATTCAAAATCAAGGGTCGAAAAACACGCTGACATGTTTTTTGTTTCCATTCGTACAAAATTAGGGGTAACATGCCCGAATGTTCAACGACACCGATACGAATCCTATCAATGCACACACGACAGCCCGCCTCAGGTCCCTTTCGGAAAAAAACCTGGCCAACGCCCGCTACCTGTTTCAGGTGGGAAAGCCAAAGGTGGCGGCCCGTTATCTGGCCAAATACATCAGGGCCAAAATCCTGGGCCGGATCAGCCCCCGGCAGATCGACATCGCCCTGACCTTCGACTGCAACATGGCCTGCGAGCACTGCTTCACCACCCCCCTTTCCCGGCCCGGTGAACCGGAAATGAATACGGCCACACTCAAAAAGGTGGCCCGGGACTGCAAAAAGCTGGGCATTACCGTCATCCACTTCACCGGCGGCGAAGTCCTGATGCGCCGGGATCTCGAAACGGTCATCGGCCTGTTTGCCCCGAAGGAAAACCTGATCTACATCCAGAGCAACGGCACCCTGGCCACGTACGACCGGCTCGTCGCCCTCAAACACGCGGGGCTGGATTTTTTCGGAGTCAGCCTTGAGTATCCGGACAAGGACGAGCAGGACCTGTTCCGCCACTTTCCCGGCTATTTCGACCGGACCCTCGAGGCCGTGGCCATGGCCCGCAGGGCCGGTCTCCAGACCTCGGTGAACCTGACCATCGACAACCGCCTGATCCGCTCGCCCCGCCTTCCGGAATTGATCGCAGATCTTGGAAAGATGGGGCACATCGTCTACGGCAACCTGCCCGTGCCCGTGGGCCGGTTCAAAGACCGGAAAAATCTGTTGTGGTGGGGGGATGAGCGGCGGATCCTGGACGATCTGACCCGGCGCTTTCCCTTTTTCCGGACTGAGTTCGATTCCAATTTCGGGCCCAAAGGCTGCCCGGCCATGAAGGAAAAAATCTACCTGTGCGCATACGGGGACGTCCTGCCCTGCCCGTACATCCATGTGTCCTTCGGCAATGTCCGCGAGGAATCCCTTGAGACCATCTGCCGACGCTGCCTTGAATTTCCCGTGTTTTCTGCCTGGCACGACCACTGCCTGGCCGCCGAAAACCGCGCCTTCATCCGGACCGTCATCGACAAAACCCTTGATTTTTCATCTCAGCCGGTCTTCTATAAGAATTTTGAAAACGAACTGCGACAGACGACCTTCACACGGTGATCCCATGCCCGAGCCCATGCATCTTGATCTGACCCTTGAATCCGTTTCCTGCCCGGTCTGCGGCGATAACGATCCCCGCCCCGTGCTCCGGGCTCCGGATTTCGAAACACACTACACCAACGAATTCCAGGTGGTCCGGTGCCGGGCCTGCGGCATGATCTACACCTCGCCCCGGCCCTCCATGGACGACCTGTTCCGCTACTTCTACCATGACAATTACGTGTGCTACACCCATTCGGGCCTGGCCGACACGCTCCGGGAAACATACCTGTGCGCGGCGCGGTTCAAGGCCCTGAAGCACCTGATTCCCGAAACCGGACGGTTTCTCGATGTGGGCTGCTCCCACGGCTATTTTCTCGATTACGTGAAAACCCGCAGCAGGTGGGAAGCCTCAGGCTGCGAGCCCAGCGCGGAGATGGCGGAGCGGGCCAAAAAGCGGGGCCTCGATGTGGTCAACGCCACCCTGGTCCAGGCGGCGTACCCGGACAAGGCCTTCGATCTGGTCTACATGTCCCATGTGCTCGAGCATGTGCCGGATCTAGCCGACACGGTGCGGGAGGTCTTCCGCATTCTCAAACCCGGCGGCCTGTTCATCACGGAAAACCCCGATGTGGACGCGCCGATCCGAAAGCCCTTCGGTCCCTGCTGGTGGGGCTGGCACCTGCCCCGGCACCTGTCCCATTTCAGCCGGAACTCCATGACCCGGCTCCTGACGGACCACGGCTTTGAGGTTAAATCCGTCAAACCCTGTTTCCGCCCCGGCCCCATTGCCTGGTCCATCCAGAACCGCCTGAAACGCCGCAAGGCACCGGCCGCCCTCGCCTCGTTCTTCGGCGTCCACAACCCGCTGTTCGTGGCTTTCTGCGGTCTGCCCGGCCTGATCTACCTGAAAGGCGGCCACACGGACATGATGGAAACACGGGCCGTGAAACCCCTGGAGTCCCTGTGATGACCGGCCCGCTTCGGATCCTGTTCGTCAAGACCTACGGTTACGCCCCCAACCAGGCCTTCGACGTGCCCTTAGGTGTACTTTATCTGTCCGGCTACCTGAAAAAATTCCTGGGCCGCCGGGTCGACATCCGTCTGATCGATCTTAGGATCATCACACACAAACGCCGGGCCCTGGCCGAAACCATCCGGAGGGCGGCGCCCCACATCATCGGCATCAGCACCCTGTCCTTCGAGCATCAGTTTTTATCGGACAATGTCACGTTCATCAAGTCCCTGGCCCCCTCGGCCCTGATCCTCATCGGCGGCCCCTACGCCACCTCCAACGCCGAATCGGTGCTGATGGAAAATCCCATCGACGCGGCGGTGATCGGCGAAGGGGAACGGACGCTCCTGAACCTGGTCAAGTCACGCCTGGAAGGAAGGGATATCCGAACGGTCCGGGGCATTGCCTACCGGGAGGGGGATAAGGTAGTGTTTACGGACGCCGAGCCCTTCATCGAAAATCTGAACACCATCCCCATTCCCGACTACAGCCTGATCGATTTCAAGGATTACTGGGGCAACCGGCTCCAGTTCAACGGCATCCTGGCCGAACCCCGCCATGCCTCGGTGGTCACCACCCGGGCCTGCCCCTACCGCTGCGTGTACTGCCATTCGATGTTCGGCAAGAAACTCAGAAAACGCAGCCCGGCCCACGTGCTGGCCGAAATCCGCCTGCTGTACGACCGCTACGGTGTCCGGGAGTTTCATATCATCGACGACGTGTTCAATCTGGACCGCCCGCGCATGCACGCGATCTTAAACGGCATCATCGAAAGCGGCATGGCCATCAGACTGGCCTTTCCCAACGGCCTTCGCGGAGACGTGCTGGAACACGAGGACATTCTGCTGCTCAAACGGGCCGGAGCCTACATGCTGACCCTGGCCATTGAAACCGGTTCAAGGCGCATGCAGGCCGTCATCCGCAAGCACCTCGACATCGACAAGGTTCTTGACAACATCGCCTTTGCCGACCGGCAGGGCCTGATCACCCGGGGATTTTTCATGCTGGGTTTTCCCGGTGAGACCTTGGACGAGCTGAAACAGACGGTCCGGGTCGCCCTTGGCTCACGGCTGAACATGGCCAGCTTCTTCGTGGTGGTGCCCTTTGAAAACACCGAACTGTTCACCATGGCCAAACCCTTTCTGGACGTGATCAACAAAGACCTTTTGTCCAGCTACCAGACCTCGACCTCCTTCTACGAAAAAGCCACCGGCTACAAAGTCACCCGCCTCCAGAAACTGGCCTACCTCCGCTTCTACACCCCGTATCGCCTGGCCCGCGTCATCCGACGCCTCCCCCGCAAAACCTACCAGCTCGAGAAATGGCTCCGCTTCGCCTTCGACCTTTTGCGGCTGTAAACCCGCACCGTCGCCCATAGGCTCACAGCCTAAAATATATTGTTGAGCAGGCTTTTCATCACTTCTTTGCCGATTTCTTTCCCCACCTGCCTGCCCAGCTCGCCGGCCACCGTTGAACCGGGCCCCGGCCCCTGGACGGTCGCCTGTTTCTGTTCCATAAAGGCGCGTTGCGCTTCCAGGTATTGACGCTGCTTTTCGTCACGGGCCATGTCTTTTTCAATTTCCGTGGTGACATCGATCATGGCCGCAATGAGAGCGTCACTGATATTGTATTCCTGTAAAAGCAGAATCTCTTCCATGCTGAACTGTTTGTAAGGCGTTTTTGAGCTTTTGATTTTGGAAATCAGAAGGACGTCGCTTATCTTTTTCTTTTTATAATTGATAATGTCGCCCACCTGCAGGCGTTCAGGTCCGATAAACAACAGGCGGATCTCCTGATCGGGAATATAATAGGCCGCGCGGGGGTTCTTGTTGACAAAGACCTTCAGGCCCGAATAATCCTTTTCACGGATATAGGCCCCGATCCGTGTTTTGTATGCTTCGATTTCAGCGAGTTCCTTTGATTCCTGACGTTTTGCCTCAGCCATCTTGACCCGATCCTCGTCGGAAACATAAGTCGTCGTGATCACCGGGTTCTCCGGTTGATAAGGCGTCATGTCCTGAAACGGAAAATCCGGGTTTTCCATGTATTTCCGTGTGGAACCGTCAAAAACAACGACGGTGGGCCTGTCTTTTTTTGTTTCAACGACAATGCCCTTGCCCCATTTCATTTCGTCATAATCGGTGATGCATGCAATAATCCGATGCTTTCCGCGCTTCACATCAAAACGGGCACAGCCGCTCTTGAAATTGACGGCGGGCGTATCGTCGATCAGAAAGGCCGAGACGACACCGCTGTTCACAAATTTCCAGGGACGGCAGATGATCAATGCGTCAAACCCGTCTTGCGGCGGACGAGATACGATGGACTGAACGTCCGTTGCGATGGGCCGGGACGGTGATTTTGGCCCACACCCCGATACGATCACGCTGAGTGAAAAAAAGACAAGACACACCGAAACAATTCTATTCATACTCCCCCCAAAAATCTCATGTCGTTAAAAAAACAGGTCGCCATGTTAGTCGGAGGTCTGACTCAAGTCAACGATTTTATTCCTTTTACCACAGGGGTAACCTGAGTCGCAAGCCATCGAATTCACGTCCTGATGATTCAAAATCGCAGTTGCGCTCACCAACGCGGCATCGGCTGTATGAAGAACAAATCGACGCGTGCTCATCCGGTTCTTATCCGATGGTCACCCGACTATTTTGCAAAGGAAGGAGAAAGGAAGGAGGGACAGGTCGATTTTGTTATCCCACCGCAAAGGCCCTCACTGCTCCGGCTGCAACTGTTTTAACGTCTCTTCCAGAACATCGAGGTGTCATGCTTTAAAATTTGCCTGTTTCTCTCCTTAAAATGCAAATAGTCTCTGAAGTACGGAAATAACGTCCAGTTGCGATTTCGAGTCTATCGTACCAAGCTTTTGAATCAGGCGCGCCTTATCTACTGTTCGCACCTGATCCAGGACGATTTGTCCCTGTTTCTTTCGAAAAGTACATGAAACCCGAGTGGGGTATTCTTTCTGGGCAGAGGTCATAGGAGCAATAATTACGGTGCGAATGTTACGATTCATTTCATCAGGAGAGATAACCAAACAAGGTCGAGTCTTTTGAATCTCTGATCCAATAGTTGGATCGAGATTTATCAAGTAAACGTCAAAACGTTTCACTACCACAGCCATTCTTCATCATCCCATGAATGTGAAATGCTTTCGCCAAGAATCGGCTCATCATCACCTTTTTCGCCCATAATTTTGAAAGCGGCATCCCAACCCTCCCGAACATTTTTAATGGGTCGAATGATTATTTGATTTTTTTCAACCTCGATTTCAACATCATCCATTATCCCTGTTTGCTCAAGAATAGGTTTTGGAATACGCAATCCTTGGGAATTACCAATTTTTATTACGCGCGCTCTCATTACCGTTCTCCTTTATTGATAATTGTGAGCACATTGTAATTACACAAACATCGAAAGTCAAGAATTAAGTTTTTTAAGAGACAGGCTCTTTTTGAAATACTTGGGAGTGGGCTCAAAATAATAGTGTGCGCATTATCCGACTTTCAGGTTCCTATCGCTTCCTTCAGACCTGTCGTTACCAGCAACGCCCTTGCGATTCGGATTGATTTCCCCCCGGACGGGGAATCTCTGCTCTCTCAAGCAGACGGAGCCACGGCTTTGCCGGGCAAACAAAAAAACAGTGGGCCTACTATGGCCCACTGACCTTACGAACGTCTTCAACCCGGCGAGAGATTAATGCATGTTCGGACCGGTGCTGACAACATATAAATATCAATTTACTCGAATCATCTTTGATCGGAGATGATTCGGGATATTATCAATCGTTACCACTTTAAATGTACTGTCGCTGCAAGAAGCTTGTATAGGGTTCAAATCAACATGGAGATCTTCAAGCTTCCACATAGCTCCTGTTGCCGGATCAACAATAAGCCATCCAACAAGGCCTCCGAAAAAAAAATTTCCTGCAATATACCAACCATCTACGCCACGTTTTATTTCAGCCATAAAGGGCGTATAACCTTCTTTATTGAAGGTAACAGTATACTTTTCACCTCTGAAAAAACCCGCACCGGCCTTCAAATTTATAGTAGATGGCGTTCGTCCAGCAAAAACATTAAGACCAGAACTGTTTTTTACTATTATTTCAGCTTCATCCGGTTGACTGCTAATACTTACGGGGTAATGGGACTTGCTAACAATAGTAGCACATCCAGAAAAGGAAAAAGTTATTACACAAAAAAATATAAAAAAAATAGCATTCATATATCAATCCTTTGAATGATTATTAAACATCAATGGCAAACAACAATTAGGGTAAAATTTTATTTCATATTTTTTCAAATCATAAGCAACTCCTTTACTCTTTCAGATATTAGTGATTTAAAATTAATAAAGACGTTTAAAGGGGGAGAAACAAATACAAAAAATTACCTCAAAATGTATAGTTTAGACCAACGCGCATAGACAAAGTTTCTTCCGATATTTCAAGATCTTTTTCAACCTCTCCAAAATTTAGATGATAAGCATCAGCTGTTAAAGAAAAATCCAATGTTTCTGAATATAAATAACGTATCTTACAGCCTAAAACTACTCCTACAGAATTTCTTTCAGTATTAATATAATTAGACCCTCCATCATAAAACAAATCCCCTTTAGCATATGTTATCCCTGCCCAATAGCTATAAGCCAACCTATCTTTAAGT
>NZ_BAAHXV010000054.1:0-23212 GCF_054657895.1 Desulfatiferula olefinivorans | reverse complement strand
TGGAACCAAGTGCATAACCAGATAATTCATTTGTCTTCGTGGCCGCGGGATCACGCCTCGAACAGGGCCGTGCTGATGTAACGTTCGCCGGTGCTGGGCAGGATGGTGACGATGGTTTTGTTTTGAAAGCGGCTTTGGCGGGCCAGGGCCATGGCGGCCCAGACCGCGGCTCCGGATGAGATGCCGCAGAGGATGCCTTCCCGCCGCGCAAGATCCCGGGCGGTGTCAAGGGCGTCGTCGTCGGCCACGGGGATCACTTCGTCGATCAGGGAGAGGTCCAGAATGGACGGCACAAATCCGGCGCCGATGCCCTGAATCAAATGCTTCCCCGGTTTTCCGCCGGACAGGACCGGGGATGCGGAAGGTTCCACGGCCGCCACCGTCAGATCGGGATTCACGGTCTTCAGGGCCTGGGCCACTCCGGTCAGGGTGCCGCCGGTACCCACGCCGCAGACCAGGATGTCCACTCGGCCCCGGGTGTCCAGAAGGATTTCGGGCCCCGTGGTCCGGCGATGCATGGCCGGGTTGGCCGGATTGTTGAACTGATCGGGCATGAAGGCGTTTTTTTCTTCACCCAGAATCTCCCGGGCCCGGTCGATGGCGCCCTGCATGCCAAGGGCCCCCGGCGTCAGTTCAAGCCGTGCGCCGAAATGGGCCAGAAGCTTGCGCCTCTCCGCGCTCATGGAGTCGGGCATGGTCAGGCAGAGCCGGTATCCTTTGCGTGCGCAGACCAGGGACAGGGCGATGCCGGTGTTGCCGCTGGTGGGCTCCACAATCAGGGTGTCTTCGTTTATAACCCCCCGTTCTTCCCCGTCTTCGATCAGGGCCACCCCCAGTCTGTCCTTGACGGACCCTCCGGGGCTGATGAACTCCGCTTTGGCCAGAATGCGTCCGAACATCCCCCGGTCCATGCGCTCAAGCCTCACCAGGGGCGTTTTTCCGATGCAATGATCCACGTGGTTGAAAAGGGTCATGATGATCTCCTGCTCATTTGTACACCAGCCGGGGCTGTTCGAGGAAGACCTTGGTGTTCGGGGGGACCGATTCGGTCAGCCAGACGTTGCCGCCGATGACGGCGTTTTTGCCGATGACGGTGTCGCCGCCCAGGATGGTGGCTCCCGAATAGATGATCACGTTGTCCTCGATGGTGGGGTGGCGGCGGACGCCTTTGAAGCGTTCCCCGCAGTCCGGGGGCAGGGACAGGGCCCCCAGGGTCACGCCCTGGTAAATCCTCACGTTGTCGCCGATGATGGTGGTTTCGCCGATGACGATCCCGGTGCCGTGGTCGATGGCGAAGCGGTTGCCGATGAGGGCGCCGGGATGGATGTCGATGCCGGTTTCGCTGTGGGCGTATTCGGACATGATCCGGGGCAGGAGGGGCACCTTGAGCTGGTGAAGCTTATGGGCGATCCGGTGAACGGCCATGGCGAAGATGCCCGGGTAGCTGAAGATGATCTCATCGTGGCCCCGGGCCGCCGGGTCCCCGTCGAGGGTGGCGCGCACATCGTCGGCCAGTTGCCGTTTGATGGCGGGGATGTCGGCGAACAGGGCGCAGGCCGCATCATGGCCCCGTGTTTCGCAATCCGTACAGGGAATGCCGTAACGGAAACAGTCGTGGCGCACGCTGAGCCGTATCTGTTCGGCCAGACGGTCGTACAGGGTGACCACCGCATCACCCACGGAATAGGCCAGGTTGGTGGGGTCCACGGTTTTCCGGCTGAAGTACCCGGGGAAGAGAAGTTCCATGAACCGGTGGATGATCCGGATGACATTCTCCCGGGAGGGAATGGGATCATAGTCGATATGGGTGAAGCAGGACGGGTCTGTGCAGCTTTCGATGATGGCTTCGGTGATGGACGGAAGTCTCTCCCGGAATTGCCGGACCGTGTTTCTGTCGATTTTGCATTTGTCTTTTGCCTGATCGTTTTGTGTCATTGCTCGCTGTCTCATGAAAAGAGTGAATATCAGGATTTGGCGTCCGATTGGGCATCGGATGCGATCCATCCCACCGTGTACAGATCCTTGCGCCTGCTTTCCAGGTTTCGAACGCTGCCGTGTTTTCGCAATTCCTTCAATAAATCCAGATCAATATCCGCAATGAGGGTCATTTCCGTGTTGGGGGTGCTTTCCGCCGCGATGGCATCGTGGGGAAAAGCGAAGTCCGACGGGGTGAAAATGGCCGACTGGGAATACTGAATGTCCATGTTTTCAATTTTGGGCAGGTTGCCCACGCTTCCGGAAATGGCCACATAGCATTCGTTTTCGATGGCCCGGGCCTGGGCGCAGCGCCTGATGCGAAGGTACCCGTTTTTGGTGTCCGTCAGAAAGGGCACAAGGAGAATCTGCATGCCTTTTTCGGCCAACAGGCGTCCCAGTTCCGGGAATTCGACATCGTAACAGACGAGAATGCCGATTTTCCCGATATCGGTTTCGAAGATCCGAAGTTCGTTGCCGCCCCGAAGACCCCAGTATTCGGCCTCGTCCGGGGTGATGTGCAGTTTGTACTGCTGGTCCCAGGTCCCGTCACGACGGCAGAGGAAGGATACATTGTATAGTCCCTGGTCATCGAGTTTCGGCAGGCTGCCGGCGACGATGTTGATGTTGTAGCTCAGGGCCATTTTGAGCAGTTCTTCGCGGATCTGTTCAGAATACTGGGCCAGTTGCCGCATGGCCTGGGGCGGATCATCCTGGTTGTGACGGGCCAGAAGCGGTGCGTTGAACAGTTCCGGAAACAGAATCAGATCCGCGTTGTACCCGGAAACCGTGTCCACAAAGAATTCAACCTGGTGAAGCAAATCGTCCATGGACTGGAACTGTCGCATCTGCCATTGGGCAATGCCCAGGCGCACATTGGATTTCCGGCCCCAGACATGCTTTTTGGGTGCCTGGTAGAAAATGTTGTTCCAGACGAGAAACACCGCATGGCTTTTGGAGGCGTTGTCTTCGGGGATATAGTTCCGGATGGCCCGTTTGGGGTGAAAGTCATTGGCCAGCTGGAAGGTCAAAACCTTGTCGATGATCTCCCGGGATTTGACTTTCCGAATGTATTCGTTGGGGCTCATCTCCTTGTGATAGCGGGCATAGCCTGGGATTCGGCCCCCGACGATGATGCCTTTGAGATTCAGCTGCTCGCACAGCTCCTTTCGGGCGTCGTACAGGCGGCGTCCCAGCCGCATGTTGCGATAGTCCCTGCTGACAAAAAGATCGATGCCGTAGAGGTAATCCCCTTTTTTGTCATGGCTTTCGAATTTACCGTCCGAGACAATGTCCTCATAGGAATGGTCGTCTTCGAGATTGGAATAGTCGATGATGAGGGTCAGGGCCGCCGCCACCACTTTCCCCTTGTCATCGATGCAGATCTGGCCCTGGGGAAAAAGGGTGATCAGGGTATGAAATTCACGCTGGGTCCAGGCGCCGCCCATGCGGCTGTATGCCTCGTCCATGACGACTTTGATGTCGTCATAATCCGAATAGGTCAGGTTTCGGATTTTCAGTTTGTGTGTGGGATTGTTTGTTTCGTCAGGGTTTTCCATGTCTGTCCTTGCCGACGCTCTGTGATTTTGTGCGTGCCCTGTGTCCGGCAGAGGTCGGTTGACCGGATCAGCCCGCCTTGTTTAACGATCCAAGGCTACCATGTGAACCGTATGAATTCCACCATCATTTTTATAAGCGGGGACGGGAAAGAAGAAGGGGCACGGTGTCAAATTGAATTGACAGAAACTACCACACCGTGGTAGTTTTCGCAAATATTTTTTCAAGTAGCGTGAAAATGATTAATAATCATGAATGGTTGGAGTATTATGGGCGCTCATGAATTTGTTGAAATGCGAAAACGGCTGAACAAGACCCAGAAGGAAATGGCCCTGCTTTTGGGGGTGTCACTCAAGGCCGTTCACAGTTACGAGCAGGGATGGCGGTCGATTCCCGATCATGTGAAGCGCCAGCTCTTTTTTCTGGCCACAGCCGGTCGGGGCAGGTCTATCGACTGCTGGACGGTGACGGACTGTCCCGAAGGTGTCCGGGACAAATGCCCGGCCTATGAATTCCGCGTGGGATCCCTGTGCTGGTTTATCAACGGCACCCTGGGACAGGGGCGGCACCATGAGTCCTGGGACGAGAAGATCAAGCAGTGTAAATCGTGCGTCATGTTTGCGGACGCAATCTGAAGCATACCTACCTATTATATATAAGGAAGCGCGATCATGGAGAAGACGTCTCCCTACCGTCTGGCCACCCGGGTGATTCACGAGGCCGAAGCGCCGGAAGACTGGCAGGGCGCCACCTCGGCCCCCATTTTTCAATCGGCGGCCCATGTGCATCCGACGGCCCAGAGTCTGTCCGACACCTTTGCCGGTAAAACGGACGCTCATATCTACACCCGGCTGTCCAACCCCACCAACACGGTGCTGGAGAAGAAGCTCGCGGCCCTGGAAGGGGGAAAGGGCGCCATCGTCATGGGCTCGGGCATGGCGGCCGTCAGCAACACGTGCATGGCCCTTTTGAGATCCGGGGATAATTTCGTGTCGGCGCGGTCTTTGTTCATGTCCACCTACCTCCTTTTCGTCAACGTATTCAAAAAATACGGCATCACCGCCCGTCTGGTCGACGCGGCGGACCCGACTGACGTGGCGGCGGCCATCGACGAACATACCCGTTTCGTCTACCTTGAAACCATCGGCAATCCGGCCATGGATATTCCCTGCATCCGGACCCTGTCCGATCTGGCTCACCGGCACGGGCTTCCCCTTGTGGTGGACAACACCCTGGCCACGCCCTTTCTTCTCACCCCCATCGCCCTGGGGGCCGATGTGGTGCTGCATTCGACCACGAAATTTTTGAGCGGCCACGGCAATGCCCCGGGCGGGGTGGTTGTCGACGGGGGTAACTTTGACTGGAGTTCCCCCCGTTTTGCGGACTTCAAACCTTTCGTGGATCGGAAAGGCCCCCTGGCCCTGCTTGACCGGATCTGGCGGGAGCACCATATCAACTTCGGGACCACCCAGGCACCCTTTCACAGCTACCTGACCATGATGGGGCTTGAGACCTTTGTGCTGCGCATGGAGCGCCATATGCAAAACACCCTTTCGGTGGCCCGGTTTCTGAACGATCGGCCCGAGGTCGTGTCCGTGAATTATCCCGGTCTTGACGACCATCCCTTCCACGCCGTCGCAGACAGGCAATTCGGCGGAAGGGGTTTTGGCGGGCTTCTGACCTTCGATCTGGCCGACGAGGCGGCCTGTTTCCGTCTGATCGACCGCCTGAAACTCGTCCGGCACCTGGCCAACCTGGGAGACTGCAAGACCCTGATCATCCACCCCTGGTCCACCCAGTATGTGGCCTTCGATCCCGCCGTCAAGACCGCGCTGGGCATCCGGCCGGGCATGCTTCGTCTGTCCGTGGGCATCGAGGACGACGGGGACATCAAGGACGATCTGGCCCAGGCCCTTGAAAGGAGCTGACACCCTCGTGATCATGGTCGAGAAACGCTTTTTCACCTTCGGCGATGCTGAAAACGGACTTCTTCTGGAAAGCGGGCGTCGTTTCGGACCGGTGACCCTGGCTTACGAGACCCATGGCACCCTGAATGCCGAGAAGTCCAACGCCGTCCTGATCTGTCATGCCCTGACCGGGGATTCCCATGTGGCGGGGCGTTACACAAAGGCCGACGGAAAACCCGGCTGGTGGGACACCATGGTGGGGCCGGGCAAGGGCATCGATACGGACCGCTATTTCGTGATCTGCTCCAACATCCTGGGGGGCTGCATGGGCAGCAGCGGTCCCTCGTCCATCGATCCTTCGACCGGCGAGCCCTACGGAACGACCTTTCCCCTGGTGACCATCGGCGACATGGTCCGGGCCCAGGAAAAGCTGGTCAGTCATCTTTGCATCGACCGGCTCCATGCCGTGGTCGGCGGGTCACTGGGCGGCATGCAGGCCCTGACCTGGTCCCATCATTATCCGGACCGGGTGGGCGGCGTGGTGGTTCTGGCCAGCACCCTGCGGCATTCGGCCCTTGCCATCGCCTTCAACGAGGTGGCCCGTCAGGCCATTGTCGGTGACCCCAACTGGAACAGGGGGTTCTATTATTCCGGCGACAAACCCTCGCTGGGGCTGTCCGTGGCCCGTATGATCGGGCACATCACCTATCTGTCCGATGCGTCCATGCGCCAGAAGTTCGGTCGGCGTCTTCAGGACAAAGAGGATTTTTCCTTTGATTTCGACACGGATTTCCAGGTGGAAAGCTACCTCAGATACCAGGGGGCGAAATTCGTCGAGAGGTTCGATGCCAACAGCCTTTTGTACATCACCAAGGCGGCGGACTATTTCGATCTGTCCCGTTACGATGACGCCCCGGAGGTGCTGGAACGTCTCCGGATCGCCGGGACGAAATTTCTGGTGGCCTCCTACACCTCGGACTGGCTGTATCCGACCTACCAGTCCCGGGACATCGTTCGGGTACTCAAGCGCAACGGCCTTGACGTGAGTTTCTGCGAGATCGAAGCCGATTGCGGCCATGATGCCTTTCTGCTGCCGAATGAGAGGCTTTCAGGGATGACGGCCGGATTTCTGGCCGGTATTCGGGCCGGCGGGGGAGGGCGCTGATGCGTTACGATCTTTCCATCATCGAATCCTGGATCGAGCCCGGCTCGCGGGTGTTGGGTCTGGGCTGCGGGGAGGGGGATTTGCTGCACGCCCTGAAAACCCGGAAACAGGTCGAGGAGCGGGGCATCGAGATTTCAGAAAAAAAGGTCGGGGTGTGCATTGAAAAAGGCCTGTCCGTGATCCAGGGGGATATCGCCGTCGAGCTTGACGATTACCCGGACAAGGGCTTCGATTATGTAATCCTCAGCCAGACCATGCAGCAGGTCTACGATCCCCCCGCCCTGATCCGGTCCATGCTTCGCATCGGGCGAATGGCCGTGGTCAGTTTCCCCAATTTCGGGCACTGGCGGATCAGAAGGCAGCTTCTGTTGAGCGGGTATGTTCCCGTCACCGAGCAATTGCCCTATCACTGGTACAACACCCCCAACATCCGGGTGCTGACCCTCAAGGATTTCGAGCACTTTTCCCGGGACGTGGGGTTTACGATTCTTTCGCGGGTGGCCATCAACACCCGAAAGGCGGACATGCACGGCAGCATCGTTCGTGTGCTGCCCAACCTTCGGGCCACCTACGGCCTTTTTCTGATCGGCCCCGGCAGGGGGGACGCTTGAAAAACGAAGGATGATGGCTATCTTCTTTAAACGACAACAAACAAGGCTTGCGCCGGTTCTGTCCCGGGCCGACACGGCTTTCAACCACGAGACGAGAATGGAGAAAAAACCATGTGGGATTATACGGACAAAGTGAAAGACCATTTTTTGAACCCCCGGAACACGGGGCGGGTCGAAGGGGCCAACGGTGTCGGCGAAGTGGGGTCCCTGGCCTGCGGCGACGCCCTGACCCTGACCCTGAAAATCAATGCGGATCAGATCATTGAAGACGCCAGATTTCAGACCTTCGGGTGTGCCAGCGCCATCGCCTCGTCCTCGGCCCTGACCGAAATGGTCATCGGCATGCACATTGACGAGGCCGCCAAAATCACCAACGAGGACATCGCCGAGTATCTTGGCGGTCTTCCCAAGGAGAAGATCCACTGCTCGGTCATGGGCCGGGACGCCCTGGAGCGGGCCATTGCCGACTACCGGGGAGAGACGGTTAAGGTGGCCAAGGGCAATGTGGTCTGCCACTGCTTCGGCGTGACCGATCTTGAAATCGAGCGTGCCGTGCGTGAAGCCAAACTGACCACCCTCGAAGAGGTGACCGACTACCTCAAGGCCGGGGGCGGCTGCGGCAACTGCCATCAGGAAATCGAGGCCATCATCAAGGCGGTGAGCGACGGGGTCAGCTATGAACATCCGACCTCGTTCCCCCTCCCGGGCAGGATGACCACCATGCAGAAAATCAAGCTGATCGAAAAGGTCATCGAAGAGGATGTAAGGCCCGCCCTTCAGAAGGACCATGGCGACATGGAACTGATCGACGTGGACGGCAACCGGGTCATCGTGAAATTTCAGGGAGCCTGTGCCGGCTGCAGCAAATCCCAGATCACCCTTAAAAATCATGTGGAAGCCAAGCTGCGGGAGCGGGTGTCCATGGAACTTTCGGTGGAGGAGGCTGTGGATGAAAACCGTATATGTTGACAACAACGCGACCACGAAAATCGATGGGGCCGTTCTCGAAGAGATGATGCCCTGCTTCACGGAGATCTACGGCAATCCGTCGAGCATGCACCACAAGGGCGGCCAGTCCGGCGATCTGCTTAAAAAAGCCCGGCGCCGGGTGGCCGGGATTCTTGGGGCCCGGGATGATGAAATCATCTTTACGAGCTGCGGGACCGAAAGCAACAACACGGCCATCAGGTCCGCCCTTCTGGCGAATCCCGCGAAAAAACATATCGTGACCACCATGGTCGAGCATCCGGCCGTGAAAAGCCTCTGCGAATCCCTGGACAAGGAAGGATACCGAACCACCTTCGTTCCCGTGGATACACGGGGCCGTCTGGATCTGGACACCCTGTACGCCGGCCTGTCCGATGACACGGCCATTGTGTCGGTCATGTGGGCGAACAACGAGACCGGAACGATTTTCCCGATTTTGGACATCGCAAAAAAAGTCAAGGAACGGGGCATTCTCTTTCATACCGATGCGGTCCAGGCCGTCGGAAAAATCCCGGTTGATGTGAACGCGATTCCCTTTGACATGCTCTCCTTGTCCGGCCACAAGCTCCATGCGCCCAAGGGCGTGGGGGCCTTGTACCTGCGGAACAAAACCCGGTTTTTCCCCTACATGATCGGGGGGCATCAGGAGCACAACCGGCGGGGCGGCACGGAAAACCTGGCGTCCATCGTGGGCCTGGGCAAGGCCTGCGAGATTGCCGCGGAGCACATGGACGAGGAAAACACCCGGGTCAAAGCCCTGCGCGACAAACTGGAGACACGGCTGACGGCGCTGATTCCCAAGTGTTTCGTCAACGGCGATCTCGAACATCGCCTGCCCAACACCACCAGCATCAGCTTCGAGTTCATCGAAGGGGAGGCCATCCTTTTGATGATGAACGAGGAAGGGATTTGCGCCTCATCGGGATCGGCCTGTACCTCGGGGTCCCTGGAACCCTCCCACGTGCTTCGGGCCATGGGCGTTCCCTTCACCGCCGCCCACGGCACCATCCGCTTTTCCCTCTGTCGCTACAACACCGAAGACGAGGTGGATTTCATCATTGAAAAACTGCCTCCGATCATCCAAAAACTTCGGAATATGTCCCCCTTCTGGAAAGAAGACTGAAAAAACGCCGGCCCTTCGGGGCCGGTTTTTTTTGGCGAAAAATCCGTTCAATTGTCTTGATTAAATTCAGGCGGGATGATATGTGCTTTCCCTTAACATCCCGTTTCGACCTGCCGTCTACACGACTCTGCACGCAGGAATGAACGGGCGTAACAAGGGAGAACGGCTGCATGATGCGGGTGGCCGGTCCGGGTGAGGTCATAACTGCCGGGTGACATTCATCCATGGATCTGCGATTTTTATACACACGTGTATCAGGGCCGTCCATATGGCAGGCATTCCCTTTCCGGGCACGGGGCGGGAATGAATGGAACCGTGATAACAAGAGGGGGTAACACACACATCGTGAAAAAGCCTGCCCTGCGATCAAAGAAGGGTGGGGATTTTTTTTCGTGTTCATGACGAACACGGTTTGGTTTTTCAACGTTGAAACATTAATTATCATGATTGGAGGAAATTATGGGTGGACATGGACCATCATCAGACTGGGGCGTGGATCACGCGTCCGATTACAAGTCCAAACTCGGCGTCTACATGTTTATTGCGTACGTCCTTGTTTATGCCGGTTTTATCGTCATCAACGTGGTCAACCCCAAACTCATGGGCGTGATCGTGTTTGCCGGTCTCAACCTGGCACTGGTCTACGGCGTCGGCCTGATCGTTCTGGCGATCGTAATGGGTCTCATCTACAACAAGCTCTGCACGGCAAAAGAAGATGAACTGAATAAATAAGGGGAGATTTTACATTGACTTACATCGCTTCACCACTAGCTGTCGGTATATTTATCGCCTTCGTACTCGGTGTACTGGGCATGTCTTCGTTTTTCGCACGTAAAACCCAATCCGCCAAAGGCTACTATGCGGCCGGCGGAAGCATCCACTGGGCCGTCAACGGCATCGCCTTTGCCGGTGACTACCTGTCCGCCGCCTCCTTTCTCGGGATCTGCGGTCTGATCGCCGTGGCCGGTTACGACGGGTTTTTATACTCCATCGGTTACCTGGCCGGTTGGGTCGTGGCCCTGTTCCTGGTGGCCGAACCCATGAAACGCTTCGGGAAATACACTTTCACCGATGCACTCAACTACAAATTCAACTCCAAGGGAATCGAACTGGCCGCCGCCATCAGTACCCTGATCGTCTCCCTGTGCTACCTGATTCCCCAGATGGTCGGTGCCGGCGTTCTCGTCACCCCGCTGTTGGGTCTTCCCCACTACTGGGGCGTCATCATCGTCGGCTGTATCGTGATCTACATCGTGGCCACCGCCGGCATGACCTCCACCACCTATGTCCAGTTCCTCAAGGGCGGTCTTCTGATTATCTTCTCCACGATTCTTTCGGTCTACATTTTCAACAACGGGATCAGCAAGAAACCCTACGAAGAGTACCATGATTTCGTGACCCTGACGGCCGTGACGGAAGGCGGTACCATCACCGCGGTGGACGATGCCTCTTACACCGTTCTCGGCACGATCGAAACCGCTAAAGGCACCTTTGTCAAGGTGAAAAAAGACGATTTCATCTCCTACTGGACCATCGACGAAAAAGACGGAAAAACCCTGCTCAAGGAAACCCTGTGCCTGGTGAAGACCGCCGACGGCAGGGTGCTGTATAACGGCGCTCCCAAGGAAGACCAGCGCTTCTACCAGGTGGGTCATGCCAGCAAGCTCGTCATGGACGGCAAGGAAGTGGAATCGACCGGTCCGATGAACCCGGTTAAATTTCTCGCCGCGGTTGAGCAGAGCGAGGTCGTTCGTTTTACCAAGGTGCTGTTCATGGACGGCGACGACAAGGTCACCATCTGGAAACAGAACCCCACCTCGGGCAAGGACATCATGCGTCCGGGTCTGAAATTCAAGGTGGACAAGGGGTCGACCTTCATGTCCAAACTGAACTTCGTCTCGTTGATGCTGGCCCTGTTCCTGGGCACCGCAGCGCTTCCCCACGTCCTGATCCGCTACTACACCGTACCGAGCCCCAAGGATGCCCGGAAATCCACCATCGTGGCCATCGGCTCCATCGGTTTCTTTTACGTGCTGACCATGATTATGGGTCTTGGCGCCATGTACACCGGTGTTCTTGACGTGGAAAGCAGCAACATGTCCGCGCCGCTTCTGGCCAAGTTCTTTGGTGTGGTGATTTTCTCGATCATTTCCGCCATCGCCTTCGCCACTGTTCTCGGCACCGTTTCCGGTCTGATCGTCGCCGCCTCCGGTGCGGTGGCCCATGACCTTATCACCAACTACATGGGCATCGAGATGACCGACAAGGGCGCCGTTGCTGCCGGTAAGATTTCCGCCGTCTGTATCGGTATCCTCGCCATCATCCTCGGTATCGTCTTCAAGGGCATCAACGTGTCGTTCCTGGTCGGCCTCGCGTTCGCCGTGGCGGCCGCCGCCAACCTGCCGGCGATTCTGATGATGCTGTTCTGGAAGAAGACCACCGCCCAGGGGATCATCGCCTCCATTTTCGTGGGTATCGTGACCTCCCTGGTGATCATCCTCCTGTCACCGAGTACCTTCCTTGATCTGTACAAAACCACGGCCACGGCTCCGATCCCCCTGGACAACCCGGGTATCGTCGCCATTCCGCTGAGCTTTTTGACCCTCGTCATCGTTTCACTGATGACCCAGAAGGACAAGTAAGCCGCCGTAAGCGGTTAAATACGCTGTGAATAACAAAAGGGGATCGTTGAAAAACGATCCCCTTTTTGTTTTGCACTCATCGGATAATTGCTGTGATAATTCCGATAATAGCAAGGATGATAATTTGGAGCCACCGATTGTTGTTTATGTATTGGACAAAATGCGTAAATAGATTTTTCTGGTTATGCACTTCCCTCAAGTTGGAGGTGATTTTTCAATTGTTAAACCACCCGTTCGCGTTGCTCACTGAAGGGCACGAAGAGCACGAAGAAGTACATAAATAGTGGGCTTTTCTTCGTAATCCTTCGTGTTCTTCAGTGAGCGCAGCGAACGGGTGGTTAATAAATCTGTAGATTTTCTCAAGGGGAAAGCCCCTCACCTTATAGACACATGAATGAAAGTTATTGTAGCTTCAACTGTTTGATATTATTTATATTAATTTCTATGGAGTTGCGATCCAAATAATTGATCGTTTTTCCTATAATAGAAAGGTCTTGAAATAATTGTTAAAAATTATTTTTTACAACCAATAAACCGGAGGCCAATTTTTTCTGCCTTGGCGCCTGAGAGACATTTAAATACCTGTTTGTCCGCCTTTTCAAAAGGCGGGCCCCCGGCAGGGCCGCCGGAGGCTGCATTTTCGCCTTGTGCGTTTATTTTACGAATAATCCGGCGATTCCGGCCGGATGATGCGCAGTTTGATCAGCAGTTTTTCGATGAAGGGGGTCTTGTCCCAGGGGACCTGGTGGGAGACCATGGTGAAGTGGTAGTTGTCGTCGAGAAGGCCGAAGCCTTTCCAGACGCCGGCGAGGCCGTAGTAGGCCGTATGGGCGTCCCGGGCGCAGTACCATTTGTGGTGGTGGCCGAACAGCCAGAGGCGGGGCTTGAAATGGGCGGCCAGTTCCTCGCTGCGGGGGAAACCGGGCTCGCCGAAATGGCCCATGCCCGGGGTGTTGGGGACGCCGATGCCCGAGGGGCAGTCGTGGGTGATGATGATGTCCGCCTCGTCGGGAGAGAAAGACAGGCAGTCGTTGATCTGCTGGTTGGTGATCACCGCCCCTTTTTCCGTGATCATGGAATCCATGTAGGCCGCGCCGCCCAGAGCCAGAAAGCGGTAACCGTCGATGGTGTGGACCGTGGCCCGGGGCAGGTAGGTGAAACAGTCTTTGTAGACGGTGACGAGTCTGTGGAGATGTTTGAAATCCTCGTGATTGCCGTCGATGACGTAAAGGGGACGGCGGAAGCTTTTTTTGCTTTTTCTGAAGTAGTGCCTGAGGTGCGGTTTGTAGATGCCGAAATCCCCCAGGTGGATGACGCTGGTGATGGTATGCCCAAGCACGTCCTCGGCGTAGTCGATCTGCCGATTGACGATATCGTAGTAACAGTGAGTGTCCGAAACGATCATGATCATTACAGATTGCCTATCTGGCCGGTAAAGTCGTAGCTGAGCCGGACCTGGAAGTTTTTCGTCTGGGCGAAGATCTCCTTGAGCAGTTTCTGCTCGATGGAGGTGAGGGTTTTGGGATACACGTAGTTGTTCGGATGCCTGCTCCGGTTGGACACGGCCTCGGCCTGGATTCTCAGCCGGATCTGCATCAGGTAGTTGTAGGCCTGGACCATCTCCTGATGGTTGAGTTCCGTCAGAACTTTCATGTCGCGCAGGGCGTCGAGACGCATGATGGTGTTCGACGTGGCGATTTTGTTTTTCAGGGCGTAGATCCGGGCGAAGTCGACGATGGGCATCATCGAACTCTTGATATCGAACGATCCCCGGTTTTCGCCGGAGGATTCGACGATAAAATTGCCGAACAGTCCGATGGGCGGCGCCATGGGCAGGATGTTCCGAGCCAGCATCTGGAAAAAACGGTGATTGTCGGAGACGCAGGTGTTCAGATGTTCCCTGAGGGCCGTTTCAAAACGGCTTTCTCCATAGGCAATCCGGAAGTCAAAAAAGATTTTGGTCTGGAGCAGGTCTTCGGCGCCGGCGGAGAAAATCCACTTGCTGAAGTACTGTTTCCAGGTGTCCAGGGGCTGACAGTACTCCGGATTCATGGCCATGTTGTTGCCGTAGCAGAACGAATACCCCACCTCGTCCAGCCAGGTGCAGACCCGGGTGCCCATGGCCAGGAAGTAGGCGTTGACGCCTTCCAGGTCGCCGGGCGGCACATCGGCAAACACGATGGCGTTGTCCTGGTCCGTATGCAGGGTCTGCTCCTCCCGGCCTTCGCTGCCGAACACGATAAACGCGAAAGGAACCGGCGGCGGTCCCAGCTGGTCGATGGCGAATTCGATGAATTTGGTCAGGATCGTGTCGCTGATCAGTGTGGTCAGATGGTTGATGTTCTGGGGCTTGGCCCCGCTTTCGATCAGGGTGGTGATCAGGTAGGGCCGGACCGATTTCAGCCGGATGATGTCGTCGGGGGTTTGCGACTCCTTGATGTTGCACAGCAAAACCGACGGTGAATAGTTCTGGATGGCCAGGATGTCGTTGCTGCTCAGAACCCCTTTGATCTTCTCGCCGGTGTCCGTGATGAACAGGTGGGAGATCTTGCGGTCCATCATCACGTGCCAGGCTTCGAACACCGACGCCTGGCCGGGGAGGGACACGATGTGGTCGGTCATGATGTCTGATACGGTCTTTTCACCGGGATTGTCCGGACGGATCAGGGCCTTGCGGAGATCATGGTCGGTCAGAACGCCGTGATCCGTTTCGTCCTCGGTCCGTACCAGCAGTACATCGGTGCTCCGATTGTTCATGAGCTTCGCCGCCTCGCGAATGGGAAGCTCAGGCGTGCAGACCGTGATGTCCCGGGGATTCAGCTGATCCAGGGGCTGGTTGAAGTACATCAGCGTGGACTGCATTTCGGAAATCATGTTCTTGCTGGCTTCGTCCCGGATGACCACCTCGGTGATGTCTTCGAGGATTCCGTCAAAAAAGTGGTTTTTGGCGTCCGGATTGACGCGCACGCCCCAGATCGAGGCGTAGAAGGTCGACCCGTCCTTCTTTTTGAATTTCATCACTTCCCGGCGGAGGCCTTTCTCATTGGCCTTTGGGGCCAGGGTCCGGTATTCTTCCCGATTGTGATACAGGTTGATGATGGGGGTGCTGAGCAGGCTTTCCTTGGAGTCATAACCGAACAGTTCCACCAGGGCGGGGTTGACTTCGATGAACCGGGGGTTCCGGCCCGTGGTCATACGGAAAAAACCCACATTGAGGTTGTTGGCCATGGTGCGGAATTTTTCCTCGCTGGCCCCCAGTTCGCTTTCGGCTTTTTTCTGTTTCGTGATGTCCGACACCACGGCCATGTAACCGGTGTTGCCGGCCAGGGAAATCGGCGTGGCCGACAACGTCACGTCCCGTATGCCCCCCGTCCTTGTTTTCAGCCGGGTCTCGAACCGTTCGGGAACGGTTTTCCCCTCACGCAGATCGCGCAGGTAGACGGCATCGTCTCCGGTCTTTGAACCGGCGAAAATGTCTTCGACCCTCATGCCCGACAGATCCTCCTTGCTGTATTCGAGCATGTCGGCGATGGTTTGGTTGACATGCATGAACGCCCCTTCGAGGGCCATGAACATACCCTCACCGGCGGATTCGACCAGGGTCCGGTACTTTTCTTCCGATTCGCGCAGGGCCTTTTCGGCCCGCTGTTTTTCCTTGAGGGCTTTGTAGCTCTGGTTGGCGATGTAGGCCAGCATCAGGGTGATGATCAAAAGAATGATCAGCGTGATTTTGATCAGGTCGCCCGTGATGGCGCGGATTTCGGCCTTGACGTCATCCACGTAGATGCCGGTGCCGATGATCCAGCCCCAGGGCGCAAATCCTTTGACGTAGGATATCTTCGGAAGAATGCGGCCCGTTTCATCCTTCCACTGCCACATGTATTCGACGTAACCGTCGCCGCTTTGCTCGACGATTCGGACCATGTCAAGGAAGATGTGTTTCCCTCTGGGATCGGTGTAGTCGGACAGATCCTTGCCGTTCAGGTCGGTGCGGTAGGGGTGGATCACCATGCGGGGGTGCATGTCGTTGATCCAGAAATAGTCTTTCATCTCCCTACCGTAGTGAAGGTTCCGGATCTGGTCGATGGCCTGGCGCTGGGCTTCTTCGGTGGACATCAGGCCCGTTTCGGCATCGTGATCCAGCTTGGCAAAAATATTCCAGGCCGAGGTGGTCAGCTCCCGGATCATTTCCCGTTTCCGGTCCAGGCTGTTTTTTTCGATGGTCGGGATGATGATCGAAAAAAAAGCCGTCAGGAAAAGAATGATGGTGATCAGCGAGGGCAGGATGAACCTGACGAGAAACGACAGCACCGGCTGGGATGGTTTCTGGTTGATCATGAATAACAATCCTTTTTCCTCAAAGAGCCTCAGGCGGCGGCCGTCAACCGCCGCCGTCAGAACAGGGAGACGGCCCCCGACGTCCCGAAGGCGATGGTTTCCTGGATCATGGTGTCGGTATCCGTCCGGACAAGGCCCGTGACGGGAATCTTGCTGTGGACGGTGGATCGGCCGGACTGGGTGATGCCCATGACCGACACGGTGAAATCGAAGGTGTAGCAGCGTTTGGATGTGATGTAGTCGCCGACACAGGCATCGGCGATCAATTCACCGGACCTCACATTCACGCCGGTGAGGTTCTGGGCGAGCCCCTGGGACATGGCCAGGGCTTCGGCGGGCATGACCTGGACAGGCTCGTTGCCGGTGCGGGTTTCCATGGCGGTGATCCTGACGTTTCGGATGGCGTCGGCATCCTCCGGACCGTAGGACAGGTCACTGCGGACCGGGTAGTTTTCAAAGGTGATCCGGGCCAGCCGGCGTTCACCCCGCTCCAGGGCGGAGTAGGACTCGGTCTCCATGACCACGGTCTGGTCGGTCACGCTGATCACACGGGTGGTCGACAGGGTGACGTCACCTCCGGCATCTTTCTGGGTGGTCAGGGTGGTGACCCACTGACCTTCTTTGAGGGTCATCCGGCTCTTGCCCGACCGCCCCAGACTTTCGGCCGGGGAAAACGCGAGTCCTGCCGCCTTGTCGCGGATCATGGCAACCATCTCAGGGGAGGCTTTGGGGGTCAGCCGTTTCTGGATGTTTTCAAGGGTCAGGTTGTTCAGCAAGTCCTGGCAGGAGGTGAGCAGCACAAGGGCGCTGAATACGAGGGTCATTTTTTTGAAAAGCATGGTCGTGGTCTCCCTGTGTAAATATACCTGATGTAAATATAATTGAATGAATCAAGCAGATTCCTATCAGAACACGCGCAAAGATCAAGCAAAAGTTCCGAATGGCCCTGTCCGGGGAGTATGAGCGGGGAGGGATCAGTGCGCCCGGATCATCGCTGGGTGTTAATAAATTATACATTAATGCTTTTTGATAAAAGAATGTGTTGACAAAATGAACATTAAAACCGTATAAAGGGGTCCATTTGCAAATTTGGTTGCAGGTAATGAACAGAAACTTAACAGCGCTTGGTTTTGGAGGTGCTCATGTCCGACACAGTAAAAAATAAAGGGTGGTCTGTCACATTTGCCGGAGTGGGAATCAATCTTGCCCTTGGCATTCTCTATGCCTGGAGCATCTTCAAGGCAGCCATCGAAACCTCCATCAAAACCGGCGGGGAAGGGGCCTTTTCCTGGAATCCGGCCAACCTCAACGATCCCTATTCCCTCTGCTGTCTGGCCTTTGCCTTTTCCATGATTGCCGCCGGAAAATGTCAGGATAAATTCGGGCCCCGCATCACCGCCTTTATCGGCGGTCTGATGGTCGGTCTTGGCCTGATCTGGATTTCTCAGACCACCAGTTACTGGTCCTGGGTCCTGGGCTTTGGCCTTCTGGCCGGTGCCGGGATGGGGTTCGGTTATTCCGCCACCACGCCCCCGGGGCTCAAATGGTTTCCCGCATCGAAAACCGGCCTGATCGCCGGCCTGATCGTGGCGGGTTTCGGCCTGGCTCCGGTGTACATCGCTCCCCTCTCCGGTTACCTGATCGGCACCGTGGGCGTCAACCAGGCCATGCTGATCTACGGCGTGGCCTTCATCGGTGTGGTCTGCGGTCTGTCGCTTCTTCTGGTCAATCCTCCCGAAGGGTATGTGCCTGTTGAAACAAAGCCCGTGGACAAGAAAAAGGCCTCCCACGGTGATGTTCACTGGACCAAAATTCTCAAGACCCTGAATTTCTGGAAGCTGTGGGTCATCTATTTTGTCGGCGCGGGTGCCGGGCTGATGGTGATTTCCAGCGTGGCGGGCCTTGCCAAGAAAAGCATGGGCGAATATGCCTTTATCGCCGTGGCCATCATGGCCGTGGGCAACGCCGGGGGCCGCGTGATCACCGGTATTCTTTCCGACCGCTTCGGCCGGAATCAGACCATTCTGGCCGTCCATCTGTTTCAGGCCGTCCTGATGCTTCTGTCCATTCCCCTGGTGGGCGGGCAGAATACGACGGGCATCGTCATCGTTCTTCTGGCGACCTTTATCGGTTTCAACTATGGCGCCAACCTGGCCCTGTTCCCCTCCATCGCCAAGGATCTCTGGGGATTCAAGGGGTACGGCGTCAACTACGGCATCCTGTTTACCGCCTGGGGCGTGGGCGGCTTCGTGCTCAGCCGCGTGTCCCAGATGATGAAGGCCCTGACCGGCACCATGAATTCATCGTTCATCCTGGCCACGGTCCTTCTGGCAATCAGTGCCCTTCTTACGATTTCCCTGATCGGCCGGACCGAGGAAGAGACCCAGGCCGACGGGGTCATGTTTCAGCCCGGTCTTGGCCTGACCATGGCCGACGGTGGTGAGAAAATCAAGCCGGGCGACGGCAAGTAGCGACGGCTTAGTGATGATGTAGCTATTGGTGACGGGCCTGCGGGAGGAGGACGTTCGGAACACCCCACACAAACCGGCAGAATGTGAGGGGTCCCGAGCCGAACCTTCCCGCAGGTTCAACACCGGATTGATATGTTAGACGTTGAATGATCTGAAAGACGATAGCTGGTGGTGATGATCCGCGCGTGATCGCGCAAACGGACAACCCCCCCGGACACACCGGTCATGCAGAGTCCTGGTGCTTCCGGATCAAGGGAACCTCTTCGCTCTTCGGCCACACTCCATGCGGCATGATGTCATGCCGGTGGCTTCGGGAAAGATAAGGGTTTTCCTTGCTGGGCCTCCCCTCCAGGATTCGCTGTGCAGAGCGGATCAGGGTGTTGTTCGAAAGGCGCCCACGCGGATCAGCCCCGGTATCGGCCATCTCAAGGTCAGCGGTGGCGGTGTTCCTAAGGGGATGCCAACCGGTCCCGGCAGTTTCGGCAAAGTTCATGGGATTTGAAATCGATGTCCTCCACATAGGTTGAGGATCGCATGACGCAGCTCTGATTGGGACAGTGGACCAGACCGAAATTATGGCCCAGCTCGTGAACGGCTTCTTTGATCAGCCGTTCAGTGAGCAGGTCCCTGTCTTCGGGAAGGCCGTAAAATTTGTTGTTCAGCCGATGCATGGCCACCACTGAGCCGATGCCCCGAAGTTGGGCTTCGCCGAAAACGAAGGTCAGAATCGGAATGTACAGGTCTACATCGACGATGCCCAGGATCTTTATCGCGTCAGCGGGCGGATCGGCGATAATGTCGCGAAGGATCTGTGACGAACTGTACTGGGACCTCGTGATGTCGAAGGCCTGGTCAAGGCTGATTTTTCGCTTGAGCTTTCGCGTCTGATATCCGAAGGCCCGGCGGATGCCTTGTTCAAGGGGTTCGATCCAGAACGACGGAGATGTCTGTATCGGCAGGATATAGATATACGCCATAATCAGGCCTTGCCGTCCCCTTTGGTTTTCTTCAGCTGATATTTCTTGATTTTGTTGTAAAGGGTCAGACGACTGACCTTGAGCAGCCCCGCCGCCTTGACGATATTCCCCCCGGTCAGCTCCAGCACCTTCTGGATGTGATGTTTTTCCACTTCTTCAAGAGACAGAATCCTTTCCCCCATGGTCGATTGCTCCTGGGGAAAAAAGAACGACAGGTCGTGCAGTTCGATCAGGTTGCCCCGGGCCACCACCATGGCCCGTTCGATCACGTTTCTGAGTTCACGGACGTTGCCGGGCCAGTCGTAGGCCAACAGCCGGTCCAGGGTGTCGTTGGACAGATCGATGACGTGTTTGTTCATCGACTGGGAAAAGCGTTTGATAAACGACCGGGCAATGGCCGGAATGTCAAGCTTCCGCTCCCGGAGGGGCGGGACGGGGATGGACACCACGTTCAGGCGGTAGTAAAGATCCTTGCGAAAGGTGCCGGCTTGGACGGCGGATTCGAGATCGTGGGTCGTGGCGCAGATCACCCGGAAATCCACCTCGATCTCCCGGTCGCCCCCCAGGCGTGTGAACCGCTGGGTCTCGATGACCCGCAACAGGTCGGCCTGCATTTTGTCGCCGATCTGGCCCACCTCGTCCAGAAAGAGGGTGCCCTTGTCGGCCATTTCGAGACGGCCCTGGCGTCGATAAAGAGCCCCGGGGAAGGCCCCTTTTTCATGGCCGAACAGTTCGCTTTCCAGAAGCCCTTCCGTGTAGGTGCCGCAGTTGATGGTGATCATGGGAAAATAGCGCCGGTTGCTGTTGCCGTGAATGGCCCGGGCGATCAGTTCCTTGCCCGCCCCGCTTTCCCCCTTGATCATCACCGTGGTTTCGGTCGGGGCGACCTCCACGACCTTTTCGATGACCTTTTTCATGGCGGGGCTTTCCCCGTTGATTTCACCTGAAAGGGCAAACCCGTCGATATGCTGCTTGAGCTGGAGATTTTCGTAGTAAAGACGCCGCTGCTCCACCGCATTGCGCATCAGATGGCTCATTTCGTCGGGGTCCACCGGTTTGACGATGTAGTCGAAGGCGCCTTCCTTGAGAGCCTGGATGCTGGTGTCCACCGACGCGAAGGCCGTCATGATGATGGTGATGATGGCCGGATCGATCTTCTTGATGCGGCGCTGGAGCTCCAGGCCGTCGATGCCGGGCATCTTGATGTCGAGCATCACGATGTCCCAGGGGCCTTCCTGGAGTTTCAGAAGGGCGCTGTTGGCGTCCTCGGCCGTGTCGACCCGATAGCCGTCCATCTCGAACCACTGGCTCAGGGCGTTTCTGATGGATGATTCGTCATCGACGATCAGGATGGCGATATCCGACGGTTTGATCATGATGCTTACCTCGTGTGGGCTTCAGTCTGGTTTTCCTTGTATTCCCGGGGCAGGGTGATGGTGAACTGGGTGCCCCGTCCCGGTTTCGATCTCACGTCGATGGTGCCGGAATGGTTCTGGACGATGCCGTAGACGGCCGAAAGCCCCAGGCCCAGGCTGGTGCTTGAGTTTTTGGTCGAAAAAAAAGGGTCGAAAATAAACGGCAGATCCTTGTCTTCGATGCCGTGACCATGGTCGATGACCTTAAACCGCAGTACGCTCTCGTCGCTGCAATCGGTGTTGACCACGATCCGGCTGCCCTTGGACGAGCTGTCCAGGGAGTTGACGATCAAAGAGACCAGGATCTGCTGAATGGCGCCGGGATCGCAACAGATCTGATCGTTCCCCGGATCGAGGTCGGTCTTGAGGTCGATTTCCTTCATTTTGGCGCTGTGGTCAATGATCTTGACGGAGAGGGTCACCAGATCGTTCAGGTGGACGGTCTCCACCTTGCCCACGGACTGTCGGGCGAACAGAAGCAGATTCTTGGCGATATCGCCGCAGCGCTTGGCCTCACCGGCCATGATGGACAGGTTCCCCCGCACCGCCTCCAGGTCTTTTTCTCCCAGATCCTCCTTGGTAAGGTACCGTGTGCACAGCCTCGCGTAGGACAAAATGCCCGATAAGGGGTTGTTGATTTCGTGGGCCACCATGGCGGCCAGGGACCCCAGGGAGGCCATTTTTTCAGACAGGGCCAGAGAGGATTTGGTCTTTTTGAGTTCCATCTCCGCGTTTTTCTGCCGTTTGTGGGTCAGGTAGCTTTCCCGGATGATGAAGGAAAAGATAAGGATGTTGATCATGCAGATCACGATGGAGACGGCGGCGATCTTTTCGATGTGCCGGTCGATTTCCGCCTTGACGTCATCGATGTAGATGCCCGTGCCGATCACCCATTGCCAGGGGGCGAAACCCTTGACGTAGGAAATTTTGGGGACGATCAGGGACGGACGGTCGTTGGCCTGCCATTTATAGGTGACGAACCCGGATTCCTGCTCGCGGACCACCCGGGTGATTTCCATGAACACCTTTTTCCCGTCCGGGTCCGTGTAATCGGACAGGTCCTTGCCGTTTAAGTCGGTGCGGTAAGGGTGGATGATCATGCGTGGGACCATGTCGTTGATCCAGAAATAGTCTTTCATTTCCTGGCCGTAATGGAGGTTGCGGATCTGGTCGATGGCCCGGGCCTGGGCATCCTCACGGGTGAGCCTGCCCGTCTGCTCGTCATCGTGGAGCTTGGCCAGGATGTTCCAGGCCGACAGGGTCAGTTCCCGGATCATTTCTTTTTTGCGTTCCATGCCGGTGTCCCGGACCGAGGGGATGATCACGTAGAAAAAGGACACCACAAACAGAATGAAGGTGAGGACCGTGGGAACCACCACCCGCATCAGATAGTTACCCCAGGGAAACGAAGTGGGCGTGCCCGTCATTGTACATTGTCCTTAGAAAAATGGGCGGATTTGTATAAAAAATATACAGTTTTCATTTCAGGGCTTATAGGGCAGTCCGAAGGGTTTGTCAAGGGCATCCTGCGGGTTGATGTACCCGGAACACTCACGCCTGAAGGGGCGGACGGCCGGGGCAATCGCATGCCGTGCCGGTATGGCTTTTAACCGTCACTATCGCAATCGAAATCGGTATCGAAACGGTCTGAGGATCGAATCCGATAACGATACCGATCCCGATAACGATTAAGAAGGGTACATCCATGGGTTTTCTCCAGGGCAATCGCATGTATGATTTTTAAAACACACAGTCTCTTCCTGCGGGAAGGATCATGCCGTTCACGCTTGCGGTCACGAGCACGAGCACGTTCACGATGGCGGTGTCGGGCTGTGACAAACCATGCTTCCTTCGTGGTCTTCGTGTGCTTCAGGGAGCGCAGCGACCGGGTGGTTGAATGGGTTGACCATGACGAAAACGAGCCGGGGATCTTTTCCGTCACGGCATGGGATGCCCACAGGGCCGTTGCCGTGCGACATGCCCCGGCATGTCCGGCGTTCTCTGTGTCTCCGTGCCTCTGTGAGAGCGATTAAACCGGCATCTGT